>NZ_CP142362.1:3831996-4148204 GCF_035918395.1 Mycolicibacterium sp. ND9-15
CATGACGACGAGCGTGGCCACCGGATAGCCGCTCGGCGCCGTGGTGCGGCTGACCGGTGACAGGTCGATCAGCCACTGCGGCAACCGCAGCAACGCCCCGAGGTAGAGCGAGGCGACGACGAAGGCCACCGCCAACCACCCAAGCCAGGGCCGCCGCACCGCGACGGCGAGCGCCGCCACCCCTGCCATCACGGCCATGGCAGGCAGGAAAGCCAAGCCGGCCAGGGTCAGCCGCAACACTGTCGCGGGCTCGCCGACGGCGATGCCCGCACCCAGCCCGTTGCCGAGACCCGCGAAGAACATCAGTACCACCGAACCGAGCAGCGCCGACCCGACCGCCGTCGAAAGCCAGCGCCACCGCGACACCGATCCGGCAAGCACCACCTCGCCCAGGCCGCGCTCCTCGTCGGTGTACACCCGCAGCACGGCGCCGACGACGTATGCGCTGGCCGCGGCCGCCAGAAACTGGGTCATCGTGGTGTAAACGCTGTCGGTGCCATGTTGCGCGATCACCCGCCGGATCACCTCGTTGCTTTCGGCAGCGTCGAGCAGGGACTTCGTCATCGACCCGAACGCGAGGCCGCCCAGGAACAACCCGATGGTCCAGCCGACGGTCTGACCGCGCTGCAGCGTCACATGCAGGCCCAGCACACCGTTGATCGGACGGGCGTCGGGGTGCTCGCCGGTCGACGGGAGCGTGCCGTCGTCGTACTGACGCCTGCCCTCGAAGACCGCGGCCAGCGCCGTCAACCCCATGATCAGCGCGACCAGGAGGGCGAACGGCCACCACCGCAGGTCGACGAACGCGCGCATCTGCTGAGCCCATGCGATCGGTGAGAGCCAACTCAGCGCACTGCCCGAGTTGTCGATGACGTCGCCGATCCCGCGGACCAGCGCCGCCACCGCCAGCGTGGCCATCGCGGCGCCGGTTGCAGTGCGCGCCTGCCGCCACAGCTGCGCGGTGACGGCGGCCACCGCACCGAACGCCATCGCCACCCCGATGACGCCGAGACACATTGCCGCCGTGTCGAGAAGGCCGAAGCCGCCGGCGGCCATCGCCAGCGTCATCGTCACCGCGAGCACCGCGTTGACCGCTCCGACGAGGATCAGTGCCGCCGCAGTCCGGGCATACCGACCGACGACCGATGACAACACCAACTCCGCTGCGCCGCTTTCCTCTTCGGCGCGCGTGTGGCGGATCACCGTGAGAATCGCGAGGATCGACGTCGCAACGATCAGCGTCAACATCAGCTCGTTCGCCATCATTGCGCCGAGGTCGGTCTCGTTGCGGCCGAACATCGGTCCGCCCATCATCATCCCGGCGGGCGTCTTCAGTAGGTCCACCCGCGTGACGCGTTGTGCCTCTTCGGGATAAGCCAGTTTCATCGCAGCCGGCGCATAGGCCATCAGCAGCGTCAGCACCGCCACCCAGATGCCCAGCCGGAGCCGGTCGCGGCGCAGCGCGAGCCGCAGCAGCAGGGCGGTCCCGGTCAGTGCGGAGGTAGGCGAGCCGCGTCGTACCACAGGCCGTGCAACAGCGGCGCTCGTCATCGCGCGGCCCCCTGGTACTCGCGCAGGAACATGTCTTCGAGCGAGGCCGGCGTGACGGTTAGGTCGAGGATCCCGAGTTCGCTGAGATGGCCCATCGCGTGGTCGAGCTCGTTGCGGTCGACCGAGAACGTGTAGTGGCCGTCGGTGATCGCGAAGTCGTGGACGAAAGGTGCGTCGTGAAGACGTCGGCCGTCCTGGCGGGTACGCACGGACACCGTCGTGCGCATCAGATGGCGCAACTCGGCCAGCGCGCCGGACCGCACCGTGCGGCCGGCCCGGATGATCGTGACGTGGTCGCAGAGTTTCTCGACTTCGGCCAGGATGTGGCTGGACAGCAGTACCGCTGCGCCGCGCTGGGTGACCTCGCCGACGCACTGCTGGAATACCTTCTCCATCAACGGATCCAGACCGGATGTCGGCTCGTCGAGGATGTAGAGCTCGGCATTGGTCGAGAAGGCGGCGACGATGGCGACCTTCTGTCGGTTGCCCTTGGAGTAGGCGCGGGCCTTCTTGTGCGGGTCGAGTTCGAACCGTTCGATCAGCTGATCACGGCGCGTCGTGTCGACGCCGTTGCCGCGAAGCCGGGCCAGGAAGTCGATCGCTTGCAGCCCGGTCAGGTTGGGCCACAGCGTCACGTCCCCCGGGACGTAGGCGATGCGGCGGTGCAGTGCCACCGCGTCCTGCCACGGATCGCCGCCGAGCAGTCGGACGCTGCCGCTGTCCGCCCGCAACAGCCCGAGCAACACGCGGATCGTGGTCGACTTGCCCGCGCCGTTCGGGCCGAGAAACCCGGCGATCTGGCCGGGCGCGACGGTCAGGTCCAACCCGTCGAGCGCCTTGGTGCGCCCGAATGCCTTGGACAGTCCGCGGATTTCGACTGCGGCCCGGCCAACGCTTTGGTCAGCCCGCCGCATTGGCCTGGCTGTCTGAGCCGTCATCGCGGTCTCCTTCCTGTGTGCTGAACGGAATGCCCTTCTCGCGCTGCTTGAGGAACGCCTCGTACATCGTCGAGTCGCTCATCAACCCCTTGGTGTAGAGCTCGAGCGCGGGCAGCACCATCTCCTCGCCGTAATCGCGAAGCACCTCGCGCAGATCGGTGGACGGGTGCAATTGCAGATACAGCAGGAAGCCTCCGCCGCTCGACAGCGACAGGAACCGAGCTCTGCCGTGGGGGTCGCGGCTCGGCTTGAGCAGACCGGAGCGCACGCCTTCCTCGATGTACTGCTCGGCGTTGTCGGTCATCTGCTGCCAGAACGCCTTGGCGAGCTCACCGCCGGACTGCATGCTGCGCACCAGATATTTCATCAGCGGCGCATAGGACTCGATCTCGGCCATCTGCCCGAGCCAGGTCGCCGGGTCGTGCGTCTGCAGCGACTCGGACTTGCTTTCGCGGATCACTTCGGCGACGTAGGCGTCACACGCCTTGCGCAGGCCCTCCTTCGAGCCGAAGTGGTGGATGACGAGCGCGGCCGACACCCCCGCGGTGTCCGCGACGGCCCGCAGGCCAACGCCGAATCCGTGTTCGCCCCACTGCTCGATGGCGGCATCGCGGATCCGCGCGACGGCGGTCCGATCGGCCGATGCTGAACGCATGTTTAGTAGACTAAACGCTCGTTCAGTCAACGGTCAAGGGCGCGCCGCTGCTCAGTAGCCGCGAGCGCGCACACTGGTACGCCTCAAGGGGCCAAAACCGTACGGGAGTGTGCGCTCGCCTGGCTTACTGGCGGTCAGTCGCGGGCGGCGGCCAGCAGGCCGTCGCCCAGCGGGATCAAAACCGGGGTGAGCCGCTCGTCCTCCGCGATCAGCCGGGCGGCCTCGCGCACGGCTGCGACCTCCGCGTCGTTGGCCGAAGCGTCACCGGCCCGCCCGCCGAGCGCCGCGCGGTGCAGGACGATTGCCCCGCCGGGGCGCAGCAGCCGGATGGCCTCGGCGACGAATTGCGGCTGGTCCAACGGGTCGGCGTCCACGAACACCAAGTCGTAGGACTCGTCGGCGAGCCGGGTCAGCACCTCCTGCGCGCGGCCGCTGATCAACCGGGTTCGCCCTGGCCCGATCCCGGCCTCGACGAACGCCTGCTTGGCGATGCGCTGGTGTTCGGGTTCGACGTCGATCGTGGTCAGAACCCCGTCCTCGCGCATGCCCGACAGCAGCCACAGGCCGCTGACCCCGGCGCCGGTGCCGACCTCGACCACGGCCTTGGCAGCCGTCAGCTTGGCGAACACGCACAGCAGCGCGCCGACGGCGGGGGTGACGGCACCCGCGCCGATGTCGAGCGCTCGTTCCCTCGCCGCTGCGACGATCGCGTCCTCGGAGATGGACTGCTCGGCGTGCGAGACTATCGATTCGGCACGGCTGTGCGGTCCGATGACATCGTCGCTGCCGGCCATGCCCGCAGCGTAGCCAACCGGTATCGGCCAGCCTCGCGACACGCCCGGTCCCGAACGCCGGATTACGCGGATTTCGGGGGGTTCGCGCAGGTCGAAAACGGGTAGAAAAGCATTCTCAGGAAAAGTTCAGTTTGCTCATATGCCAGGCACGGCACGGTCGGAGACGGTATGTCCCATGGAAAACGGCGAACTCTGGCTCCCAGGGGACGAACCGGGGAATACCGAGGCGCGTTTCCGCGTTGCGGCCGGTGACGAACCGCCACGCCGTGATGGCGGCTGTGATCAGGAGGATCTGACGACCACCATCAAGATGGCCCCGAGTTCCATGTCCCACCTCAAACAGTTGGCCGACGGTGACTGGGTCGAGCCTTCCGACGAACTGACCGGCACCGCGGTGTTCGACGCCACGGGCGACCAGGCGACGATGCCGTCCTGGGACGAGCTGGTGCGCCAGCACGCCGACCGGGTATACCGGCTGGCCTACCGCCTGGCGGGAAACCAGCACGACGCCGAGGACCTAACCCAGGAGACGTTCATCCGGGTGTTCCGGTCGTTGCAGAACTACCAGCCGGGCACGTTCGAGGGCTGGTTGCATCGCATCACCACGAACCTGTTCCTCGACATGGTGCGCAGGCGCGGCCGCATCCGCATGGAGGCGCTGCCCGAGGACTACGACCGGGTGCCCGCCGACGACCCGAACCCCGAACAGATCTATCACGACTCGCGGCTGGGTCCCGACCTGCAGGCGGCGCTGGATTCGCTGCCGCCGGAGTTTCGCGCCGCGGTCGTGCTGTGCGACATCGAGGGACTGTCCTACGAAGAGATCGGCGCCACGCTCGACGTGAAGCTGGGCACTGTGCGCAGCCGCATTCACCGGGGCAGGCAGGCCCTTCGTGAGTACTTGGCCAACCACAGCGACACCGCCGCCAAGACGGCCTGAGGTTCCGGGCTTGTGCACAGCGCGCCGCGCTACATTCGAGTGAGCACCGCAGAAACGCAGCGAGAGGAGCTGGGCCATGGTCGACCCGGGACACGTGTTCCGTCGGGCCTTCTCCTGGTTGCCCACCCAGTTCGCGTCCCAGAGTGACGCTCCGGTCGGTCCGCGGCAGTTCGGCTCCACCGAGCACCTGTCCACCGAGGCCATCGCCGCCTTCGTGGACGGCGAACTGCGTCTGACCCCACATCTGCGCGCCGCCCATCACTTGTCGCTGTGCCCGCAGTGTGCAGCCGAGGTCGACGCCCAGCGGCAGGCCCGCGAGGCGTTGCGGGGCTCGCGCCCTGTCGTCATGCCGAGCTCGCTGCTGGGCTTGTTGTCCGAGATCCCGCACCATGCTCCGCAGGAGCCGCCCGCCGAGACGCAGCAGTCACAGTTTGCTGACAGCGCGGAGCGTCTCCGGCGTAAGCGCCGGTAGGGTAAATGCGAAAACGAGCAGCGATCTGCGCCGGCGATGGCGGGCGCCTTCACAGAGGGTGATGAACGCGTGACCAATCTCGACCAGAACGAGCGCGAACGCCTAAAGCCGCGCCCCGTCTCGCGTCCGCCCGTCGATCCGGTGGCGCAGCGCGCCTTCGGCAGGCCCGACGGCGTCGACGGTTCGTTCGTCGGCCTCGACAAGTACCGAGACCAGGGCGAGTACACCCCGACGAACCAGCCGCCCGACCCGGTGTTGGCCGAGGCGTTCGGCAGGCCCTACGCCGGCGGCGACTCGCTGCAACGTCATCCCGCCGACGCCGGCGCGCTGGAGGCCGAGGGTGACGCGTCCGACGAGCCGGCCGATCCGTGGCGCGATCCGGCCGCCCCGGCCGCCCTTGGCGCCCCGGCGGTGCACGAGCCGCCGCGCTCTGCGGCAGACGTGCCGACGGGCAAGCTGGGGGTGCGCGACGTGCTGTTCGGCGGCAGGGTGTCTTATGTCGCGCTGGCGGTGCTGGCCATCGTCGCGTTGGTGATCGGCTTTGCCGGCGGCTGGGTCGGCCGCAAGACCGCCGAGGTGGTGGAGGCGTTCACCACCTCGAAGGTCACGCTCAACAACTCCGACGACGGCCCGCCACCCGAAGGTCGGATCGCGAAAGTCGCTGCAGCGGTTGCAGATTCGGTGGTCACCGTGGAGGCGACCAGCGATCAGGAAGGTTCGCAGGGCTCCGGTGTCGTGATCGACGGCCGCGGGTACATCGTGACCAACAACCACGTGATTTCCGAAGCCGCGAACAACCCCAGCAAGTACAAGATGAAGGTCGTCTTCAACGACGGCAAGGAAGTGCCCGCCAACCTCGTCGGTCGTGATCCCAAGACCGACCTCGCGGTGCTGAAGGTCGACAACGTGGACAACCTGACCGTCGCGCAGATGGGCGACTCGGACAAGCTGCGTGTCGGCGACGAGGTGATCGCCGCGGGCGCCCCGCTGGGCCTGCGCAGCACCGTCACCGCGGGCATCATCAGCGCGCTGCACCGCCCGGTGCCCCTGTCGGGCGACGGCTCGGACACCGACACGGTGATCGACGGTCTGCAGACAGATGCGCCGATCAACCACGGCAATTCCGGTGGCCCGCTGATCGACATGGAGGGCAACGTGATCGGCATCAACACCGCGGGCAAGTCGCTGTCCGAGAGCGCCAGCGGACTCGGCTTCGCGATCCCGGTCAACGAGGTCAAAGCGGTCGTCGAGTCGCTGATCCGCGACGGCAAGATCGCCCACCCGACGCTGGGCCTGACCGCCCGATCGGTCAGCAACAATGTCGCATCCGGTGCGCAAGTGGCCAACGTGAAGGCCGGCAGCCCCGCGGAGAGGGCGGGGATCCTCGAGAACGACGTCGTGGTCAAGGTCGGCGATCGGACCGTGGCCGACGCCGACGAGTTCGTCGTCGCGGTGCGCCAGCTGAAGATCGGTCAGGACGCGCCGATCGAGGTGGTCCGCGACGGGCGGCGGGTGACGCTGACCGTCAATCCGGGTCCCGACAACAGCGTGTAGCCGTGTTCGCCAACGTCGGCTGGGGCGAGATGCTGATCCTGGTGATCGCCGGTCTGGTGATCCTCGGGCCCGAGCGTCTGCCCGGCGCGATCCGGTGGACGACGGGTGCGCTGCGGCAGGCTCGCGATTACATCAGCGGGGCCACCAGCCAACTGCGCGAGGACCTCGGGCCGGAGTTCGACGACCTGCGCGAGCCGCTGAGTGAACTCAACAAATTGCGGGGGATGACGCCGCGCGCCGCCCTCACCAAGCACCTGCTCGACGGGGACGACTCGCTGTTCACCGGGAATTTCGACCGGCCGGCCGACAAACCGCTCAGCTCACCGGCGCCGACCCCGCAAGCCGCGGATACGCCCACGGCCCCGGATACACTCGCGACGACGCCGTTCGACACCGACGCGACCTAGCGCCTCGACGCCCGGGCTCAGATGAAGTACTGCTCGTCTCCGGACGGATATCCGCCGCCGTTGGTGGCGATGTGGACATGATCGAAGTGATTGGCGGTCTCGTTGCCGTAGTCCGCCGTCCAACTCGGCGCGCCGACGCCCGGATAGAAGCCCTGCCGCCAGATCACGTGGATCACGCCCCAGCGTTTTGCGTTCGCCAGGGCGAACCCGGCGATCTGGTTTCCGAGTGCGATGCCCTCTTCGCTGCCGTGGTTCGGGATCATCACGTCGAGGGCCAAGCCGTTTGGATGCCACTTCAGCGGATCCTGGCGATACCCGCCGATCGTCGTGACCTCGGGGAACAACACGCTGATAGCGCGGGCCACCCGAATGGTGTTGATTTGTAAGCCGCTTTCGGGCGCGATCCCGGCGGGCAACGCGAACGGGATTGCCGCGCTGGCGACGGGTGCACTGGCCGCGAGCAACTCGGCTTCGGTGGGACTGTTGACCGACGGCGCATCTGTCGGCGCAGCTTGGGGCACCGCGGCCGACGCGACCGGATTGTGCGCGGGCTGTTCGGCGGTCTGGGCCTGGAACAGGGCGGCCGAAAGCGCAATCGAGGCGACCAAGGCCAACAACCGACCCCGCCCCTTGGCTAACACCGTCCTACCCACGAACAGCACTGTATCGCCTTGTCCAACAGGCTGTGACGGACTTCGCCGTCGGACACGAGACCGTTATCGACCGGCGGGGTCCAGTCCCAGCGACATGCCCGCCAGTCCCCGCTTGCGACTGGCCAGGGCGTCGGCTACCCCGCGCAACTCCTTGCCCGAAGCGGAATCCGGCGCCGAGAGCACCAGCGGGACGCCGGAGTCGCCGGCTGTCACCAGAGCCGGGTCGAGCGGCACTTGGCCGAGCAAAGGCACGTCGGCGCCGATCGCGCGCGATAACCGCTCCGCGACCTGCTTGCCCCCGCCTTCGCCGAAGATCTGCATGGTCGTGCCGTCGGGGAGCAGCAGCCCCGACATGTTCTCCACCACGCCGACGATGCGCTGTCGGGTCTGTAGGGCGATCGCGCCGGCCCGCTCGGCCACTTCGGCGGCCGCCAGTTGCGGCGTCGTCACCACCAGAATCTCCGCGCCCGGGATCAACTGCGCCACCGAGATCGCGACATCGCCGGTGCCCGGCGGCAGGTCGAGCAGCAGCACATCGAGGTCGCCCCAGTAGACGTCGGCGAGAAACTGCTGCAATGCTCGGTGCAGCATCGGGCCGCGCCACACCACGGGCGTGTTGCCCTGGGTGAACATCGCGATCGAGATGACGCGCACATCGTGGGCCACGGGCGGCAGGATCATCGACTCGACCTGAGTGGGCCGGTCCGTGACGCCCATCATGCGCGGGACGGAATGCCCGTAGATGTCGGCGTCCAGCACGCCGACCGACATCCCGCGCGCGGCCATCGCCGCCGCGAGGTTCACGGTGATGCTGGACTTGCCGACACCGCCTTTGCCGGAGGCCACCGCGTAAACCCGGGTCAGCGAGCCGGGTTGAGCGAAGGGGATGACCGGCTCGCGCGAGTCGCCACGCAGTTGCTTGCGCAGTTCGGTGCGTTGTTCGTCGTTCATGACGTCGAGGCTGACTCGGACGGCTCCGGTGCCGGGGACGTCGGCGACGGCCCGACTGACCTGATCAGAGATCTCGGTCTTCTTCGGGCACGCGGCGGTGGTCAGGTACACCTCGACATGGACTGCGCCGTCGGGCTCGACGGTGACGTTCTTGACCATGCCGAGTTCGGTGATCGGCCGCCGCAGCTCCGGGTCGATGACCTTGGCCAGCGCACGGCGAACCGCGGCTTCCAGCTCAGGGGGCGATTGAGACATCACCGTCGAGTCTAGGCCGACGCGACGGCGGTCTCTAACCGACGGGTGCGGGTTCGGGTTGGGATGCCGGTCCGGGTGCCTCCGCCGGTCCCGGTGCTTGCGCTGATGCGGGCGCCGGTGCGGGTGCGGGCCCGGGCGGCGGTGCGATCGGAGCTGGCGGTGCCAGCGGAGCCGGACCGGGCGGGAGCAACGGCTGGGCGACCGCAGGCCCGCCGAGCGCGGGCTGCAGCGGCGGCGCCGGGTTGTCCTCGATGCAGAACACCGCGCACTCGGGCTTCGGCGGCTGCATCCACGGCGGTGTCCATGGCGGTGGCTGCGGTGGCGCCTGGGGCGTCGCCGGTGCTTGCGGAACGGGTCCCGGCAGCGGTCCGAGCCGCTGACCTGGGGCGAAGCCCGGTATGTTACCGATCTGGCTGGCGACGGCGTCACGCTCGAGCAAGGGCATCAGGGCCAGTGGGTCGTTGGCGGGCAGGCCGAGCGCGTTGATCGGCAGCCCCGGTCCGAGCCCCTGGTACTCGGTGAGGTCGGTGAGGTGCACGTTGCCGGTCGAAGCAGAATCGAGCGTGGGAACCGATCCGGTGATCGGGGGCAGATCCATCGGCACCACGCCGGTGGCGTAGGCCGCCGCCCAGCCCAGCACGTTGCGGGCGTAGGCCACCGAGTTGTTGTAACGCAGGATCGCCGACATCACGTGGGACGGGTCGCGCAGGTTCATGTTCCCGCTGCACAGATAACGCGCGGCGGCCAGGGTCGAGTCGAACAAGTTCTGCACTTCGGCCTTGCCGTCGCCGTCACCGTCGGAGGCGTAGCGCGACCAGGTGCCCGGAAGGAACTGCATGGGTCCCATCGCGCGGGCGTAGGTGACCCGGTTGGCGGTGCGGCTCTGCACGATGACTTCGTTGCCGGGCAGCGTGCCGTCCAGAGCCGGGCCGAAGATGGGGCGAACCGCGGTGCCGCTGGCATCGGTCGCGCCTCCGTTGGCGTGCATCGACTCGATACGGCCGATACCGGCCAATAGGTTCCAGCTGATGCCGCAACCGGGGTAGGCCGCGGCCATCATGCGTTCGGCGTTGCGGTAGGCCGACAGGGCCATCGCCGGAATACCCAGTGCCCCAGGCGAATTGACGACGGCCGCAGGTGGGGGAGAAGATGCCGTCGAGGCGGCGATGTGGAACGCGCTCGGCGTCTTGGTGACCGCGACCACCGACGCGCCGGACCGGGCGCCCGGTGACGGTTCCACCGCGGCCAGCGGCGTCACCGCAGCGTCGGAGACCGGCGTGCGTGGCGAAGGCGCAGATGCGCCGACGCTGCCTGCCAGAATGACCGGGGCGATGATCGCCACACCGAGGCCGGCGCGCATGCGGTTGGCAGAAACCAGCTCCTGGACTCGAGGGCCCGGGAGACGCATGAGGCGCCCCGTTTGGCGCCGCACGGCCCGCAGGGCGGCTCCTCCCCTTATGTGCACTCAACCGTCCTTGGGTCTGCGATCACTTTGTGAACCAAGTCACCATACCTACTAAGCAATCGCCGCGTTGCAGCAATGCGTTAGCTGCCTGCACCCGACTTTTTGGTTCGGCGCTCACCCGGATTGGCCCGACCGGCGCCGTCGTCGCCCGGATCCGGCGGCGGTTGCTGCAGCTGAGCCAGCATCTCGCGCATCTCCTCGAGCTCCCGACGCAGGTAGTCGCGGGTCACGACCTCACCGATCGCCAACCGCAGCGCCGCCAGTTCGCGAGCCAGGTATTCGGTGTCGGCCTTGGTCTGCAGGGCGCGGCGGCGGTCCTCGTCGAGCGATACCCGGTCCCGGTTCTCCTGACGGTTCTGCGCCAGCAGGATCAGTGGCGCCGCATACGCCGCCTGCGTGGAGAACGCGAGGTTGAGCAGGATGAACGGATACGGGTCCCAGCGCAGGCCGACGGCGAACAGGTTCAGCGCGATCCAGACGATCACGATGATGGTCTGCCAGGCCAGGTAGCGCCCGGTGCCCAGGTACCGGGCGATCGACTCGCTGAAGTTCCCGACCGCTTCGGGATCGACGTTGAAGGAGAACCGCCGAGAGGCCAGCGGCGTGTCGAGTCGGCTGCGGTCGGTCATGAGGTCCCTTCCACGCCGGTCAACTCGGGCTCGCCGGTCTCACGCCAGTCGTGGGGCAGCAGGTGGTCGAGCACGTCGTCGACGGAGACCGCGCCCAGCAGGTGGTTCTGCTCGTCGACGACCGGCCCGCAAACCAGGTTGTAGGCGGCGAAGTATCGCGTCACCGCCCCCAGGGAGTCCTCGGGCGACAGGTTCGGCAGGTCGGTGTCCACGATGCCGCTGACCAGGTCCGCGGGCGGCTCGCGCAGCAGCCGCTGCAGGTGCACACAGCCCAGGTAGTGGCCGGTGGGGGTGGCTGTCGGGGGCCGGCTGACGAACACCAATGAGGCCAGCGCCGGGGTGAGGTCAGGGTCGCGGACCCGTGCCAATGCCTCGGCGACCGTGGTGTCCGGTGCCACCACGATGGGTCCGGACGTCATCAGACCGCCCGCGGTGTCGGGGGAGTGCGACAGCAGACGGCGAACGTCCTCCGAATCCTCGGGGTCCATGCGGCGCAGGAACTGCTCGGCGTCGGTCGGCGTCATCGACCCCAGCAGGTCGGCCGCGTCGTCGGGGTCCATCGCCTCGAGGACGTCCGGGGCCCGCTCGGCCGGCAGCCGCCTCAGCACGTCAAGCTGATCGTCCTCGGGCAACTCCTGCAGCACGTCGGCCAGTCGCTCGTCGTCGAGGGCGTTGACCACCTCGTATCGGCGCTTGGCCGGCAGTTCCCGGATGGCCTCGGCCACCTCGACCGCGCGCTGGCCCGCGAACTGATCGAGCAGTTGCGCGACGCCCTGGTCGGGCATCGCGAGCCCGGACGGTGTCAACCCGTGCACGTGCTGCCAGTCCACGACGTGCACGTTGCTGCGCCTGCCGAGCCGTCGGTGTGGGCGGACCGCGACCTTGGTGACCGTCCAGTCGCGGGTGCGTGTCTGCTCGATGCCGAGGTCGACCACGATCACGTCGACGTTCGCCAGCTGCGGCAGGTCGGGATCGTCGACGCGCACCGGTGTTTCGATCACCTGTCCGAGGACGAGCACCTCACCCGGGCGTTGCGCGAACCGGCGCAACGACACACTGCCGGTGGCAAGCGTCACGGCGCCGGGCTCGATCGACGTCACCCGCAGGATGGGCACGAAAATCCTTCGCCGCGTAAGTAATTCGACCACCAAGCCGAGCACGCGCGGTTGCTGGCGCACGAGACTGATGCTGACCACCACGTCGCGGACGCGGCCGATGGACTCCCCGTCGGGGCCCAGCACCACCATTCCCGCGAGTCGGGCCGCATAGACCCTGTTCACCGCCGCCATGACTCAAAGGGTAAAGAGTGTAGTCGTGGAAAACCGGTATCGACCCCGCCGAACGGTGCTTTCCGTTCCCGGGAGCAGCGCGAAGATGGTCGAGAAGGCGAAGACCCTGTCCGTCGACGAGGTGTTCCTGGATCTCGAAGACGCCGTCGCACCGGAAGCCAAGGCCGAGGCCCGCACCCGGGTGGCGACCGCGCTCGCCGAGCCCGGGTGGGCCGGTCAGCTTCGCGGGGTGCGGGTCAACGACTGGACGACGCCGTGGACCTACGCCGACATCATCGAGGTGGTGTCGACGGTGGCGTCGTCACCGGCCGCGGCGCTGGACATCGTGGTCCTGCCCAAGGTCGCCGACGCCACCCACATCTACGCCCTGCACTTGTTGCTGAGCCAACTCGAGACCACCCACGGGCTGCCGGTCGGCGGCATCGGGATCGAGGCGCAGATCGAGAACGCGCAGGGGCTGACCAACATTGACGCGATCGCGACAGCACCGCGGGTGCAGGCGCTGGTGCTCGGACCCGCCGACATGGCGGCCAGCCTCAACATGCGCACGCTGGAGGTCGGCGAACAGCCGGAGGGCTACGACGTCGGTGATGCGCACCATCACGTGCTGATGCGGATTCTCGTCGCGGCGCGAACGCACGGCGTGCTGGCGATCGACGGCCCGTATCTGAAGATTCGCGATGTCGACGGCTTCCGCCGGGTGGCGGGCCGGTCCGCGGCGCTGGGTTACGACGGCAAATGGGTGCTGCATCCCGACCAGATCGCGGCGGGCAATGAGATTTTCAGTCCCCGGCAGAGGGACTACGACCACGCCGAGCTGATTCTCGAGGCATACGAGTGGCATACCTCCCGGGCGGGCGGTGCCAGGGGCGCGGTGATGCTGGGCGACGAGATGATCGACGAGGCGAGCCGAAAGATGGCCTTGGTGATCGCGGGGAAGGGTCGCGCCGCAGGCATGCAGCGCCAGGGCGAGCCGTTTCGCCCGCCGGCCTAGATGCGGCCTATGCGAAGGTGAAACTGCCCGCGAACAGAACCACGAAGAACAGCCAGTACAGCACCCACAGCACGATCGGAATTCCGCTGATGATGACGCCCGCGAGCGCAAGTCCGTAGCCGTCCTGGCCGCTGCGTCTCGTGTCGCGCATGGCGATGATCCCGAGAATCAGGCCGATTATCGACGGCAAGCCGCAGAACACCAGTGACACCAGCGAGATGACAAGAGCCGCTACGGCTATCCCATTGGTCCCTTGCGGTTTCATTCCGCGGTACGGGTCGTACGGCACCGGCGCATACGCGTAGCCGGCGGCCGGTCCGTAAGAAGGTGGGTAGACGGCGGGCGGCAAACCCGGATCGGCGGGGTAATCGACGGGCGGCGACTTCTGCCATGCACGCTCCTCGTCGCCGTCCTGGAACGGCTGCTTGTGGGGACCCGCCATGTTCAGCTACTACTCACCATCCCGACGAACCACAGTCCGCTCAACACCAAAGTGACCGCGCCGACGGCTATACCGGCGATGGCGAGACCGCGCCCACCCTCGTTTCTGTCGTTGATCTGGTTGAGCGCAACGATTCCCAGGACTATGCCTGCCAGCGAACCGATTCCGCACAGTGAGACGATCGAGCACACCAACGACGCGATCGCCAGCGGATTCGTCTTCGGTGCCCCCACGCCGTAGCCGCCGGCATAGCCGGGCGCGCCATATCCGGCGGGTGACCCGTACGGCGACGATGCGCCGTAGGGCGATGCGCCATAGGGCGGGGGCGGATAGCTCTGCCCGAAGTTGGAGGGGTCGGAGTAGGGCGGCGGATAGGTGCTTGGCGACGGAGGCGGGTAAGTCGGGGGTGGGTAGGCGCCTGACGGCGGTGGCGGGTAACTCGGCGGCGGGGAATAGCTCGGCGAATAGCCGGCCGATGGGTCGTAACCGGACGGAGCCTCATACGGTGCGCCATAGGCGGGAGATATGTACCCGGATTGGTCAGGCGGCTCGAAGGGGGCCGACGTCTGCCCGCCCTCGGCCTGCGTCCCCGTCTGGTGGGTGGACTGCTCGATCGGTGGCGCTTCAGAGCCCCCCGAAGTCGGCTCGGACGCACCGCTGGTGGCTCCGGATGATGCCGTTTGTCCTGCGTCCTCGCCGGGATTTGTCATGCTGTCAACCTAGCGCACGCGCCGGGCACGATCGCGGCTCTCGCGGCGTTGAATCAGTTGGAAGCGACACCCCGATCGGACGCGAAGAAGACGCGAAGAAGAGGAGATGGAGCAGCGATGACCAGTCCGTTTCAGCCTGGACAGGGTCCCGGGGCAGCGCCGGGTACCGCGAGCACGAGGCGTGGGCCCGCCGGCCTGCCGACGCCGCCGAAGGGCTGGCCGATCGGTTCTTACCCGACTTACGCCGAGGCGCAACGCGCCGTGGACTATCTGTCGGACCAGGAATTCCCGGTACAGCAGGTAACCATCGTCGGTGTCGACCTGATGCAGGTCGAACGCGTCACCGGCCGGTTGACGTGGCTCAAGGTGCTCGGTGGCGGTGTGCTGACCGGCGCCTGGCTGGGCTTGTTCATCGGCCTGATCCTCGGATTTTTCAGCCCCAGCCCGTGGGGGGCGCTTGCGACCGGCCTGATTGCCGGCGTGTTCTTCGGCCTCATCACGTCGGCGATCCCGTACGCGATGGCGCGTGGCACAAGAGATTTCAGCTCGACGCTGCAACTCGTCGCCGGTCGCTACGACGTACTGTGCGATCCGCAGAGCGCCGAACATGGACGGGATCTGCTGGCGCGCTTGACCATCTGACGTCCGCCCGTCTTTTCCCGCGAGCGTGCGTGTTTGCCGACGACACACCGCCACCAGCGCGGAGTTTGCGCACGTTCGCAATTGCGTAACAGTGCGCGACGCGCGCATCCGAGGTGTTGCAAACCACACCGTTGTGGCAATACGGTTTGCGCGTGTGCCCACGGCGGCTAGGTTGTGCGGCGATCGCTGCGCTGACGACAGCGTCGATGTTGACGGCTTGCGGTTCGGACAGCGGCGGCATCGTCGTCAACTACTACACACCGGCTAACGAGGCGCAGACATTCACGGCCGTCGCCAAGCGGTGCAACGAAGAGCTCGGCGGTCGGTTCACCATCCAGCAGATGAGCCTGCCGAAGGGCGCCGACGACCAGCGGCTTCAGCTCGCGCGGCGGCTTACCGGCAATGACCGAGCCCTCGACGTGATGGCGCTCGACGTGGTCTGGACCGCCGAGTTCGCCGAAGCCGGTTGGGCCCTGCCGCTCTCCGACGATCCGGCGGGCCAAGCGGAGGCCGATGCGAGAGCCAACACCCTGCCCGGACCGTTGGAGACCGCCACCTGGCAGGGCAAGCTGTACGCCGCTCCAATCACCACCAACACCCAACTACTTTGGTATCGCGCCGATCTGATGCCGGAGGCACCGGCGACGTGGGACGACATGGTGGCCGAGGCGACCAGGTTGCACGCGGCGGGCGAACCGAGCTGGATTGCAGTACAAGGGAAACAGTACGAGGGTCTGGTCGTCTGGTTCAACACCCTGCTGGAAAGCGCGGGCGGTCAGGTGCTTTCGGACGACGGTGAACGCGTCACTCTCACTGACACACCCGAACACCGGGCCGCCACCGTCAAGGCGCTGCAGATCATCAAGGACGTCGCCACCGCACCGGGGGCCGACCCGTCGGTGACGCAGACCGACGAGACCACCGCGCGGCTGGCACTCGAACAAGGCAAGGCCGCGCTCGAGGTGAACTGGCCGTACGTGCTGCCGTCGCTGCTCGAAAACGCGGTCAAGGGCGGTGTGTCGTTCCTGCCGCTCAACGAGGATCCTGCCCTCGCCGACAGCATCAACGACGTCGGAACCTTCTCGCCGAGCGACGAGCAGTTCGAGTCGGCGTTCGAGGCGAGCAAGAAGGTATTCGGGTTCGCCCACTATCCGGGTATCCGACCGGGCGAGTGGGCCAGGGTCACCATCGGCGGGTTGAACCTCGCCGTCGCGAGGACGACCCAGCACAAAGCCGAGGCGTTCGAGGCCATCCGATGCCTGCGCAACGTCGAGAACCAGCGGTACACCTCGGTCGAGGGTGGCCTGCCCGCGGTTCGCGTCTCGCTGTACGACGATCCGGCGTTCCAGGCGAAGTACCCTCAGTACGAGATCATCCGCGAGCAACTCACGAATGCCGCCGTCCGTCCGGCCACTCCCGTTTACCAGGCGGTGTCCACCCGCATCTCCGCCACGCTGGCGCCGATCACCGACATCGACCCGGAACGCACCGCCGACGAACTTGCCGAGCAGGTGCAGAAGGCCATCGAGGGTAAGGGGCTGATCCCGTGACCGCGCCACCGGCGGCTGCGACCACTTCGGCCGCTCCCGCGGCGACAGGCAGCGACAACACCCGCTCGGAGCGGAAGCTGGCGTTTCTTCTGATCGCACCCGCGGTCCTGCTGATGCTCGCGGTCACCGGCTATCCGATCGTTTATGCGGTCTGGCTGAGCTTGCAGCGCAACAACATGGCGGCGCCGGAGGACACCGAGTTCATCGGGCTGACCAACTATGTCACCATCCTCACCGACCGGTACTGGTGGACAGCGTTTTTCGTCACGCTGGCCATCACCGTCATCTCGGTGGCCTTCGAATTCGTGCTCGGCATGGCGCTGGCGCTGGTCATGCACCGCACCATCTTCGGCAAGGGCGTCGTGCGAACGGCGATCCTGATCCCGTACGGAATCGTCACCGTCGCCGCGTCGTACAGCTGGTACTACGCCTGGACACCGGGCACCGGCTATCTGGCGAACCTGTTGCCAGAGGGCAGCGCCCCGTTGACCGAACAGATCCCGTCGCTGGCGATCGTCGTGCTCGCCGAGGTGTGGAAGACCACGCCGTTCATGGCGCTGCTGCTGCTGGCGGGGTTGGCGCTGGTGCCGCAGGATCTGCTCAACGCCGCACAGGTCGACGGCGCCGGCGCGTGGAAGCGGCTCGTCAAGGTCATCCTGCCGCTGATCAAGCCGGCAATCCTGGTGGCACTGCTGTTCCGTACGCTCGACGCGTTCCGGATCTTCGACAACATCTACATACTCACCGGCGGTGCGAACAACACCGGTTCGGTGTCAATCCTGGGTTACGACAACTTGTTCAAAGCGTTCAACGTGGGTCTGGGCTCGGCGATCAGCGTGCTGATCTTCCTGTGCGTGGCGATCATCGCCTTGATCTACATCAAGGTGTTCGGTGCGGCGGCGCCCGGGGCCGCGGAGGAGCATCGCTGATGGCTGAGCGGGTGGGTGCGGCACGTGCGACCGGTTGGACGGTCGTCAACGTCCTGGTCGTCATCTATGCGCTTTTTCCGGTGCTGTGGATCCTGTCCCTGTCGCTGAAGCCGACGTCAAGTGTCAAGGACGGCAAGCTGATTCCCGCGGAAATCACCTTCGCCAACTACAAGGCGATATTCGTGGGCGGCAGCAACGGGGTCTTCACCTCGGCGTTGATCAACTCGATAGGTATCGGCCTCATCACCACCGTCATCGCGGTGGTGCTCGGAGGCATGGCCGCATACGCGGTCGCGCGTCTGGACTTCCCGGGCAAGCGGCTTTTGATCGGCGTCGCATTGCTGATCGCGATGTTTCCGCACATTTCGCTCGTCACACCGATTTTCAACATCGAGCGGACGATCGGGCTTTTCGATACGTGGCCCGGGCTGATCATCCCGTACATCACGTTCGCGCTCCCGCTGGCCATTTACACGCTCTCGGCGTTCTTCCGGGAGATCCCATGGGACCTGGAGAAGGCGGCCAAGATGGACGGCGCCACCCCCGCGCAGGCTTTTCGCAAGGTGATCGCCCCGTTGGCTGCGCCGGGAATCGTCACCGCCGCGATCCTGGTGTTCATCTTCGCGTGGAACGACCTGCTGCTGGCGCTGTCGCTGACCGCGACCGAACGCGCGATCACCGCTCCGGTGGCCATCGCAAACTTCACCGGGAGTTCGCAGTTCGAGGAGCCGACCGGATCGATCGCGGCGGGTGCGATGGTCATCACCATCCCGATCGTCGTCTTTGTTCTCATCTTCCAGCGGCGGATCGTCGCCGGACTGACATCGGGCGCGGTGAAGGGGTAGTTCATGGCCGAAATCGTGTTGGACCGGGTGACCAAGAGTTACCCCAACGGCGCGGGCGGAGTCAGGGAGGCCGTCCACGAGCTGTCGATGACGATCGCCGACGGCGAGTTCATCATCCTCGTCGGCCCGTCCGGGTGCGGAAAGTCGACGACGCTCAACATGATCGCGGGCCTGGAGGACATCACGTCGGGCGAACTGCGCATCGGTGGCGAGCGGGTCAACGAGAAGGCGCCCAAGGATCGCGACATCGCGATGGTGTTCCAGTCCTACGCGCTGTATCCGCATATGACCGTTCGACAGAACATCGCGTTTCCGCTCACACTCGCCAAGATCAAGAAGGACGAAATCGCGCGCAAGGTCGACGAGGCCGCGAAAACCCTTGACCTGAGCGAACTTCTGGACCGCAAACCGGCCCAGCTCTCCGGCGGTCAACGCCAGCGCGTCGCGATGGGGCGGGCGATCGTGCGGGACCCCAGGGCCTTCTTGATGGACGAACCGCTGTCGAACCTCGACGCCAAGTTGCGCGTGCAGATGCGCTCGGAGATCGCGCGACTGCAAGACCGGTTGGGGACAACCACCGTCTACGTCACCCACGACCAGACCGAGGCGATGACGCTGGGCGACCGCGTCGTGGTGCTGCTCGCCGGGGTGGCCCAGCAGATCGGCACGCCCGAAGATCTCTACAACCGCCCCGCAAATTTGTTCGTCGCCGGCTTCATCGGCTCGCCCGCGATGAATTTCTTCCCCGCGACCATCACCGACATCGGTGTGCGGCTGCCGTTCGGCGAGGTCACGCTCACCCAGGAGACGCACGACCTGCTGGCGCGGCGCAACGCGCCGACCAACGTGATAGCCGGCATCCGGCCCGAACATTTCGAGGATGCCGCCGTGCTCGACGGATACGCGCGGATTCGTGCGCTGACCTTCGACGTAAAGGTCGACATGGTGGAGTCACTGGGCGCGGACAAGTACCTGCACTTCAAGACCGAAGGTGCCGGGGCCCGTTCGGCGCAGCTCGCCGAGTTGGCGGCCGAGTCCGGTATAGGTGAAAACGAATTCGTGGCACGGATTTCGGCCGAGTCGACGGCCAGGCGGGGCGACACGATCCAGCTGGCGTTCGACACCTCGAAGCTGGTCGTCTTCGACCCCGAGTCGGGCAGGAACCTGACCCTGCCCGACGACGTGCCCACTCCGGCCGAGTGATCGACGTCCTGGCGCAGGTCCGCGCGCACTTGGAGGAGCATTTCGCCGGAATCGGCATCACCGCCGAACCGGACGCCGCCAGCGTCACGTTTCTCGGTACCGAGACGATCGACGTGCTTCGGTTCGGCCCCGACATCAACAACGACGGCGTTTACCACTATGTGTCGCTTGGCTGTTCGCGACACCCGATGCTCGACCCCGCCGAGATGGTGACCGATGTGATGCACGGTCGTGCGGAGGTGACAGTCGCGCTGCGCGGCCCGGCGCCGCGCGGACTGTCCCGATCTATCGCGATAGTCGCGGCTGCGCCGGCAGTCGAAGGGTTGATCCTCGAACCTGACGCGCTGATCGACCTGGAGACACCTCTGTGGGAAGGTGCGCCGTTCGGCGCTTTCCTGTTGAGCCGCAGCCTTATCGACGACGTCACACTCCCGCCGCCGCTGCAGCCGGTGGCTATCCTCTCGGCGACGCCGATCACCGCCACCGAAGCGGCGTGGGTCCGGCTCAAGGGTGCCGATGCGATGCGCGAGGCCTGGCTGCAGGACGGCGTCGACGTGCTCGACCCTTCCCGCCGGGCCGCGAAACCGAGCTAGAGCCCGCGCAAGCGGCCGCGAAACGGTATTCCAGCAGAAGAACTTCGAGTGAGGGCCTGCTGGAATACCGTTTCGCGGATCAGAGCCAATTGTTGTGGCGGAACGTGCGATACAGCAGCGTGCACACCAACGCCATCAGCAGCAGCACCGCGGGGTAACCCCACGACCAGTCCAACTCCGGCATGTGGTCGAAGTTCATGCCGTAGACGCCCGCGATCGCCGTCGGCACCGCCGCGATGGCCACCCACGCCGAGATCTTGCGCATGTCGGTGTTCTGTTGCATCGCCACCTTGCCGAGCGCAGCCTGCACCAGCGACGTCAACATCTCGTCGAAGCTGGCGATGCGATCCGACGCCTTGGCGTTGTGGTCGAACACGTCGCCCATGTAGCGGCGCACTTCGACCGAGACGAGGTCATCGTGATCAGACACCATCCGCTGCAGCGCCGTGGTGAGCGGGCTGACCGCTCGGCGTAACTCGACCACCTCACGCTTGAGTAGATAGATGTACTCGACGTTGGTCTGACTGTTCGGCGAGAAGATCTCTTCCTGCATCGCATCGACGTCGGCTTCGACGAGTTCAGTGACCTCGAGGTAGCCGTCGACGACGTGGTCGGCGATCGCGTGCATGACGCCATAGGGGCCGAGTTCGGCCAGCCCCGGTGAGGCGTCCAGTCGCTTCCGCACGCTCGCCAATCCGCTGTGGTCGCCATGGCGCACGGTCACCACGAAATCTGCCCCGGCGAAGATCATGATTTCGCCGGTCTCCACGATGTCGCGCGCATTGGCCACCGACTCGTGTTCGACGTAGTTGACGGTCTTGAGCACCAGGAACAAGGTGTCGTCGTAGCGGTCCAGCTTGGGCCGCTGATGGGCGTGTACGGCGTCCTCGACGGCCAGTTCGTGCAGGCCGAACACGTCGGCCACCGATTGCATCTGTGCGTCGTCGGGTTCGTGCAGCCCGATCCAGACGAACGCCTTCTTACCGTTGCGCTCCAGTTGGCGCACCTCGCTCAGCGCCGCGGCGGTGGAGTACGTGCCCGGCATCCGAGTTCCCTCGCAGTAGATGCCGCAGTCGACGGTGACGTTGGTCACCGGTGCGTGGCCGCCGGCCCGGGCATGCGGCGTTGCGGGAGCGTGGCCGGTCGGGCGAAATGACGGCATCGGGTCGCTCCCCCCGGACGGTCGGGGCCCAGGTAGTGGGCCGGCGTCGATGCTACGCGGTTGGGCGCATCGGCTGCCTGCTAGTTTGGCCCCGAACCCAAACCGCCCGCGGTGCGGGCAACGCACATCCGTCCAAGGAGCATCTGACGTGAGCACAACTCCCCTCAAGGTCGCCGTCACCGGTGCCGCCGGCCAGATCGGCTATAGCCTGCTCTTCCGCCTCGCGAGCGGTTCGCTGCTCGGGCCGGACCGGCCGATCGAGCTGAGGTTGCTCGAGATCGAGCCGGCGCTCAAAGCGCTCGAGGGTGTCGTGATGGAGCTCGACGACTGCGCGTTCCCGCTGCTCGCCGGTGTCGAGATCGGCGCCGACGCGAACAAGATCTTCAACGGCGTGAACCTGGCGCTGCTCGTCGGCGCCCGCCCCCGCGGCCCCGGCATGGAGCGCAGCGACCTGCTCGAAGCCAACGGCGCGATCTTCACCGCCCAGGGCAAGGCGCTCAACGACGTCGCCGCCGACGATGTGCGCATCGGGGTGACCGGTAACCCGGCCAACACCAACGCGCTCATCGCGATGACCAACGCTCCGGACATCCCCCGCGAGCGGTTCTCGGCGCTGACCCGCCTGGACCACAACAGGGCGATCAGCCAACTGGCCCGCAGGACCGGCGCCAAGGTCACCGACATCAAGAAGATGACGATCTGGGGCAACCACTCGGCCACGCAGTATCCCGACATCTTCCACGCCGAGGTCGGCGGCCGCAACGCCGCCGAGGTGGTCAACGACCAGAACTGGATCGCGAACGACTTCATCCCGACCGTGGCCAAGCGCGGCGCGGCGATCATCGACGCCCGCGGCGCCTCGTCGGCGGCTTCGGCCGCGTCGGCGACCGTCGACGCCGCCCGGGACTGGCTGCTGGGTTCCCCATCCGACGACTGGGTGTCGATGGCGGTGGTTTCCGACGGGTCCTACGGCGTGCCCGAGGGTTTGATCTCGTCGTTCCCGGTGACGACGAAGGACGGCAACTGGTCGATCGTGCAGGGGCTGGAGATCGACGACTTCTCCCGCAGCCGCATCGACAAGTCGACGGCCGAACTCGCCGACGAACGCACAGCGGTCACGGACTTGGGCCTGATCTGAAGCGGGCGGCCGATTAGGTTACCTACCAGTTCGGTCGTTAACCTGGTCGCCGTGTCGCAAGCGGTGAGAGACATTCCATTGAGCGGATCCCGTATCGATCTCAGCGATGAGGAGATCTTCGCTGCCCACCTGGGCGGCAAGCTCTCGGTGGCACTGAACGCAGCACTCGACACCGAACGGGCACTGTCGATCGCTTACACGCCGGGCGTGGCCCAGGTCAGCCGGGCCATCGCCGCGGACCACACGCTGGCCGCCCGTTACACATGGGCGAGCCGGATGGTGGCGGTGGTCAGTGACGGCACCTCGGTGCTCGGGCTCGGGGACATCGGCCCCGCGGCGTCGCTGCCGGTGATGGAGGGCAAGAGTGCGCTGTTCAAGGCGTTCGCCGACCTCGACTCGATCCCGATCGTGCTCGACACCAAGGACACCGACGAGATCGTCGAGACCTTGGTCAGGCTGCGCCCGACGTTCGGGGCGGTCAATCTCGAGGACATCTCGGCACCGCGGTGCTTCGAGATCGAGCGTCGCCTGATCGAGGCGCTGGACTGCCCGGTCATGCACGACGACCAGCACGGCACCGCGATCGTCGTGCTGGCGGCGCTGATGGGGGCGGCCAAGGTCGTAAAGCGCGAGATGGCTTCGCTGCGGGTGGTGGTCTCCGGCGCCGGTGCGGCCGGTGTCGCGTGCGCGAAAATCCTGATGGCCGCCGGTGTCAACGACATCACACTGCTCGATTCGCACGGCATCGTGCACAAGGGTCGCGAGAGCCTCAACGCCTACAAGACCGAGATGGCCGAGCTCAGCAACCCGCGTGGGCTGACGGGTGGGATCGCCGAGGCGCTCGAGGGCGCCGACGTGTTTCTCGGGCTGTCGGCGGGTGTCGTGCCGGCCGACCTGATCGCCTCGATGGCGCCGGACTCGATCGTGTTCGCATTGTCGAATCCGGATCCGGAGATTGATCCGGACGAGGCGGGCAGGTACGCGGCCGTCGTCGCCACCGGGCGCAGCGACTTCCCGAACCAGATCAACAACGTGCTCGCCTTCCCCGGCGTGTTCCGGGGTGCGCTGGACGCCGGCGCGCGCCGCATCACCGAGCGGATGAAAGTGGCCGCCGCCGAGGCGATCTTCTCGGTGGTCGAAGACGACCTGGCGGCCGACCGCATCGTGCCGAGCGTGTTGGATCCCCGGGTGTCGCCCGCGGTGGCGCAGGCGGTCGCCAGCGCGTCCGGCGGCTAGGGTCGCTAGTGAGCCGGCGGCTGGCGCTGGCGCTCGTCGCGGTGATCGTGGCGGGCACCGCCGCATGCGGCGGGCACAGTGAGACGCCGTCGATCGCGGTCGGCACCACGGCGAGTCCCGAGTCGACGTTGATCGCCCATCTGTACGCAGCGGCATTGCGCTCCTACGGCAACGCCGCCCATGTCGAGACCACCGAAGATCCGCTTACCGAACTGGATTCGGCCGCGATGCGCGTCGTCCCCGGCCTGACCGGGCGGTTCCTGTACAGGTTCAATCCCGAGTCTGCCGCGCGCGCTCCGGCGCAGGTCTATCGGGAGATGGTGTCTGCGTTGCCCGAGGGCGTCGCCGCGGGTGACTACACGACGTCGGCCGAGGACAAGCCCGCGCTCGCCGTCTCCGACGCGACGGCGCAGAGGTGGGACGGCCGCGATGTCACCGCGGCCGTGCGCAACTGCGACCAACTCACCGTCGCCGCGGTCGTCGATGCGCGCAGGCCAACGACGATCGGGGCATGTAAGCCCAAGGTGGCCGAATTCCGCGACAGCGCGGCGGTATTCGAGGCGGTGCGCTTGGGCCGGTTCCGCGCGGCGTGGACGACCACCGCGGCGCCGGGAATCCCGCCCGAGCTGCTGATGCTGTCGGATCGCACGTCGCTGATCCGCGCGGAGAACCTGGTGCCGCTGTACCGCCGCAACGAACTCAACGAGTCGCAGGTGCTTGCGCTCAACGAGGTGGCCGGTGTGCTGGACACCGCCGCGTTGGCGGAGATGTTCGCCCGGGTGGCCGACGGTGCCGACCCGGGACACGTGGCCGACGTGTTCCTCGCCGAGCACCCCTTGGGCGACTCCTAAACCTCTCCGCGAGATCTCTCCGCGAGTGTGCGCGTCTGAATACGACACGCCGCGATTTTTCGACGGTTTGCGCACGCGCACGCGGGCCCGAGCGTCCGTCAGTGTGCGTTGGGCACCAGCCGCTTCACCACGGTGGAGAACAGTCGCTGATACCCCGAACCGGTGAGCCGCACGATCAGGTCGAGGATCTTGGCATCGGCGCCGACGAGCACCCTGGGCCGGTTTTTGCGGACGCCGTCGAGGATGATCTTCGCCGCCTGCTCGGGGGTGGTCCGCGTCAGCCTCGTGTCGAAGGTTTTCGTCAGGCCTTCCCGGTCGACGCCTTCGGCGGCCGTCGAATTGCGCATGATCGCCGTCTTGATCCCGCCGGGGTGGATGGTGGTGACCTTGACCGGATGTCCGGCGGCCTCCATCTCCTGACGCAACGCCTCGGTGAACCCGCGGACCGCGAACTTCGCCGAGTTGTACGCCGCCTGGCCGGGCACGGAGAAGATGCCGAACAGGCTGGAGACGTTGACGACATGCCCGTCGCCCGAGGCGATCAGATGCGGCAGGAAGACCTTGGTGCCGTTGACCACGCCCCAATAGTCGACGTCCATCACGCGTTCGAAGTCCTTGAACGGCGTGACCTCGACGTCGCCGACATAGGCGATGCCCGCATTGTTGTAGATCTGGTTGACCTTGCCGAAGTGCTCGACCACCGCGTCGGCGTACAACTCGAACGCCTCACGTTCGGTCACGTCGAGACGGTCCACCTTCACGGGCGCGCCGATCGCCTTAAGGCTCTCTTCGGTCGATGCCAAGCCCTCGGGGTCGACGTCGCTGATCGCCACACTGGCGCCCGACCTGGCCAGTTCGATCGCCAGCGCCTGCCCGATACCCGACCCGGCGCCGGTCACCACGGCGACCTTCCCGGCGAAGCCCTGCATAACCACTCCCTCGTGTCCGTTGCCGTCAAGAGGTTAGCCGGTACCGCCGGTAGCGCCGTCACGCACCCTCGATTGTGCGCGAGCGTGCGCGAACTGCTGTGAATCCGCGGCGCGTCGTATGCAAACACGCACGGTCGCGCAATAGAGCTAGGCGAAGGCCTCGTCGATGATCTCCTGCTGCTCGACGGCGTGCACCTTCGACGACCCCGACGACGGCGCCGACATCGCCCGCCGCGAGATCCGAGTGATGCCGGACAGCTTCTCCGGCAGCACCTCCGGCAGAGTCAGCCCGAACGTCGGCCACGCGCCCTGGTTCGCCGGCTCCTCCTGCACCCAGAAGTACTCCTCGATGTTGGGGTACCGGTCCAGTGTCTCGGCCAAGCGCCGTCGCGGCAGCGGCGCGAGTTGCTCGACCCGGACGATCGCCAGGTCGTCGCGCTTCTCCTTGTTCTTGCGGGCCGCCAACTCGTAGTAGATCTTGCCGCTCGTCAACAGCATGCGCTTGGCCTTGCTGCGGTCGCCGTCACCGTCGGTGTAGGTCGGTTCCTCGAGTACCGAGCGGAACTTCTGCTCGGTGAAGTCGCGAATGTCGCTGACGGCGGCCTTGTTTCGTAGCATCGACTTCGGCGTGAACACGATGAGCGGCCGGTGAATGCCGTCCAGAGCATGGCGCCGCAGCAGGTGGAAGTAGTTGGCCGGCGTGGACGGCACCGCGATCGTCATCGAGCCCTCGGCCCACAGCAGCAGGAACCGCTCGATGCGGCCCGACGTGTGGTCCGGCCCCTGGCCCTCATGCCCGTGCGGCAGCAGTAGCACGACGTCGGAGAGTTGGCCCCACTTGGCCTCGCCGGAGCTGATGAACTCGTCGATGATCGACTGCGCTCCGTTGATGAAGTCGCCGAACTGTGCCTCCCACAACACCATTGCGTCAGGATTGCCCACTGAGTAGCCGTACTCGAAGCCGACGGCGGCGAACTCCGACAGCGGCGAGTCGTACACCATGAACCGGCCGCCCGTCGGGCTGCCGTCCTTGTCGACGGTCAACAGCTGCAGCGGGGTGAACTCCTGGCCCGTCTTGCGGTCGATGATCACCGAATGGCGCTGGGTGAACGTGCCGCGCCGGGTGTCCTGCCCCGACAGCCGCACCGTCTTGCCCTCGGCGATCAGCGAGCCGAGCGCCAGCAGCTCGGCGAAGGCCCAGTCCACCTTGCCCTCGTAGGCCATCTCGCGCCGCTTCTCGAGCACCGGCTTGACCCGCGGATGCACGTTGAAGCCTTCGGGCAGCGCCAGGTGCGCGTCGCCGATGCGGGCCAGCAGCGACTTGTCCACCGCGGTGTTGGTGCCGGCGGGCACCATCTGGTCGGCCTCCACCGAGGCGCTCGGCTCGATCGCGTGCTTCTCCAGCTCGCGGACCTCGTTGAAGACCCGTTCCAACTGGCCCTGGTAGTCGCGCAGCGCGTCTTCGGCCTCTTTCATCGAGATGTCGCCGCGGCCGATCAGCGCTTCGGTGTAGCTCTTGCGCACACCGCGTTTGACGTCGATCGCGTCGTACATCGCCGGTTGCGTCATCGAGGGGTCGTCGCCTTCGTTGTGCCCGCGACGGCGGTAGCACAGCATGTCGATGACGACGTCCTTCTTGAACTTCTGCCGGAAGTCGACCGCGAGCCTGGCCACCCAGTCGGCGGCCTCGGGATCGTCGCCGTTCACGTGGAAGATCGGCGCGCCGATCATCTTCGCGACGTCGGTGCAGTACTCCGAGGACTTGGCGTCGAAAGGTGATGTGGTGAAACCGATCTGGTTGTTGACGATGATGTGGATGGTGCCGCCGGTGCCGTACCCCCGCAGCAGGGCGAGGTTCAGGGTTTCGGCCACCACCCCCTGTCCGGCGAACGCCGCGTCGCCGTGCAGCATCAGCGGCACGACGCTGAAGACCTTCGAGTTTTCGTCGTCGTTCGCGTCGATCAGGTCCTGTTTGGCGCGCACCAGACCTTCCAGGACCGGGTCGACGGCTTCGAGGTGCGACGGGTTGGCCACCAGCGACACGTCGATGTCGTTGTCGCCGAACATCTGAATGAACTTGCCGGACGCGCCGAGGTGATACTTCACGTCGCCGGAGCCGTGCGCCTGCGACGGGTTCAGATTCCCCTCGAACTCGGAGAATATCTGGGAGTACGGCTTGCCGACGATGTTGGCCAGCACGTTGAGCCGGCCCCGGTGCGGCATCGCGATCACAACCTCGTCGAGCGCATGCTCGGCGCACTGGTCGATGACGGCATCCATGGTCGGGATGACCGTCTCGGCACCCTCGAGCGAGAATCGTTTCTGCCCAACGTATTTGGTCTGTAGAAACGTCTCGAATGCCTCGGCCGCGTTGAGTTTGCTCAGAATGTACTTCTGCTCGGCAACCGTCGGTTTCTCGTGCTTCTTCTCGATGCGATCCTGCAGCCATTGCTGCTGCTCGGGCTCGAGGATGTGGGTGTACTCGACGCCGATGTGGCGGCAGTACGAGTCACGCAGCAGCCCGAGCACGCCGCGCAACTTCTTGTGCTCGGCGCCGGCGAAGCCGTTGACCTTGAACTCCCGGTCCAGGTCCCACAGCGTCAGCCCGTGGGTGAGCACGTCGAGATCGGGGTGGCCGCGGAACCGGTTCTTGTCGAGGCGCAGCGGGTCGATGTCGGCCATCAGGTGACCGCGGTTGCGGTACGCGGCGATCAACTCGATGACACGCGCGTTCTTGTCCTCGATCGAGTCCGGGTTGTCGGTTCGCCACCGAACCGGCTCGTACGGGATGCCGAGCTCGCGGAAGGTCTCGTCGTAGAAGTCGTCGTCGAGCAGCAGTTCGTGCACGGTGCGCAGGAAGTCACCGGACTCGGCACCCTGAATGATCCGGTGGTCGTACGTCGATGTCAGTGTGACCAGCTTGCCCACGCCGAGCTCGGCGATGCGCTCCTCGCTGGCCCCCTGGAACTCGGCCGGATACTCCATCGCGCCCACGCCGATGATCGCGCCCTGACCGCGCATCAGCCGCGGAACCGAGTGCACGGTGCCGATGGTGCCGGGGTTGGTCAGCGAAATCGTCACGCCGGCAAAGTCTTCGGCGGTGAGGTTGCCGTTGCGGGCGCGTCGCACGATGTCCTCGTAGGCGGCGATGAACTGGCCGAACGACATGGCTTCGGCGCCCTTGATGCCGGCCACCACCAGTTGGCGGCTACCGCCCTTGCCCTGCAGGTCGATCGCGAGCCCGAGGCTGACTTGTTCGGGTGTCACCGCGTGCGGCTTACCGTCGATCTCGGCGAAGTGCCGGTTCATGTTCGGGAACTTCTTGACCGCCTGCACGACCGCGTACCCGATGAGGTGGGTGAACGAGATCTTCCCGCCCCGAGTGCGTTTGAGGTGGTTGTTGATGACGATCCGGTTGTCGATCATCAACTTGGCGGGCACCGCGCGGACACTGGTCGCGGTCGGCACCTCCAGCGACGCCGCCATGTTCTTCACGACGGCCGCGGCCGCGCCCCGCAACACCTGCGTCTCCCGGCCCTCGGGCTCCTTGGACTCCTTGGGCGCGGACTCCTTGGGTTTGGGTGCGGACTCCTTGGGCTTGGGTGCGGACTCCTTGGGCTTGCTCGCCGCGCTCGCAGAAGCTTCGGTGTCGGATGCCTTTGTGTCCGGGGTCTTCGCCTTGGGCTCCTTCGCGGGTGCCGCAGAGCCGTTGCCGTCGGTCTTCTGGGGTGCCGGGGCGGGCGCGGGCTCGGGCGGACTCACCGGCGCCGCCCCACGCTGACCATTCCAACTGTCGGAGGTCGGCTCAGGGGAGTAGTCGACCAGGAATTCGTGCCAACTGGGATCAACCGACGAGGGATCCTCGCGGAACTTGCGATACATCTCCTCGACCAACCACTCGTTCTGGCCGAATGGTGAAGGTGAGCTCACGGTAGCTACTCGCCTCGATTCCTTCGCTTCGCGCGAGCGCGTCTCCCACGCTCGCCAGGTTCTCTACGGTTACCCCGCATTTCCGCCGCCTAAAGGCTAGCGCTGAACCAATGGCCAAGCCACGACAACGGCCGTATGGCCGTCGCGAAACGCACGCCACGCCCCGCTAGCCGCGCGGGGGAGGCAGCAGGTGCAGTGTCGCTCGCCACTGCGCCGGCGGATCGCCGAACGCCGCGCGCGCGTTCGCAACGATCCGCTTGCCCATCAGACGGTTACCCACACCACCGACGACGGCACCCACCCCGACCGGAAGCGTCTTACCGAACGCGAGCGCACCCCGCTTGAGCGTGTAGCGCTTGACGAAGTACCTCAGCAGACGCGAGTTCAGTTGTGACAGCGCCGGTAGCGGCAGCGTGGCCGCCCCGTCGGCGACCCAAGCGCCCTTCGTGCGGCCCGAACCGACCAGGTCGGCGATCGCGCGCTTGCTGTCCTCGCCGACCAGCACCGCCAGCACCAGGGCGCGTCTGCGCTCGAGATGATCGGTGGGAATACCGTGCACCTCGCCGACCGCCAGCACGTACAACGCGGTCGCCTCCAAGAAGACGACCGTCTCGCCGGCCACCGACGCCATCGCGGTCAGTGTCCCGATTCCGGGGAAAGCCGCAGCCGACCCGACCGCGGCGCCGCTGGCCGCCACCGCGCTCAGGTAGCGCCTCTCGAGCTTCTTGACTATCTGGGCGGGCGTCGCCTGCGGGTGCTGATCGCGCAGACGGTCTACATAGGTCTTGACCGCCGGTGCCTGTAAGCGTGACCCGCGCTCGATGATTCGGGAAAGCGCCTTCGCCGCGACGCTCGGATCGTCGCCGGGGCCACCGTTGACTTCCGGGTCGACCGCGGGTAGCCGGCTTTTGGCCTTGGACCGGGCACGCATGGGGGTCTCCTGTCGGGATGACTCGCCTCAAGGCTAACGCCTCGGTTAACGAACGACGGGGGCTGCCGGTGCCCGGCAGTTATCGCGCTCACTGTCTGCCCGGCCGGGAAGAAAAAAACGAGAAGCGACGCTGACCATTCTCGTGGCACCATCACCGGCTGTGAACCTGACGACCGCCCCCGCCTCGGTTGCGGAGGGACAGCCGCCGAGCCGCATCCGGATGATCGTCGTGCTTGGGGTGATGGTCGCGCTGGGTCCGCTGACCATCGACATGTATCTGCCCGCGTTGCCGAAGATCGCCGACGAGCTGGGCGTGTCCTCGTCGGTCGCGCAGCTGACGCTCACCGGGACGCTCGCCGGGCTGGCGCTCGGCCAGCTCGTCGTCGGGCCGCTGTCGGACTCGCTGGGCCGCCGCCGACCGCTGATGGCCGGAATCGTGCTGCACATGTCGGCATCGCTGCTGTGCTTGTTCGCGCCGAACATCGAAGTGCTCGGGGTGGCCCGGGGACTGCAGGGGATGGGGGCTGCCGCGGCCATGGTGGTGGCGATCGCCGTCGTCGGTGATCTGTTCACCGACTCGGTCGCCGCAACGGTGATGTCTCGGCTGATGCTGGTGCTCGGCGTGGCGCCGGTGCTGGCCCCGTCGCTGGGCGCCGCGGTGCTGCTGAAGGCTTCCTGGCATTGGGTGTTCGCCGCGCTGGTGGTGATCGCCGGTCTGCTGCTGCTGGTGGCCGCGCTGGCGCTGCCAGAGACGCTGGCGGCCGGGCACCGCCGCCCATTGAAGGCGCGTGGCATCGCCGCGACGTACCTCGAGTTGCTGCGCGACGCCCGGTTCGTCGTGTTGGTCCTGGTCGCCGCCCTGGGTATGTCAGGGCTGTTCGCCTACATCGCCGCCGCACCGTTCGTCCTGCAGGGCCGCTACGGACTGGATCAGCAGGCGTTCGCGCTCGTGTTCGGTGCGGGTGCGATCGCGTTGATCGCGGCAACGCAGTGCAACGTCGCCCTGCTGCGCCGGTTCACGCCGCAGACGATCGTGCTGTGGGCGCTCGTGGTGGCATCGGTCACCGGCGCGGTCTTCGTCGGCTTGTCGCTTGCGAAACTCGGCGGGCCGGCCGGTTTCGTCGTCCCGGTGTGGGTGATCCTGGCGGCGATGGGTCTCGTCATACCGAACGCGCCCGCCGTGGCGTTGACCCGGCACCCCGACGCCGCGGGTACCGCAGCGGCTCTGCTCGGCGCCGCGCAGTTCGGCCTGGGGGCCGCGATCGCCCCGCTGGTCGGTGCGCTCGGCAACGACGAGTTCGCGCTGGCATCGGTGATGACGGTGGGTATGGTGATCGCGTTGCTCGCGCTCATGGCCGTCGGTGTCCCAGCGGCCGAACGCGCGGACGACTCCGAACACGACGTCACCGGCGACGTCGTGCCAGAGCCGGCCTGACACCGCGCAGCGCGAACGGTCCCACTTGTCGGGACCGGCCACGCTCCGTAGCGTCCGGGCCCGGCCGAGCACTGGTCGACTCGAGATGTTCTCAACTGTTAGTCCCCGGCAGGACGCCTCCCCGAACCCTTGGCATGCGCTTTGGGCGATGATGGTCGGCTTTTTCATGATCCTGGTCGACGCGACGATCGTCGCCGTCGCCAATCCGTCGATCATGGCCAGGTTCGACGCGAGCTACGACGCCGTCCTCTGGGTCACCAGTGCTTACCTTCTCGCCTACGCGGTGCCGTTGCTTGTGGCGGGCCGCCTCGGCGACCGATTCGGGCCCAAGAACATCTACCTTCTCGGCCTGACCGTGTTCACGGTCGCATCCCTGTGGTGCGGACTGTCCGACACGATCGGGATGCTGATCGTCGCGCGCGTCGTTCAGGGGCTGGGCGCGGCCCTGTTGACGCCGCAGACGCTGTCGACGGTGACCCGCATCTTCCCCGTCGAACGGCGCGGTGTGGCGATGAGCGTGTGGGGTGCGACGGCCGGTGTCGCGACGCTCGTCGGCCCGCTCGCCGGCGGGATTCTGGTCGACGCACTCGGCTGGCAGTGGATCTTCTTCGTCAACGTGCCCATCGGCGTGCTGGGCGTGGCGTTGGCGCTTCGGTTGATCCCCGAGTTGCCGAGGCACAGGCAGCGGTTCGACGTGCTGGGGGTGGTGCTCTCGGCGGTCGCGATGTTCCTGATCGTGTTCGCGCTGCAGGAGGGTCAGGCGCACGAGTGGACGCACTGGGTGTGGGGCCTGATGGCGCTGGGCACCGGGGCGATGGCCGCGTTCCTGTTCTGGCAGGCCGTCAACCCGAACGATCCGCTACTGCCGCTGGAGATCTTCCGCGACCGCGATTTCTCGCTGTCGACGTTCGGCGTCGCGACGATCGGGTTCGTGGCGACCGGGATGATCGTGCCGGTCATGTTCTACGCCCAGGCGGTGACTGGACTGTCGCCGACGCGATCGGCGCTGTTGACCGCGCCGATGGCGATCGCGACCGGGGTGTTGGCCCCGGTCGTCGGCTGGATCATCGACCGGTGGCATCCCCGTCCCGTGGTCGGTTTCGGCTTCTCGGTGCTCGCGATCTCGATGACCTGGCTGTCGATCGAGATGTCGCCGACCACCCCGATCTGGCGACTGGTTCTGCCGCTGACCGCGACGGGCATCGGTATGGCGTTCATCTGGTCGCCGCTGGCCGCGACCGCGACCCGCAACCTGTCGCCGCGGTTGGCCGGTGCGGGCTCTGGCGTCTACAACGCCACCCGGCAGGTCGGGGCGGTGCTCGGCAGCGCCAGCATGGCGGCGTTCATGACGTGGCAAGTGAACTCCCAGATGCCCCCCTGGGCGACCGATTCGGCCCACGGTGCTGCCGGTGCGACGCAGCTACCGTCGTTTCTGCACGGACCGTTCGCGGCGGCCATGTCGCTGTCCTTGCTGCTACCCGCGTTCGTCGCGCTGTTCGGGGTGGTCGCGGCGCTGTTCCTGCTCGGCTACGCGCGTGGGCCGCTCGACGATGACCACCCGCGGGCGGTCGAGCATGGGGACGATGACGGGGCGTTCGACGACGACGGTGACGACTACCTCGAATACACCGTCAGCTGGGATGACTTCGAACGCGCCGAGCCTGCGCTGTCAGGGATCGCCAAGCGAGAGCCGACGGCCGGGGCGCCGGCGCCGCGCGAAGAACCTCCGCCCGAGCAGGCCGGTGACTCGTGGCGCGCGATCCTCGACCAACTGCTCGCCGATATCCCCCCGGCACCGCGAGCCAAGCCGACCGCCGAACCGTTCGGCGGCACGCACGGCGGTTGGCATGTCGATGACGAGCGGCGGTTCAACCCGTTGCAGCCGCCAGGCCCTCCTGCCGACGCCTATCCGCGCAACGGAGGTCACGACCGGCCCGTTCGCCATCAGGTCTGGAACGAGCGCTCTGTCCCCGGGCAGTTCAGGCCCAGGCCCAAAGGCAGGCACGCGCGCGGCGACGATCGCCAATGACGGCCGTACGCCGCCCGTGCCGACATCCCGGTCGACACGCTTCAGCTGAAAAGCACCGCGGGGTTGAGGTAGCCGGATGGGTCGAACGCCGCCTTCACGGTCCGCATCGCGACGATATCGGCGTCGGTGCGTGACATTCCGAGGTAGGCCCGCTTACGGGTGCCGACTCCGTGCTCGGAGCTGACGTTGCCGCCGAGGCGGGCGATGAGTTCCATCATCGCCGAGTACAGCACATGCTCGGGCTCGCTGGCGAGCGTGCACCGCACCAGGTTCAGATGCAGGTTGCCCTCACCGATGTGACCGAACAACACCGGAATCGCCTCTGGCGCATGGGTTGCGACCAGTTCGACCGCTTGGGTGGCGAATGATGCGATGGCCGAAATCGGCAGCGACACATCGAACTTCAGTGGCGGCCCGTAAACGCCGAGCACGTCGGCGACGGCCTCGCGCACCTGCCAGATCCGCTGCTGTGCGGTCAGGTCGACGCCCACGGCCGGCTCGCCGTACAGATCGGCGCCATCGATCGCGTCGGCCAGCCGCTCGGTTTGGTCGCTGTCGCCGGCCAGTTCGATGAGCAACTGCCACGCGCCGTCGACGGGCGCGGGCACCCCGGCATACTCGCCGGTCAGTGCGCTGGCGCGCGCGTCGATCAACTCCAGCGCGGCGATACCGTCGAGGTCGCGGAAGACCCGTCCCGCGGCGACGAGCGCGTCGAGGTCGGCGAACCCGCAGATCGCCGTCACGCGGTGGAGTGGGGCGGGGTACAGCCTCAGGTCGACAGCGGTGATAACGCCGAGCGTGCCCTCGGCGCCGACGAACAGCGACGCCAGGTCGTAGCCGGTGTTGTCCATCCGCACCCGGCTGTGCCGGTGCACCAAGGTGCCGTCGGGCAGCGCGACGTCCAACCCGATCACCTGCTCGCCCATGTTGCCGTAGCGCACGGTGCGCAGTCCGCCGGCGTTCGTCGACGCCATCCCTCCGACTGTCGCGGTGTCGCGTGCGGCCAGGTCGACGCCGAACAGCAGACCGTGCTCGGCGGCCGCGCGCTGCACCGCGGCCAGAGTCGCACCGGCGCCCACTGAGATTCGGCGCTCGGTGACGTCGACCGCGGAGACGTCGCGCAGCCGTTCGGTGGACAGCAGCACGTCGTCGTGCTCGGGTACGGTCCCGGCCACCAGCGATGTGCGGCCGCCTTGCACGGTGACATAAGCGCCCGCATCGCGGCAGGTACGCAGCACGGCGCCGACCTGGTCGGCCGACGCCGGACGCACCAGGGTGCTAGCCCGGCCGCGGTACCGGCCGGTGTGGTCGACGCTGCGCCCGGCGAGCACGTCGGGATCGGTGCTGACGTAGCCGTCCCCGACGATCCCGGCCAGCCGGTCGGTCAAGCTCATTACGCGGGTGTATCACACGGGGCCAGCGACAGGAACGCGCCGAGATCCACAAGGGCCGCCGGGGTGGACGGAAGATACTCGGTCAGCAGCGGCGAGCGCACGATCACCGTCCGATACATGGCGCGGCTGATCGCCACGTTGAGTCGGTTGCGGTTGAGCAGGAACGGCATCCCGCGCGGGATGTCCTCGATCGCCGAGGCCGTCATCGAAACGAACACGACGGCGGCCTCGCGGCCCTGCAGTTTGTCGACCGTGCCGACCAAGACGTCGCTCAGCCCCGCGCCCTCCAGCGCCGAGCGCACCTGCAACACCTGGGCGTTGTACGGCGCGACGACGAGCACATCGTCCTGATCGAGCGCCCGGAAGCCGTGTTCGTCGGTCCAGAGCGCGCCGATCATTCCGCCGATCTCCTCGGCGATCACCGCGGCCTCTTCGGGACTTGAGGTGGAGCGTCCGTCGTGGGCGACACATCGGGTGTGCAGGCCCGGGTCGAAGCCGGCCAACGTGCGAGCGTCCGTCTTCGGGTGCGGCAGCAGCCGATTGTCATAGGACAGCGCGGAGTCAACCCGGCACAGCGCAGAGTGCATGCGGTGCGTGTGCTCAAGGAAATAGCCGTACTCGACGGGTAACACGTCATGGCCTGCCATGAGCCAGCCGAGCGCCGAATGGTCGACGGGTTCGGGGTGACTCCCGGTAGACACCTGGCCGAGCTGTTGCGGATCGCCGAGAAGCATGATGTTGCGCGCTGCCCGAGCGACGGCGATCGTGTAGCCGAGCGAGAATTGACCGGCCTCGTCGATGGCGAGCAGGTCGAGGCGCTCCGATCCAACCCTGGCATCGTTGGCGAAATCCCATGCCGTGCCGCCGATCACGCACGCGTCGTGCTCGGCGAGAAAGGTTGCGTGGCCGTCGTCGCCGATCACCGTGAACCGATCGGTGGGCGCCGTGTCGTTGCTCGACTTCTTCGCGACGAGGCTCCGGTCGACCCCGGCGTGGACGATCTTGTTGAGCAGATGGGCGACCACCGAGTGCGACTGTGCGACGACGCCGACGGAACAACCGTGGTCGTTCACCAGCGATGCGATGACCCGCGCCGCGGTGAATGTCTTGCCGGTGCCGGGCGGACCGTGCACGGCGATGTACGACTTGTCGAGATCCAGGACCGCCGCGGTGATGGATGCGACATCGTTGTCGAGGCGTGGCAGACCGGCACCGGATCGTGTGATGGGTCGAGCGCGTCGCAGGATATCGACAACTGCGCACCTGGGGAGGCGGCTTTCGAGCACGGCGGTCGCCGTCTCGGTGGCCAATGCCTCGATGGCCTCTTCCAGCTTGGCGGTCGGGATCGGCTTCGCCGGTGTCAACGCCATCGGCAGGTTCGCGAAGTGTTCGGTGTCCACCGCAAGTTCCTCGACGAGAACCTCGACCGGAACCCCATCCACCTTGACAGTATCGACCACCGTCACATCGTGTGCGGCCCGGCGATCGGGGTGCTCGTCGTCGAGTCCGGCGGGAGCGGGACGGTCATAGAGGGCCCGCGGCCGCCCGTCGAGGGTGCCGCCCTGCAGCACTCCAGTGAGGCGAATATGCCTGCGGTACTTATGCTTCCGGGGTGGCTTGTGCCAGTCTTGTTCGACGGTGGCACTGTCGACGAGGAAGACGCCCGATACGTCGTCCCATTCGTCAACGGGGTGATTGAGCCGTTGGAAGTGCCCCCACCAGTACGGCTTTCGTTCCCGGGGGAGGTAGCCACGCGCGGTCTGGATCAGTGCGACGGCGGTCTGCTCCGGGGTACGGTCGGTACTCACGCCGTCACCGGCGAACCCCTGCAGCACCTGTGCGGTTTCGTCGAGGGGCGGCACCGGATCGCCCTTCTCGGCGGGCCGGGTCAGATGTGTGACACCGCACTCGAAAGCCCGCAGCAACAACCAGTCTCGCAACCGGCGCGTCGAACGACAGTCGTACTCGTTGTAGTCCCTGATCTCCTTGAGCACGCCGGCGGCTTCGTCCGTTCGGCCCTCGTCGAGCAGCGCGCGGTATCGCTCGTACTGCGTGATCGAGGCTGCGGCGTTGGTAACCTCACCCGAGCGCAGCTCCGAGCCCATGTACAGGGGCTCCAGCGCCTTCAGCGAATAGGACGGGGCGCCGACGCGAAGGCTGCTACGAACGATCGGGAACAGATCGACCAGGACATCGGCCCGCAGTAGGTCGTCGACCTCGTCCTCGCCCACCCCGTAGCGGGCGGCCAACTCCAACAGCTTGGTGCGCTCGTACGCCGCGTAATGGTAGATGTGCATACCGGGATAGCGACTGCGGCGCTTGCGCACCAGGTTGAGGAAGTCGGTGAACGTCTTGCGTTCCGATCGTCGGTCCTCTGCCCACAGCGGGGTGAAGTTGTCGGCGGTGTCCAGGACTCCCCACATGTACTCCAGTCCCCAGGTGACGCCGTCGTCGGTCCACAAGGGATCACCCTCGAAGTCGAAGAAGAGGTCACCCGGGTCCTCCGCGGGAATCGCGCCGAGCGCGTCGCGGTCGGCGATCTCGAACTGAGGTAAACCGGTATCGAGCTGTCTGACCTGCAAGCGCGCCTGGGTACGCAGACCCGCGAGCGTGCTCGCCGCCATACCTTCGACGGGTCCCGACGACGTTGCGAGGGCCGCTACGGTGTCGATACCTGAGGAGCTCAGCGTTTCGCGCTGGGTCATCCGCATTCCAGCCACCAGCAGCACATCGTCGTCGGCGACCACGTTGGGCATACAGCACTCGCACCGCATGCACGCGCTGACCGCCGTATCGCGCCAGCCGACCGGGGCACCCGAGGCCAGGTGGGTGTCGAGCAGTTCGCGCAGGCGATCGCGTTGCTGCCGGTAGACCGGCACGAGATCGTCGACCGGATAGTCAACCGTGGTGCGGTCCCCGAGGATCAGGCTCGCTGTGTCCGCGATCGGGACGCCCATGCCGCGCAACGCATCGGCATAGCCCGCGATTTGCAGCAGCGCCTGGATCTTGGCGCGGCGGGCGAGTTTGGTGTCCAGTACCCGATACCGGTCGCCGTCGAGCACGACGAAGTCCGCGAAGCCGACGAACCGGTCGTCGAACAGGGCGGCTTGGTACACCACCGGCGGTCGCCGACCGAACGCGTCGGCGGTGGCGCGGGCGGCGGCCTGGAAGGCGGCCAGGGTGTACGCGGGTCGCCCGATCCGGACAACGCCTTCGCCGTACTGGGCGACGAACGCGTCGAGCACCCGCTGCTCGTGTGCATCGCCCAACTCCGCGGTCCGGCGCAGCATCTCGTCCTCGCCTGCGACCGCGGGACCCCGGCCGAGCTTCGCGTCGAATGCACGCAGCAGCGCGTACTCGCAGTGGGACGCCGCAGCGAGGTCGGAAGCGCTGTAGATGACGCGGGTTTCAGCGCCATGCGAGTCCACGAACACGGTGCCACTGTATGTGACCCCGCCGACACCTCAGCGCCGCAGCGCTTCTCAGCTCGGTGGCCGGTCCTGAGGATGGGGCTGTCTTCCTCGATTCGTCGTCAAAGGAGCCACGTCGGGTGAACAGCGGTCGCGGTCAGCCGGTATTGCCGATCAGCTCGACACCGTTGCCGTTCCAGCGGAATCGGACCACGCTGTCGAGGCCTGGCATGCCGCTGGAGTAGCGCAGCGCGACGGTGTCGCCGGTGCTCTCCGAGCTGTCCACACCGTTGAACCCGTAGGTGTCGGGAACCCCGCTCGGGATGAACTTGCCCTGGTGGAACATCACCGCCCGGGTGTTGGCGTTCTCGGCGTTGGTGTTGGCCTTGACGATGACGACCGACAACTGCGCGCACTCGTTGTAATTGCCGGCGATCGGCACCGGATACCAGCCCTGGTTGCTGCGCGGGTCCTTCGGCAATGCCGCGACGGCCTCCGTTATCTCCGGTGCGTTGAGGTTCACCGCGCACGGATCCGCGGGGGCTTGCGTGCTGGGCGGTGCGATCGTCGGAGTCGGCGCCGGCGGCGCCGGCGTCGCCGCGGGAGCGGGGGGTGTGGCCGACGGGGTCTTGGAGACCGTCGAGTCGCTGGCGCCACAACCGGCGACGAGCACCGCTGCGGTGCCGATGCAGCTGCAGATGAGGACCGCCCACTTCACAACAGCGCACCGTACCGAACGGAAGGCCGGTGCCATGGCACGCGGCGCGGCGGGTCGGGCAGCCGGTGGCTATTAGACTCGGTAGCCGATGACGCCCTCTGAGCCGGACGCCACTGACGCCGAGCTGACCTTCAACGACCTGCAGATTCACCCGTCGGTGCTGCAGGCCGTCGCCGACGTCGGCTACGAGACACCGTCGGCCATCCAGGCGGCCACCATCCCGGCCATGATGGCGGGCTCCGACGTGGTGGGTCTGGCCCAGACCGGCACCGGCAAGACGGCCGCGTTCGCCATCCCGATTCTGTCGAAGATCGACACCAGCAGTCGCGTCACCCAGGCGCTGGTGCTGGCGCCGACGCGGGAACTGGCGCTGCAGGTGGCCGAGGCGTTCGGCCGCTACGGCGCGCACCTGCCCGAGGTCAACGTGCTGCCGATATACGGCGGATCGTCTTACGGTCCGCAACTGGCAGGGCTCAAGCGTGGCGCCCAGGTGGTGGTCGGCACGCCAGGCCGGGTGATCGATCACCTCGAGAAGGGCCGGTTGGATCTCTCGCGGCTCGACTATCTGGTGCTCGACGAGGCCGACGAGATGCTGCAGATGGGCTTCGCAGAAGACGTCGAGCGAATCCTGTCCGACACCCCCGAGTACAAACAGGTCGCGTTGTTCTCGGCGACCATGCCGCCCGCGATCCGCAAGATCACCACCAAGTACCTGCACGACCCGGTCGAGGTGACCGTCAAGGCGAAAACCACCACCGCCGAGAACATTTCGCAGCGCTACATCCAAGTGGCGGGCCACCGCAAGATGGATGCGCTGACGCGGGTGCTCGAGGTGGAGGAGGGCGACGCGATGATCGTGTTCGTCCGCACCAAACAAGCCACCGAAGAGGTCGCCGAACGGCTGAAGGCCAGGGGTTTCGCCGCGGCGGCGATCAACGGGGACATCCCGCAGGCACAGCGTGAGCGCACCATCGCCGCGTTGAAGGACGGCAGCATCGACGTCCTGATCGCCACCGATGTGGCAGCGCGCGGGCTGGACGTCGAACGCATCTCCCACGTGCTGAACTACGACATCCCGCACGACACCGAGTCCTATGTGCACCGCATCGGGCGCACCGGTCGGGCCGGCCGGTCCGGGGCGGCGCTGCTGTTCGTCACCCCCCGCGAGCGCCATCTGCTCAAGGCCATCGAGAAGGCCACCCGGTCCAAGCTGGTCGAGGCGGAACTGCCGACGGTCGAGGACGTCAACGCCCAGCGGGTGGCGAAGTTCCGCGACTCGATCACCGAGGCGCTCAACGCTCCCGGCACCGACGTCTTCCGGAACATCATCGAGGAGTACGAACGCGAGCACGACGTGCCGATCGCCGATATCGCGGCGGCGCTGGCCGCGCAGGCGCACGGTGGTGACCAGTTCTTCATGGTCGAGCCGCCGCCGGAGAAGCGCCGCGAGCGCGAGGAGCGGCCGCGGCGCGAGAAGCCCGATCGCAGACGGCGCGAGGGCTTGACCACGTACCGCATCGATGTGGGTAAGCGGCACAAGGTCGGACCCGGTCACATCGTCGGCGCGATCGCCAACGAAGGGGGACTGCACCGCAGCGACTTCGGCCACATCACGATCCGCCCCGATTTCTCGTTGGTCGAGCTACCCGCCGATCTGCCCAGAAAGACACTCAAAGCCCTTGAGAACACCCGTATCTCGGGGGTGAAGATCAACCTGCAGCCCGACCGACGGCCGGACAAGGGCCGGCGCAAGGGCAGATGACGCTGTCGCGCGGACTGGACGCGCAGGGCGGCCTGGAATCCGTCGGCAAGCCCGAACGCGTCGCCTCGCTCACCGGTATCCGCGCCGTCGCGGCGCTGTTGGTGATGCTCACCCACGCCGCGTACACGACGGGTAAGTACCCCCAGGGCTACGTCGGCCTGGTGTACTCCCGCGCCGAGATCGGGGTACCGATCTTCTTCGTGCTCAGCGGATTTCTGTTGTTCTCGCCGTGGGTGAAGGCCGCGCTCACCGGGCGCCCGCCGCCGTCGGTGCGTCGCTACGCCTGGCGCCGGGTGCGCCGCATCATGCCTGCCTACATCGTCACCGTCTTGGCGGCCTACCTCGTCTACCACTTCCGCACCGCGGGCCCGAATCCCGGCCACACCTGGGAAGGGTTGTTCCGCAACCTCACGCTGACCCAGATCTACACCGACGACTATCTGTATTCGTTCCTGCATCAGGGTCTGACGCAGATGTGGAGCCTTGCGGTGGAGGTCGCGTTCTACGTGGTGCTGCCGCTGTTGGCGTGGCTGCTGCTGGTGGCGCTGTGCCGGCGACGGTGGCGGCCCGGCCTGCTGATGGGCGGACTGGCCGCACTGGCGCTGATCACCCCGGCGTGGTTGATCCTGGTGCACACCACCGACTTCCTGGCCGACGGTGCGCGGCTGTGGCTGCCGGCGTATCTGGTCTGGTTCATCGGCGGGATGATGCTCGCGGTGTTGCAACCGCTGGGCGTGCGGGCCTACGGCCTGGCGTGCATACCGCTGGCGGTCGCGTGCTATTTCATCGTGTCCACACCGATCGCCGGTGAGCCGACCACCTCGCCCAACGAGTTGCGCGAGGCCTTGGTGAAGGTGTTGTTCTACGCGGTGATCGCCACGCTGGCGGTGGCGCCGTTGGCGCTCGGCGACCGGGGCCTCTATGCGCGGTTCCTGTCCAGCCGGCCGATGGTTTTCCTCGGCGAGATCTCCTACGAGATCTTCCTGATCCACCTGATCACGATGGAGCTGGTGATGGTGGAGATCCTGCGCTATCCGATCTACACCGGTTCCGTCGTCATGCTCTTCCTCGTCACCTTCGTGGTGACGGTCCCGCTGTCCTGGCTGCTGCACCGGTTCACCCGGGTGCGGACCACCTGACGCCGCATGCAGCCGGATTTGGCGCTAATTGGTTGATCGCACGCATGTGGTGCGGGCAAGTAACCAGTTAAGGCCGTTGTGGCAGCGTCAGGTACGCGACCTTAGGGTAGGGTTGCCTAACTGCAATGCGACACGGAGGGCCAGTGATGTCAGACAAGAAGCCAACGCGCGGTTTCCAGGGTGCGGTGCTCAAGCTGCTGCGCGCGGGCGACTATCGACTGACCGTGACGGGTAGGCGTGAGATCGGCCCGCATTACCTGCGGCTGACTTTCGATGCGGGCGGCTTGCTCGCCGACCGGCCGCTGCACCCGACGATGTGGATCCGCATGTGGTTCGCCGACGGCGACAAACTGCATCAGCGCGGCTACACGCTGGTCGACCCGAACCCGACCGCCGATGCCGTCGACATCGAGTTCGCGCTGCACGACGGTATCGCCTCGCAGTGGGCGCAGAACGCGCAACCCGGCGACACGGTCGACGTGACGGTGTTGGGCAGCAACTTCACCTTGCCCGAACCACAGCCCGCCGGCTATGTGATCGTCGGCGATACCGCATCGCTGCCCGCCATCAACTCGCTGCTGACGGCGATCGGCGACACCCCGGCGCGGGTGTTTTTGGAGGCCGCGCACGACGACGACCGGCAGCTGCCGGTGGCCCGCAGCACCGATGTGACGTGGGTGGACCGCAAGAATGCCGGCGAGGCGCTGGTCGAAGCCGTGGCTGCGGCGTCGTTCGAGGCCTCCGATCACTTCGGTTGGGTGGCGTGCGACAACCGCACCACCCGCGCCGTGGCCAAGGTCTTCCGTGAGCAGTACAAGATCTCGAAGAAGTCGATCAAGGCGCAAGCGTATTGGGTCGCCTGACGGCTCCGGGCGCTACTGGGTGGCCTGACGACTCGGCAGCACGATCGGTACGACGAACTCCTCGAGCATCGACCGCTCGTCGGCCTCGTCATGCCCGGGGAACAACATCAGCGAGGTCATCACTCGCACCAGCCACCTGGCCCGGTGCGCAACCACCTGCGGCTCGTCGGGACCCAGCGAGATGACGAACGCCTCGGTCAGCGCCTTGATGACTTCGGATTCCTCGGCCATCTCCGCGCCGATCGGCCGCTGCGTGGTTGCGAACCAGGATGCGAGAGCGGGGCTCTCGCGAACGTTGCGCAGTGAGGCCAGCATTCCCTCGATGAGGCGCTCGCGCGGATCGGTGAGCGCATTGATCTGCTCGGTCATCTCCCGGTACAACCGGTAGCTCTCGCGGTGCACGTACGCGGTGTACAGTGCGTCGCGGTTCTCGAAGTACCGGTACAGCGTGGCGCGCGAACACCCTGCCGCCGAGGCGATTTCGTGCATGCCGACGGTAGCGGCCTCTTTGTGCGTGAACAGTTCGCCCGCCGCGTCGAGAATGCGGTCGGCGGCCACTTCCGTGCGTCGCGCGGCCAACCAGTCACCGGCCATCAGGCGGTCACCTTGAACGGCACGGACAATGGCCGCCGCACGTAGTTGCCGCCGGACCACACGACTCCGCTCTCGTCGACCTCGAAATCGGGGATCCGCGTCAACAGTTCGGTCAGCGCGACGCGTGACTGCATCCGCGCCGCCGCCGCGCCGAGGCAATGGTGGGCGCCGTGGCTGAACGTCAGGATGTTGCGCGGTTTGCGGGTCACGTCGAGTTCTTCGGCATCGTCGCCGAACTGGCGTTCGTCGTGGTTGGCCGACGCGTACAGCAGCAGCACCCGCCTGCCCTCCGGGATGGTCGTGTCCGCCACAGTCACGTCGCTCGTGACGGTGCGGGCCAACCCCTGCACCGGCGAGCTCATCCGAAGAAACTCGTCGACGGAATCGGGGATCAGCTCCGGGTTTTCGGCCAGCAGTCGGCGTTGGTCGGGCCGCTGGTGCAGCAGCTGCACCGAACCGCCGAGCATGCCGGTGGTGGTGTCGTTGCCGCCGGTGACCATGGTGAAGGTGAACGCGAGGATGGATAGGACACCAGCGATGTCGCCGTCTGCGCCGACGCCCGCGGCCACCAGATGCGAGACCGTGTCGTCCTCCGGCTCGGTCCGCCGCCGTTCGATGAGCGCGGTGAAGTAGGCCATCATCTCGCCCAACTTGTCGCCGAGCGTGTCCAGCGCACCGCCGATGCCGCCGTCGGCGGTGTTGCCGGCGACGATCGCATCGGTCCAGCCGTCGAACTTGTCGCGGTCGACCTCCGGCACGCCCAGATAGTGCGCGACGACCATGGACGGCAGCGGCTTGAACAGTTCGGCGACGATATCGCCGCCGCCGTTGTCTCGGATGCGCTCGATGCGCTCGATGACGAATTCGCGCACCTTGGGCTCGACCGCCTCGACCTGCCGCGGGGTGAAGCCGCGCGACACCATCTTGCGGAACTCGGTGTGCACCGGTGGGTCCTGCATCACCATCGGCGGGTTGTCGGCCAGGCCGATGAGTTCGAGTTCGCCGTAGTTGACGGTCAGCCCCTGCGCCGACGAGAACGTCTCGTGGTCACGCGCGGCGGCCCAGATGTCGGCATGCCGCGACATTACGTAGTAGTCGTGATCGGGCTTGTCCCGCGGCACCACGTGGTGGACGGGATCATGGTCACGCAGCGCTCGGTACATCGGCCAGGGATCGGCCCACGTTTCGGCGTTGGCGAGCTCGAACCGAACCGGCGTGCCATGAGACATAGTTGCCGTCACGTCTCATTGGTACGACAGAACTACGGGGGCTGTCAATAGGAGTTGCCGCGAAACCGGCGAATTGGTCGTTGATCGAGTCGGATAGCAGCCATTACGTCAGTCTCGGCGCCGGGCCTCAGATCGCAGCGCCTGGGTTGAGGATGTTGTCCGGGTCCAGCGCCTGCTTGATCCGCCGGTTGAGTGCCATCGCCTCGGGTCCGATCTGACCGGCCAACCACGGCCGCTTCAACCGGCCGACACCGTGCTCGCCGGTGATCGTGCCGCCGAGGCTGACCGCCAGGTCCATGATTTCGCCGAAGGCGCGGTGGGCGCGTTCGGTCATCGCGGCATCGGCGGGGTCGTAGACGATCAGCGGGTGCGTGTTGCCGTCGCCGGCGTGCGCGATCACCGAGATCAGCAGTTCGTGGTTGGCGGCGATCTTGGCCACGCCGCCGACCAGATCGACCAACGCCGGCAACGGAACTCCGACGTCCTCGAGCAGCAGCGAACCCTTCAACTCGACGGCGGGAATGCAGAACCTCCGCGCGGCGACAAACGCCTCACCCTCCTCGGGATCCGATGTCGAGAACACTTCCTTCGCCCCGTGTTCGGCGAAGACGTCGGCCATGAACCGGGCGTCCTCGGCGCCGGACGGGCCGCGATCGTCGGACGCGGCCACCAGCATCGCGGCAGCGCTGCGATCCAGGCCCATCTTGAGCTTGTCTTCGACGGCGTTGATGGCGGCCGAGTCCATGAACTCCAGCATCGACGGCCGGATCTTGCCCGTTATGGCGACGACGGCGGTGGCGGCCGACTCGACCGAGTCGAAGCTCGCCACCACCGTGCACGCGGCGGACTGGGCGGGCAGCAGTTTCAGCGTCGCTTCGGTGACCACGCCGAGCGTGCCTTCGCTGCCGACGAACAGCTTGGTGAGCGGTAATCCGGCGACGTCCTTGAGCCGCGGACCTCCGAGTCGCACCGCCGTGCCGTCGGCAAGCACGACCTGCAGGCCGAGCACGTAGTCCGTTGTGACGCCGTACTTCACGCAGCACAGGCCGCCGGCATTGGTGGCGACGTTCCCGCCGATGCTGCAGATCTCGAACGACGACGGGTCCGGGGGATACCACAGCCCGTACTCCGCGACCGCCTTCTTGACCTCCGCGTTGAGCAGCCCGGGCTGGACGACGGCGGTGCGGGTCACCGGGTCGACGGTGATGTCGCGCATCTTCTCGGTGCTCAGCACGATGGCACCGTCGAGCGCCGAGGCGCCGCCGGACAGGCCGGTACCCATTCCGCGCGGCACCACCGCGACCTTGCTGGCGGTGGCCCAGCGCAGCACTGCTTGCACATCCTCGGTGCTGCGCGGCCGCACCACCGCGAGCGGTGTCCCCGCGTTCGGATCGAAGGCCCGGTCGTGCCGGTATGACCCCAGGATGTCCGGATCGGTGACGACGGCGCCCTCGGGCAGCGCGGCGACCAGGTCTTCGAGCGTGGACTTCACACGTCAATCGTAGATCGGTCGAGACCTGCAGAAATTCGCGCGGGGGTGGGCGCCGCGGGTTATATTTCCGCCGTGATCAGCGGGGATCCGCTGGCGGGACGCGACGGCGAACTGGCGACCATTCGCCGCGCAACCACCGGGGGTGCCAACAAGTCCGGCGTGGTGATCGTCGGCGCCGCGGGGGTGGGCAAGACCCGGCTCGCGCGTGAGGTGCTGCGGCTCGCCGAATGCGCGGGCGAACGCACGAACTGGATCGTCGGCACCGAGTCCGCGCGGGCTCTTCCGCTCGGTGCTTTCACCGCGTTGATCAGCGACACGATTTCCGATCCGCTGCCGAACGTGCGCCATCTGATCAATTCCCTTGTCGCGCAACAGCGCCACGGGCGGACCCTGATCGGGGTCGACGACGCGCACCTGCTCGACGGGTTGTCGGCGCACGTGGTGCATCAGCTCGCGCAGACCCGCGCGGCCCGGCTCGTCGTCACTCTCCGGTCGGGCGCCGACGAACCCGACGCGATCACCGCGCTGTGGAAAGACGGGTTGCTGGCCCGCCTCGACCTCGCCCCGCTGTCGGCCGAGGCGGCCCGCAGCATGATCGAGGACACGCTCGGCGGCGTGCTCGACGCGCGCAGCGCCCAGCGGTTCTGGAAGCTGACCGGAGGCAACGCGCTCTTCCTGCGCCAGCTGGTCAAAGACCAGATCGCCGCGGGACGGATGCGGCTGCGGGCGGGGGTGTGGATGTGGGACGGCGAAGTCGCGGTGTCGCAGAGCATCAGCGACATGGTCGGCCGCCAACTGCGACAACTCACGCCCGAAGTGGCTCTCGTCGTTGACACCCTTTCGCAGTGCGAACCGCTGGCGGTCGACGTGTTGTGCGACGTGGTCGACCAGGCCGATCTGGAGGTCGCCGAGCGGATGCGGCTGGTGACCATCGAGCGAAGCGGCGGCGCTCTCGTGGCGCGGCTGGCCCACCCGTTGTTCGGGGAACTGCGCCGGGCGGCAGCGGGAGAGATCTATCTGTCGAAGATCCGGGGCAGGCTGGCCGCCCGGCTGGCCCAGGAGAGCGAACCCGACATGCAGGCGACGGTGCGCCGGGCGCTGCTCGCGCTCGAATCGGATCAGCCGCCGGACCCGCAAGTCTGCCTGCAGGCGGCGCAGCACGCGATGACGCTGCTCGACTTGGAACTGGCCGACCGGTTCGCGACGGCCGCCGCCGAGGCGGGCGCGCCGGAGGCGCCGGGTATCCGGGCATTGAACCTGTTCCTCCTGGGCCGCGGCGCGCAGGCAGAGGAAGTATTGCGCCGCAATGTGATTGACGACTCAGAGGGTATGCACCGATGGACTATCCTGAGGGCGGCCAACCTCATGTGGATGCTGGGTCGGATCAGCGACGCAGCGGACGTTCTCGCCGGACTTGCCGCCGAGCCTGAGTCCACCGCGGAACGGTTCGCACGGATGGCGGCGGAGGCGTGCGTCGACGCGGCGTCGGCCCGCTGTGAGGCGGCGGCGGAAAAAGCCACCGTCGCATTGGAATCGGGGCTCCTCACCGACTTCGACGCGATCATGGCGTCGGTGGCGCTGACGATGGCCCTGGGCGCGCTGGGCCGCGCCGACGACCTCACGGCGGTCGCGCAGTCGGCGCTGAACCGCGCGATGACATCGTTTCAGGCATCGCACATGCGGTTCTGGTTCGCCAGCGTGTACGCCCGCGCCTGCCGGCTGACGGGGCGCATCGACGAATGTGCGGCGATGGTGCGGCGGGTAGCCGACTCGGCGGGTGAGATTCCGAGCCTGGCCTACGCCAACCTCGCGTCGCTGCTGGGAAATGCCGAACTCATGCGTGGAAATGCCCGAGCCGCGTGCAAGCTCTTGCATGAAGCGCTTGCCGGTGTCCAAAGGCACGATGTGACAAGCGGTTTAGGCCCGGCGACATGCTTCGCGCTGGCGGAGGCGCACGCGAAACTCGGTGAGGGAGCGGCCGCCGAGGAAGCGATCAACCAGGCGCGGGCCAGCGTTCCGCCCGATTACTTGTTCATGCAGACCGCATTGGGCGTCGCCACCGGTTGGTCGCTGGTTGCGAACGGATGCGTCACCGAGGCCATCGACACCGTGCGCTCGGCGGCATCGGAAGCCTGGGCGCGCGATCAGCCGACCCATGAGGTGGCGTGCTATCAAGCGGCCGCGCAGTGGGGCGACTCGTCGAACCGGATTCGGGTGCGTCAGCTCGCCGACGAGCTCCGGTTGCCGTTAGCCGATGCTGTTGCGCGACATGTGGAGTCGCTCGCCGCTTCCGATGGTGAGGGTTTGCTCGCGGCCGCCGAAGCCTACGCGGAGATCGGCGACCGGGCCGCCGCCGCCGACGCCGCCGCGCAGGCCGCCGTCGCGTTCACCCGCGACCAGCAACGCAGACGCGGCCTGTATGCCGCCGCGGTGGCCAAGGAGCTCAGCGACGCCTGCGGTGGGCTCTGCACCCCGGCACTGCGCAGCCCGGCAAGCCAGCCGTTGACCGGCCGTCAGCGCGAGATCGTCGAGTTCGTGGTGGCCGGGCTGAGCAACCGCGAGATCGCCAACCGGCTGGTGATGTCGGTGCGCAGCGTCGAAGGTCACATCTACCGCGCCTGTCAGCGGGTGGGGGCAAGCTCCCGGGAGGAACTGGCTTCGATCGCCAGGCGGGGCCCCGTGCGCTGACGGTCTGCGCATGAATGGGATTCACGTTCGGCCTGTGGAAGGTGCTCAAGATCAGCCTGCGTAGCGATTCCGGGGGGGTCCAAATCTCCACGCCTCAAACCGTCAGCGGGCGGTCGAGTTCGCGCAATGCGGGCAGGAACACCGCGACGATTCCGAGCACGAGCATCGGCAGCGACAGGGCCAGAAACGTCACGTGCAGGCCGGCGGAGTCGGCCAGCGGGCCCGCCACGATCAGTCCGAGCGGGCCCGCGGCGTAGGCCAGCGAGCCCATCACCCCGACCACCCGGCCGCGCAGATGCTGCGGTGCCCGGGTCTGCATCACGTAGTTGTAGATCGGGGCGATCGGCCCGTAAACCAGGCCGACGATCGCGGACAACGCGAGGATGAGCGGCAGCGGCGGTAGGAACGCGATCACCGTCATCGCGACCCCGAGTGTCAGCACCGCGGCCAGCATGGTCACCCGCCGGCTCAGGTACTTCGATGACACCGCATAACCGAGCGCGCCGACCAGACCGCCGACGCTCAACGCCATCAACACCCACCCGAGCTGCGCCGGTTCGTCGCGGTCGGTGAAGTACTTCGGAAACAGCACGCTTTCCATCGGCATGTACAGTCCGGTAGCCGCCAGGTCCACGACCGCCAGCGTGCGCAGCACCTTGTTCTGCCAGACGAACCGCAGGCCCTCGACGATGCCCGCGAGGACACCTTCGGGCAACACGGTTCGGTCCGGTCTGCCGGTGCCCTCCAGCCGCAGAACCGCGATCGCGATGATCGACAGGACGAAGGCCGACGCGGTCACCCACATCGTGTTGATTCCACCCAGCGTCGCGATCAGCAGGCCGCCGATGCCGGGACCGACGATGTAGGCCAGGTTGAACACCGCCTCGTAGAAGCTGTTGGCCCGATCCAGCGTCCACCCGGCGCGACTCGCCGCCTCGGGCAGCATCGTCTCGCGGGCCGTCATCCCTGCGGGGTCGAAGAACGCACCCAGCGCGGCCAGCGTGGCCAGCACTGCGACGTTCAGGGCATCCACCCCGAACATCAACGCCAGCACCGGCACGGCGGCCACCGACAGGGCGGAAAGTGCATCGGAGATCATCGAAACCACCCGCCGCCCCAGATAGTCCACCGCGGCGCCCGCGATCAGCGTCGCCACCAGCAACGGCAGGGAGCCTGCGATCGCCACGACCGAAGCGTCCAGCGCAGAACCGTTGCGCTGCAACACCAGCCACGGGAAGGCGATCAGCGATATGCCGTTGCCTGCGCCGGCCATCAGCGCGGCGAACATGATCAGCACAAGGGGGCCGCGCTTGGTATCGGTCATGGGTTCTCGCCGCAGAATCTAACAGCGCACAGGGCCGGTCAGCACCCCGATTGTGTACGCGTGCACAGTGGTGCTGTGCAGCTGCTGCCTCATCCGCGGACCGGTACGCCGTTCGGATCGCCGGTGCCTCCGGGCTCGGGTTGGCCGGGCGACCCCGCGACACCACACACCGCGGTGGCGACGAACGCCGCGCAGGTGGCCTCGATGGCCGCCGCAGTGCGGTCCATCGAGGAACTCGACGCGGAGGTGTCGGTGTGTCGAGCCTGCCCCCGCCTGGTGGAGTGGCGCGAGGAGGTGGCCGTCGTCAAACGCAAGTCGTACGCCGACGAACCGTACTGGGGCCGCCCGGCGCCCGGCTTCGGAGCGGCGCGGCCCCGGGTGCTCGTCGTCGGCCTCGCGCCTGCTGCGCACGGTGCCAACCGGACGGGGCGGGTGTTCACCGGTGACCGGTCCGGAGACTTCCTGTACGCGGCGCTGCACCGGGTGGGGCTGGCCAACCAATCGCTGTGTGTGGACGCGGGTGACGGCTTGGCGCTCAACGGAACCCGGGTGGCCGCGGCGGTGCGGTGCGCGCCACCGGCCAATGCCCCGACACCGGCCGAGCGTGCGACGTGCGCGCCGTGGCTGGACGCCGAGTGGCGGTTGACGGCGAACGGCGTGCGGGTGGTCGTCGCGCTCGGCGGGTTCGCCTGGCGCGCAGCGCTGCAGATGCTGCGGGGCGGGGGAGTGCCGGTGCCGGTGCCCGCACCGAAGTTCGGCCACGGGGCCGCCGCCGAGCTGGGCCGCGTCACGCTGATCGGTTGCTACCACCCCTCCCAGCAGAACACGTTCACCGGAAAGCTGACGCCTGAAATGTTCGACGACGTCTTCCGGCAGGCTAAGGCGCGAGCATCCGTCGGATAGTCGCGAACAACCCGATCCCGACGTGCTGCGAGGCGGTGCGGGGAACGTCCGTGCGGCCGAACGCGTTGTGACTGCCATGCGCCTATCAGTTCTCGATCTCGTGCCGGTGCGCACCGACCAGTCGACCTCCGACGCGCTGGCGGCCTCGACCCGGCTCGCGCAGACCGCCGACCGCCTCGGCTACACCCGGTACTGGGTAGCCGAGCACCACAACATGCCATCGGTGGCAGCGACCAGTCCGCCGGTACTCGTCGCGCACCTGGCTGCGCATACCGCGCAACTGCGGCTCGGGTCGGGCGGCGTGATGCTGCCCAACCACGCGCCGCTGGCCGTCGCCGAGCAGTTCGCGCTGCTGGAGGCCGCCCACCCGGGACGCATCGACCTCGGCATCGGCCGGGCGCCCGGATCCGACCCCGTCACGTCGATGGCGCTCCGCGGCGCCGCCGGGCGCGACGATCGTGACATCGAGGCCTTTCCCGACTACCTCGACGATGTCGTCGCGCTGATGAGCCCCCGCGGCGTGCGGGTGCCGATCCCGAACCAGCGCTACATCCTCAAGGCCACGCCCGCCGCCGTGACCGAACCGAAGCTGTGGCTACTTGGCTCCTCGATGTACTCGGCGCACCTGGCCGCTGCCAAGGGGCTGCCGTACGTGTTCGCGCATCACTTCTCGGGCCAGGGCACAGCGGAGGCGTTGGCCGTGTACCGCTCCGAGTTCCGGCCCAGCGACCTGGCTCCCGGACCCGTGACGTTCCTCACCGTCAACGCGGTGGTCGCCGAAACACACGACGAGGCAAAGGCGTTGGCGTTACCGAACCTGCAGATGATGGCGCGGCTGCGAACCGGTCAGCCGCTGGGCCCGCTCGATCTCGTCGAGGACGCCCAGCAGCAGGAACTCGCACCGCAGGCGCAACGAATCGCTGAGGCCGCATTCGGGCGCGCCGTCGTCGGCGATCCGACAGGGGCCGCCGATCAGCTGCGCGCGCTGGCCGATGGGTTCGGCGTCGACGAGGTCATGGTCAACCCGGTGGCCTCGGCCCGGCGCGGCACCGATCCGGCGACGGCTCCGGCACGCGACAAGACGCTGGAGTTGCTGGCCAAGGAACTGTTCTAAGGCGCGCCGGCGGGCCGGCCATCAGGCGTCAGCCTGATCACCGGGATCGGCCGCGACGTCCGCTTCTGGTAGCCGATGTAGCGGTCCTTGTTGCCGCGCATGTTGTTGACGATGCCCCAGAGCCGCGGGAAGTCCGGATCGTCGGGGGTGACGGGTGTGGCCGTCACCTTGATGCGTTCGGGTCCGACGTTGATCTCGACGTTCGGGTTGGCCTTGAGGTTGTGGTACCAACCCGGCGCCCGCGGCTCGCCGCCTTTTGACGCGACGACGAGGTAGTCGTCGCCGTCGCGGGCATAGGCGAGCGAGTTGGCCCGCTGCAAACCGGTTTTCGCACCGACCGTGTGCAGGATCAGCATCGGCGGACCGCCCGGGATCGTGTGCCCGATCCGGCCATTGGTGCCCTTGTAGACCTTGTCGTGCAGCAACAGCATCGGCATTCCGATGTACTTCTCCCACCAGGGCATGCTCATGGGGTTCAGTCTTGCGCAGCGGAGTCGAGTTGCGCCAGGGCCTCACGCAGGAGCCGTCCCGACTCCTCGCGGTCCGGGTCGCGGCGAAGGAGCATGTTCTTGGCGACCGACAGCTTGTCGCCGCTCTGCCGGGGCAACACGTGCAGGTGAATGTGAAAGACGCTCTGGAACGCCGCCTTACCGTCGTTGATCACAACGTTGTTGCCGTCGGCGTGCAGCCCCGAGATCCGCGCGGCCCGCGCGATGCGCTGACCGATTCGCGCCAGCGCGGCGACGGTCTCCGGCGGGGTGTCGGTCAGGTCGACGGTGTGACGCTTGGGAATCACCAGCGTGTGACCGCGGCTGAACGGGCGGATGTCGAGGATTGCCAGGAAGTCGTCGTCTTCGTAGATACGGATGGCCGGCGCCTCGCCGGCAACGATCGTGCAGAACACACAGGACATCCCGCCACGGTAGCGGTCGGCCGGCGACGTTCTTGTTCGCCCACTCGGCCACCCCGGCACCACGCCCGGCGCATATGCCGCCGGGCAGGGTGGCGCAGCGGCTACGCTGCCGCCGTGGATACCAGCGTGCTTGTCTTCGCGGGCGCCGCCGAGCAGGCGCGTCTGCTGGCCGCGGGCGAGATCACCGCTCCCGAACTGCTCGGGCACTACCTGGAGCGCATCGCGCGCCTCGACACGACGCTTCGGTCCTACCGTGTGGTGCTCGAGGACAGCGCACAGCGGGAAGCGGCCGCCGCGCAGGAGCGGATCGACGCGGGGGAGCGGCGACCGCTGTTGGGTGTGCCGATCGCGATCAAGGACGACGTCGACGTCGAGGGCGAGACCACGACATATGGCAGCTCGGCCCACGGTCCCGCTCGGACCCGCGATGCGGAAGTGGTGCGACGCCTACGCGATGCGGGCGCTGTGATTCTCGGCAAGACCATGGTGCCGGAGATGATGCTGTGGCCGTTCACGGAGACGGTGACGTTCGGCGCCACGCGCAACCCGTGGAACATCGACTACGCGCCCGGCGGCAGCAGCGGCGGTAGTGCCGCTGCGGTGGCGGCAGGCCTCGCGCCGATGGCGTTGGGGTCCGACGGGATGGGGTCGATCCGGATCCCGGCGACATGGTGCGGACTGTTCGGGCTCAAACCGCAGCGCGATCGCGTGCCGCTGGCCCCGCACGACGACTCCTGGAACGGCCTGAACGTGAACGGGCCGATCGCCAGGACCGTCGAGGATGCGGCGCTTTTCCTGGAGGCGGTGACGCGGGAGCCGGGATTCGTCGCAGCCGCCGGAAGGGAACCTCGACCACTCCGAATTGCGTTGAGCGACAAGGTGCCCCCGTTATTGACCGCACGGGTCGGTCGATTGCAGCGTGCGGCGCTGCACGAGGCGGGTGAACTGCTGCGGGAGCTGGGCCACGAGGTGGTTGTGCGCGATCCGGACTATCCGGCTTCCGTGATGTTCGACCAGGCCCTGCCGCGCTACTTCCGGGGCTGCTTCGACGACGTCCGGACGCTGCCGCATCCGGAGCGGTTGGAGGCAAGGACGCGCAGCTTTGCGCGAGTCGGCGGCATGATCTCCGACCGGAGGATGGACGCCATCCGCCGAGCGGAAACCCATACTGCCGAACGGATCCAGTCCATCTTCGACGACGTCGACGTGGTGGTCACACCGGGAACGGCGAAGGGGCCGTCGCGCATCGGCCGCTATCAGCGCATGGGCATGCTGTCCACCCTGTTGTCGGTCGCCGCACGGGTGCCGTTTCAGGCGCTGTTCAACGTGACGGGTCAGCCGGCCGCGGTCGTGCCGTGGGGGTTTGACGACAACGCCGTACCGACGTCAGTGCAGTTGGTGGGTAGGCCGTTCGACGAGGCGACGCTGCTCTCGCTAGCGGGACAGATGGAGAAGGCGCGACCGTGGGCACAAAGGCGCCCGCCGGTGTCCTGACTCACCCGCGTCCGTACTGAGAATAAGCGCCGCCGAAGCCACTGGGGCGTTATCGCCTTGCGGACAGGGCTTCGCGCCAGACGGCGAGCTTGTCTGCGTACGGCATCGTCTGCGCGGGGCTGGTGGACGGCAGTCGCCGGTAGCGCGGTCCGTTTGCGACGGAAACAAGTCGGGCGTAGTTCTTCTCCGCCGCGGCGCCGTTGAAGAGCACCAATGCGATGCGCGGGTGTTCGGCGAAGAACCCCTGAAAGTCCTTGGGCACCATGCTCTCAGGGTGGGCATATTGCCCAGAACCAGGGTGCGCGCCCCCTCGCCGATGATCGGTGCCAACCCGTGCAGCACCGGCGAACCCATGCTGCCACTATCGCACGGGGTATACCTTGGGCCGGTGGCCGATGACTTCGACATCGAAGCCTCTGGGTTGTTGGACGGACTCGAAGGTGAGGAACGCGCCCAACGTGCCGAGTTGATCCCGTGGCTGTTGGGCAAAGGCATCGCCGTCGAGGTGATCCGAAATGCCTTCCTGCCGATGCTGCTCGGAGCGCGTCAGGCGCTCGGCGACGACGGGGTCTACGTTTCGGCGCGGGAAACCAGCGAGAAGACCGGCATCGATCTCGAACTGCTGCAGCGCATTCAACACGCGATGGGACTTCCCGCCGTCGATGATCCCGACGCGGCCGTCCACCTGCGTGCGGACGCCGAGGCCGCGGCGTTCGCCCAGCGCTTCATCGAGATCGGTATCCTGCCCGACCAGATCATCCAGATCACGCGCGTGCTCGCCGACGGGTTGTCGAAGGCGGCCGAAGTGATGCGTCACGCGGGCTTGGCTTCGGTGCTCGACCCGAGCGCATCAAAACTCGTTATCGCCAAGAACGCCGAAGCGTTGGTGCGCGCGGCCGACCCGTTGCTGGGCCCGATGATCCAGGACATGTTGCGGCTGCAGTTGCGTCACCTGATGGAGACCGAGGCGATCACCGCCTCCGAACGTGCGAAGGGCCTGCGGCTGCCGGGCGCTCGACTCGTGACGACCGCCTTCGCCGATCTCGTCGGCTTCACCCGACTCGGTGAGGCGGTGCCTCCCGAGGATCTCGAACAACTCGCCCGCCGGCTCTTCGACCTCGCGCACGAGGCGTCGGTTCCGCCGGTGCGGTTCGTCAAGACGATCGGGGACGAGGTGATGCTCGTCAGCCCCGAACCGGTGCCCCTGTTGGAAGCGGCTCTGATGCTGGTCGAGCGAACCAATGACGACGAGGACTACCCTCGGCTGCGCGTCGGCATGGCGACGGGAATGGCCGTCAGCCGCACCGGTGACTGGTTCGGCGGCGCGGTCAACTTGGCCAGCAGGGTCGCCGGGGCCGCGCGTCCCGGATCCGTTCTGGTAGCGGAGTCGACGCGCGACGCCGTCGGCGAAGACGAGCGGTTCGACTGGTCATTCGCGGGCGCGCGGCGCCTCAAGGGCATCAAATCCGACGTGAAACTGTATCGCGTGCGACGGGCGGGCGTCTGAACGGAACCGAGTCAGCCAAACCAGTGGAACAGGAGCTCAGCTGCGATCGTTCGCGGCCGCAAGGCGGGCCATTCCCCTCACAACCCAGGGGGTCCGCCTTGCGATTACGGCCATGGCGCGATCGGACCGGCGCATAGCGGACCCAGGACCGGGGGTGGGCATCGACGCGAGCTCCGCTTCAGCCGATCCCACGCGCGCGCCGCGCCGGTTGACCGCGAGCAGGTGCCAGGCACCCGGCACACCGCGCAGCTCGACGCTGCCGTGGTCGACGAAGCCTGTGCCCGAGCCCACCACCAGATCTCGTACCGTGCTCGACACCAGAATCTCTCCCGGCCCAGCCTCGCCGAGGATCCGCGCCGCGATGTGCACAGCAATCCCCCCGATGTCGTTGTCAAGCAGTTCGCACTCGCCGGTGTGGATACCGGCGCGGATTTCGATGCCCATCGTCTCGGCGTCAGCGCGCAGCGCCTCGGCGCAGCGAATTGCCTGCGTGGGGCCGTCGAAGGTGGCGAGATGGCCGTCGCCGGTGCTCTTGACTATCGTCCCCTCGAACCGACGTGTCAGTTCGGCGGTGATCTGACTGAAGCGGTGCAGCACCGCACGCCACCGCTCGTCACCGGTCGCTGCGACGCGCTGGGTCGAGGCGACGATGTCGGTGAACAACACGGTCCGCAGCGCACGGTGCGATTGGGAGGGTGCGGTGTGGCTGCCGGTGAGGAACTCCTCTATCTCGGTAGTGATCCGGTCCGGATCGGATACCCAGGGCGCGTGGTCCTGGCTGTCGACTTCCAGCAACCGCGCCCCGGGAATGTGATCGGCCAAGTATCGGCCGCTCTGCACCGGGACGAAGTCGCCGCGAGCATGAATAACGAGTGTGGGCACGGTGATCGCCGGCAGGATCGGCCGCACGTCGAGCCGCATCACGGCTTCCAGCGTCGCACGCGCCATCCCAGGGCTCGCGCTCATCCGCTCCAACATCGCGAGCTGGCGCACCGAAGAGACAGACGGCAGCAGCGCTTTGAGTGCCGCACCGGTGCCCCACGCCGAGCGGACCGCGCGCGCGAATTCCAACCAGTGGGCGATCTGCCCCGTCGACGGCGTGTAACGCTCACCCAATTCAGGTAGTAGGCGAGGCCTCAACTCGGCGGGGTCGCGGTCGACGTCGTCCCAGCCGTTGAAGTAGCCGATGAACGAGCTCGTACCAGTGAGAATCAGAGCCCGTGTTCGCTCCGGCCGCGTCGCCGCGAACACGATAGCGGCGGGGCCGCCTTCGCTGATGCCGATAATGACCGCCCTCGTGAAGCCGACGGCGTCCATGACTGCCTCGATCTCGGCCGCTCGATCGTCGAGTGTGCGAACCCGCGGGACCGGATCCGACAGCCCCACCCCAGCCTTGTCGAATATGAGGACGCGACAAAACGTCGAGAGCCGCTCCATGAACGCCTCGAACTCGGGCATGGTCCAGAAGAGCTCGACGTGGCTGACGAAAGATCCCGCGACCACGAGTTCGACCGGCCCATCCCCGAACACTTGGTAGGCCAGGCTGAGATCGCCGCAGGCCGCGTACGAGGTTTCCGGCACCAACAGAGCGTATCGATCTCGGAGGCTCCGACCGGCGACTTGGACATACTTGTGTTCGTCCGCGAGCCCGCTGCCGTAGCAGTAGGTGACCGCTCCCATTCCGGAATGCCCGTGCGGGCGGTGATCTACCATCCAGGGATGAGCCGGGTCGTCAAACTCGTGTCGGTCGCGCTGCTCATGGCGGCGACCGGTCTGCTGGGTGTCGGGTCAGCGAACGGGCAGCCACCGGCACCGGCGTGCGGGTACACCCTCTCGCCGCCACAGGTGGTGAACACCGGTGGAGTCAGCAAGGTGACGGCGACGGTCTCGTTCTACGCATGCGGTGCCCCGTTCCGGCCGGCGATGAGCGTCGCATGTGTTCACCTCGCCGGTCCCGATTCGCGAGGGCAGTGCACTCAGGCGCGAGGGCCAGGGGCAGCGCAGGTCTTCTTCGAGCCGTATCAGCCGGGCGCGACGTACATCGCGAGCGGTCGCGGCTGCGGCAAGGTCTTCGAGGACGCGCTGGAGCCGAACTGTCAGATCCTCGGCCCGATCAACGCGACGCTGTAGCGGTGAAGCGGCGCAGCCGAAGGCTGTTGCTGACGACGAACACCGAACTGAACGCCATTGCCGCACCGGCGATCATGGGGTTCAGCAGACCCGCGGCGGCCAGCGGGATCGCGGCGACGTTGTAGGCGAAGGCCCAAAACAAGTTTCCTTTGATCGTTCCCAATGTCCTGCGCGACAGGCGTATCGCGTCGGGAACCGCGTTCAGGTCGTCGCGCACCAACGTCAGGTCACTTGCCTCGATCGCGACATCGGTGCCGCTTCCCATCGCTAGCCCCAGGTCGGCCTGGGCGAGCGCCGCCGCATCGTTGACGCCGTCGCCCACCATCGCCACCACTTTGCCGTCGGCCTGTAAACGTTTGACGACGTCGACCTTGTCTTGCGGCAGCACCCCGGCGATGACGTCCTCGATGCCTACCTGTCCCGCGATCGTGCCGGCCGCGGCCTCGTTGTCGCCGGTCACCATGATCGGCTTCAGGCCCAGCGTGCGCAGCTGCAAGATCGCCTCGCGCGAGGTCGGTTTCACGGCGTCCGCTACCACCAGCACCCCACGCGTTATGCCGTCCCACCCGACGACGACGGCGGTTCTGCCCTGCGACTCTGCTTCTCGCACCGCCGTTTTCAACAGGTCTGAGATCGCGTGCGATGCCAGCAGCCGTTGCCGCCCGACGGTGACGTCGCGGCCTTCGACCCGTCCCCGCACACCGAGGCCGCGCAGGTTCGTGAAGTCCTGGATCGAGGGCAAGTCGCCCAGCTTTTCCCGCGCGCCCTTCACGATCGCCCTGGCGATCGGATGTTCCGAAGCGTCTTCGACCGCACCCGCCATCCGCAGCACCTCGTCGGGCCGCTCGCTTTCGGCGCTGACGACATCGATGAAAGTCATCCTGCCGGTCGTAATCGTTCCGGTCTTGTCCAACACGATCGTGTCGATGCCACGCGTGGACTCCAGCACCTCGGGCCCCTTGATCAAGATGCCCAGTTGTGCCCCGCGACCCGTGCCGACCATCAGCGCAGTCGGCGTCGCCAACCCCAGCGCGCACGGGCACGCGATGATCAGCACCGCCACCGCCGCGGTGAAGGCGGCCGCCACCGATCCGCCTGTGCCCAGCCAAAAGCCGAATGTCGCGACCGACAGGGCGATCACGATCGGCACGAACACACCCGAGATCCGGTCGGCCAGTCGCTGCACTTGCGCCTTGCCGTTCTGGGCGTCCTCGACGAGCCGCGCCATCTGAGCCAACTGAGTATCGGCGCCGATCCGGTTGGCCCGCACCACTAGTCGGCCATCGACGTTGACCGTCGCGCCGACAACCTCATCGCCCGGGCCGACGTCAACCGGCACGGACTCGCCGGTGAGCATGGACGCATCGACCGCCGAAGCACCCTCGACCACCACGCCGTCGGTGGCGATCTTCTCACCGGGCCGCGCGACAAACTCGTCACCGACGCGCAGTTGACCGATCGGAATCCGTTGTTCGGCGCCGTCTCTGCGCACGACGACGTCTTTGGCGCCAAGTTCCAGCAGCGCTCGTAACGCCGCACCTGCGCGCCGTTTCGAGCGCGCTTCGAAATAGCGTCCGGCGAGGATGAATGTGGTCACCCCGGCGGCGACCTCGAAGTACACGCTGCCGGATCCGTCGGTGCGTGACAGGCTCAGCTCGAACCCGTGCGTCATCCCCGGGGCACCCGCAGTGCCCCAGAACAGCGCGTAGACCGACCAGCCCAGTGCCGCAAGGGTGCCCATCGAGATCAGCGTGTCCATCGTCGCGCTGCCGTGGCGCAGGTTGGCCCACGCCGCGCGGTGGAACGGCCACGCGCCCCACACGACCACCGGCGTGGCCAGTGCCAGCGACATCCACTGCCAGTTTGCGAACTGCAGGGCGGGGATCATCGCCGTGGCAATCACCGGAATCGTCAACGCGAGTGAAACCAACAGGCGGGTGCGCAACGCCGCGGTCGGGTCTTCGTCAGCGGCGGCATCCTGTTCTGCCTGCAGGTGCGCCTGATAGCCCGCCTCTTCGACGGTGGCCACCAAGTTGGCGGGCGTCACCCCTTCGCCGTACTCGACGCGCGCTTTCTCGGTCGCGAAGTTGACGGTCGCCGTCACACCGTCGATCCTGTTGAGTTTCCTCTCGATCCGGTTCGCGCATGAGGCACAGGTCATACCGTCGATCGACAGCTCGATCGTGTCAGTGGCCACGGTGCTCATCAGCTGGCCAACCGGTAGCCGGACTCTTCCACCGCGCTCCGGATATCGGCTGCGTCGAGGGGCGAGACACTGTCGATGGTCACCGCACCGGTGGCGACATCGACCTCGACCGCCGTCACGCCTGTGATCTCGCCGAGCTCCTCGCGCACGGACGCGGCGCAATGTCCGCAGGTCATTCCGGTGACGGTGACAGTGGTGGTGGTCATGAACCCACAGTACCCGATACCCCCTAGGGGTATCAATACGGGGTGGTACGGAAGGATTGAACAGGTCGTGGCAGCATCTGCGGGCATGCGAGTTCTCGCCCAACGGGTCACCTCAGCGGCCGTCAAGGTCGACGGTGAGGTGGTGGGACAGATCCGGCCCGAAGGTCAGGGGCTGCTCGCGCTGGTCGGCGTCACCCATGACGACGACGCGGGGAAGGCTGCGCGGATGGCCGAAAAGCTCTGGCAGCTAAGAATTCTCGACGACGAGAAGGCCGCGTCGGACGTCGGAGCGCCGATCCTGGTGGTCAGCCAGTTCACCTTGTACGCGAACACCGCGAAGGGCCGGCGGCCGGCGTGGAACGCCGCCGCGCCCCGCGCCGTGGCCGAGCCGCTCGTCACCGCCTTCGCCGACGCGCTGCGTGCCCTCGGGGCGACGGTGGAAAGCGGCGTCTTCGGCGCGCACATGCAGGTGGAACTCGTCAACGACGGGCCGGTGACGGTGCTGCTCGAGCTGTGACTACGTCGTCGAAACCGGCGGCGGCGCTACAAAGTAGCCCACCAACTGGCATTCTTGGGCCATGGCAAGAGAAATCGACCGGGTGCGAACGCAGAGCGCCCTCGCGGTCATCAAGCAGCACCCGGGCATGGTGCTGTTCGTCGCGTCGCCCGCACTCATCGCGGTAGGCCTGGTGTGGTGGCTGGTTAGCCCGGCCCTGGCGGTGCTGTTACTCATCGGCGCGGTTGTGGCCGGGGGTGCCGCGCTATTGCTCAAGCGCAAGTAGTCACGCCGTTCGCTGTCGGTGAAGGCGCTGTCATCTGTGCTGTAACGGTGTAAGCATGTAATCATGCGACACAATATTCATGGCCGGCGCCGTCAGGGCGGCTGGCAGCAGGCTCAGCAGCCCGACGCGGGCGACGCCGCCGACTGGTTCGCCGGCCGGCTCCCCGACGGCTGGTTCACGGGGGACCCGAAAGTGGTCGTCGACCGCGAGGAGATCACGGTCATCGGTCGTCTTCCGGAACCCGAGGGCGGGGAAAGTGAGGCGCGTGCATCCGGGAGGGCCGCGCGGTTCCGGGAGGACACCCGGTCGGAGCGCATGCGCATCGCCGACGAAGCCGAAGCGCTGTACGGCCGCAAGGTGGCGTGGGGCATCGAGATCGGAGCGGTCGGTGACGACGGATACGAGCGAATCCTGTTCACTCACATGGCCGTTCCGGTGATGACGCGGCTGCGTCAACCCGAGCGCCAGGTGCTCGACACGCTCGTCGATGCGGGCGTCGCGCGGTCGCGTTCGGATGCGCTGGCGTGGTCGGTGCGGTTGGTCGGCGAACACGCTGAAGAGTGGCTGAGCAAGCTGCGCGAGGCGATGCGCAATGTCGACGACCTGCGCGCCGAGGGGCCTACGCTGTAGTTCGCTCCACGCCGACATAGGACGAACTCAACGCCGTGGTCTGTGACAGCGGGTCCACCGGCCCGCCGTCGACCAGCAGGTTGCGGTTGGCGCCAAACGCGACGGGCTCGCCACCTCCACGCGGGTCGAAAACCCGTGATCCCCAACCGTGGTCGACGATGATCACGCCTTGACGCGGTCGATCGTCGACCACCGCCGTCAGCTTGACCTCGCCCACCGGGGAGAAGATCCTGACGAGATCGCCGTCGTCTACGCCGAGGTCGGCTGCGTCTTTCGGATGGATGACGACGTCGTTGCCCTTGCCGCCCGGATGCAGGCCGGGCAGCTCGTTGAGCCAGGAGTTCATCGAGTGCCGGTGCCTACGGTTGGCCAGCTGGAACGGATAGCCGACCGGCGGCTCGGGATGCGGTGCCGCGAGCAGTTCGCGGGCCCTCGCGAGAAACTCGGGCGGTGCCGCGTGCACCTTCTTGTCCTCGGTGCGCAGCGCGTCGCGGAAGTGCCCGAACTCGCGGGGCCCCAGCACCCAGCCGTGCGGGTGCGACGTGACGTCACGCCATTTGATCCTGCGTCCGTTGAACTTTCGCCCGGTGGCCACGACCAGCCGGTCGATCCAGTGCGGGCCGAACCCCATCGCCGGCCGGTGGGTCAGCCGTGCCACCGCCCGCGTCGCCCTGACGAACCCGTTCAGGCCCCTGGCGCCGAACAACGGTCTGCGCATGGCAATCGTGAGGTCGGTGAAGATCCGCCACTCCTGCCGCACGCCCGGCGGTGGTTCGACGGCCTGCGCTCCGTACTGCAGGTAGGGCTCGTCGTGCATGTTGCTGGTGAACGCGAGCAGGTCACTGCGTTCCAGCCAGTGAGCCGCGGGCAGCAGCCAGTGCGCGTGGCGGTGGCTCTCGCGCTGGACGAAGTCGATCGCGACCAGTAGGTCGAGTTGGGCCAGCGCTCGATCCAGCTTCGCACCGTCGGGGCCGGAGACCACGGGATTACCGGAGTTGATCAGCATCGCCCTGATCTGGCCCCGACCGGGCGTGGTGATCTCATCGGGCAGTTCGCTGAGCGCGTGTGCGCCGGCGACCATTTCGCGGCCGAGCAGTCGGCTGTGATGCGGCTTGGCCTTGACCATGGCCGACATTCGGATCGCATCGACGTAGCCGGGCTCGTAGCGGCGCCCACCGGGGCGGTCCATCCGGCCGGTGATCACGTTGAGTACATGCCCCAACCACTCCGCGATGGTTCCCGACAGATGCATCGACACCCCGGTGCGGGTGACCACCATGGCCCCGCGCGCCGCGGAAAACTCGCGGGCGACCTGCCGGATTCGCTCGCGGTCGATGTCGCAACGGGCAGCCAGATCGTCGAGATCCGCCTCGGCGACCAGTGCACGAAGATCGTCCACGCCGGTCGCGAGTTCGGTGCAGTCGTGCCGATGTTCGAGACCCTCGTCGAGGATGACCTTCACCAAGGCCAACAACAGCGCCCAGTCCTGCCCGGGGCGCACCGCGAGGTGCACGTCGGCCTTCTCGGCTGACTCGGTGCGCAGCGGGTCGACGACGACGATCGTCGCGCCCTGTTTCTGGCGGGCCAGCGCGCGCCGCCAGCCGCCGGGCACGGTCTCCAGCCAATTCCAAGCGCTCACGGCGGGGTTGGTGCCGACCAGAAGGAAGTAGTCGCAGTTGTCGATGTCCGATACCGGCGCCATCAGGATCGAGCCGTACATCGCCTGGGCCACAACGTGCATCGCGTTCTGGTCGACCGAGCCCACGGCGTAACGGTTCTGGGTCCCGATCGCGTCCAGCCAACCGTTCATGAAGATGATGTTCGACGAGGAGAAACCCGCCGGGTTGCCGTAGTAGACGCCGACCGCGTCGGGTCCACCCGCCTCGATCGCGGCGTTCATCCTGGCGGCGATGTCGGCGATCGCCTCGTCCCAGGTGGCCTCGACGTAGGTGTCGCCGACCCGGCGCATCGGGTTGAGGATCCGGCGCGGATGTTCGACGAGTTGATGCGCCGTGCGGCCCTTGGCGCAGAAGTCGTGCCAGGTGTGCGGGTTCTGTTTGTCGGCTGCGATCTTGGTGACACGGTTGTCCTCGACCGTCACCTCGAGGCCGCACGACGCCAGGCAGTACCGGCAGAACGTGTAGACCGTCGTGCTCATATCTCCGCCGTCGCGAGGGTGCGTTTCGATACCCCGTCGTCGGCGCGTCCAATCGCACGGTCGCGGGGGATGGGCCTAGCCTACGGCGGCTAGGCCTGCGTCATGGACCAATAAGCGCCCCGCTTAGCCAGCAGCTCGGCGTGGCTGCCGCGTTCGACGATTCGACCCGCCTCCATCACCACGATGACGTCGGCGTCGCGGATGGTCGAAAGTCGATGGGCGATGATGAAACTCGTCCGGTCGCGCCGCAACTCCGCCATGGCCTGCTGGATCAACAGCTCGGTGCGGGTGTCGACCGAGCTGGTGGCCTCGTCGAGGATCAGCAGCCGGGGTCGGGCCAGCACCGCGCGGGCGATCGTGATGAGCTGCTTTTCGCCGGCGCTGATCGTGCCGCCGTCGTCGCTGACCTGAGTCTGATACCCGTCGGGCAGCATGTGCACGAACCGGTCGACATAGGCGGCCTTGGCCGCCGACAGCAACTCGTCCTCGGTGGCTTCCGGCCTGCCGTACGCGATGTTGTCGTAGATGGTGCCGCCAAACAGCCAGGTGTCCTGCAGCACCATCCCGATGCGGGACCGCAGCGAGTACCTGCTGACCGTCGAGATGTCCACGCCGTCAACCAGAATGCGGCCGGAGTCGACGTCGTAGAAGCGCATCAGCAGGTTCACCAGAGTGGTTTTGCCCGCTCCGGTCGGCCCGACGATCGCGACCGTGCTGCCGGGTTCGGCGATCAGCGACAGGTTCCGAATCACCGGTGTACCGGGGTGATAGCCGAAGGTAACGTCCTCGAACTCCACCCGGCCGACCAGATCCCGTCGGCCCGGGTCGGGCGCCGGAAGGTGGGCCGGCGGGTCGGGCGCCTCTTCCTCGGCGTCGAGCAGGTCGAATACGCGTTCCGCGCTGGCCACGCCGGACTGCAGCGTGTTGTACATGCCCGCCAGCTGCGTCAGCGGCTGGTTGAACTGGCGGACGTACTGGATGAACGCCTGGATGTTGCCGAGCGTGATGTGGCCGGTGGCCACCTGCAACCCGCCCACCACCGCGACCGCGACATAGCTCAGGTTCCCGATGAACGTGGTGGCGGGGCCTACCAGGCCCGAGAAGAACTGCGCGCCGACACCGGCGTGGTACACGTCGTCGTTGCACTCGCGGAACCGTTCCTGGGCGGCCGCGCGGTGGCCGAAGGTCTTGACGATGGTGAAGCCGCTGTAAGTCTCCTCGATGTGGGCGTTGAGCCGGCCGGTGTTCGCCCACTGTGCGACGAACAGGCGCTGCGACCGGCGTGCGATCGCCCGGGTCACCCACAGCGACAGCGGCACGGTCACCACTGTCAGCAGGGTCAGCAGCGGCGAGATGGTCAGCATCATCGCCAGCACCGAGAGCACCGTCAGCACCGACGTCATCAGCTGGCTGATCGTCATCGACAGTGAGGTCTGAATGTTGTCGACGTCGTTGGTCACCCGGCTGAGTACCTCGCCGCGCTGACGAGAGTCGAAGTAGGACAGCGGCATCCGGTAGAGCTTGTCCTCGACGTCGGAGCGCAGCGTCACCATGGTCCGCTGCACCGCCACGTTGAGCAGCAGTGCCTGCAGCCAGACCAGTAATGCAGCAATGAGATAGAGGCCCAGCGCGAGCAGCAGGGTGCGCCCGACGGCACCGAAGTCCACGCCTCGGCCGGGGACGACATTCATTCCCGAGAGCAGATCGGCGAAAGTGTCCTCGCCCCGGGCGCGGGCGGCCTCGATGGCCTGCTCTTTGGTCAGGCCCGCCGGCAGTTGACGCCCGACCACACCGTTGAACAGCAGATCGGTGGCGTGCCCGAGGATTCGCGGCCCGATGACGCTGATCGCGATGCCGCCGATGCCCAACAGAATCACCGCCGCGGTCAGGCCACGCTGCGGCGTGAGCCGCTTCACCAGCCGGAGCGCCGAACCGGTGAAGTCGCGCGAACGTTGGGTCGGCGCCTGCACGATGCCGCGGATCGGCCGCGCCATCGGCCCGCTCACCGTGGGTCACCCACTGTGGCCGGGGACTGGGAGTCGCTGAACTCGGCGTATTCGGGGCAGACAGTCAGCAGGGTCTCGTGAGTGCCGACCCCGACGATTCGGCCGTCGTCGATCACCACGATCTGATCTGCGTGTGTGATGGTGGAGATGCGCTGTGCGACAACGATGACCGTGGCATCCGCCGACACTTCGCGCAGCGCTGAGCGCACGTTTGCGTCGGTGTGCACGTCGAGTGCGGAGAACGCGTCGTCGAACAGATACACGGCGGGTCGACGGATCACCGCACGGGCGATGGCCAGTCGCTGCCGCTGTCCGCCGGAGAAGTTCGCGCCGCCCTGCGCGACCCGCATGTGCAAGCCGTCGGCGTGCGCGCGGACGAAATCGTCGGCCGCCGCGACCCGCAGCGCATCCCACATCTCGTCCTCGGTGGCCACCTGTCCGGGGACCATGCCCAGCTGGAGATTCTCGGCGACGGTGCCCGAGAACAGGTAGCCGCGCTGGGGCACCACGCCGAGCACCGACCACAGCTGCTCGGGATCGTAGTCGCGGACGTCGACACCGTCGAGTCGGACCGAACCGCTGGTCACGTCGTACATCCGGCATATCAGCGACACCAGAGTCGACTTGCCCGAACCGGTGGAACCGACGACCGCCGTCGTCGTACCGGGCCGCACCGTCAGCGAGATGTCCTGCAGCACAGGGCGTTCGGCTCCCGGATAGCAGAACGACGCGGCCTCCAGCCGGATCTCGCCCTGGATCTTCGCCGGTCGCACCGGCTGCTCGGGGGTGAGAATCTTCGGTTCGGTGGACAGCACCTCGGTGATGCGTTCGGCGCACACCGACGCGCGCGGGATGACGACCAGGATGAACGTCGCCAGCAGGACGGCCATCAGGATCTGCATGAAGTAGGCCAGGAACGCGATCAGCGAGCCGACCTGCATCTGCCCGGCGTCGATCCGCAGCCCGCCGAACCAGATCAAGGCGACGCTCGAGACGTTGATCACCAGCGTCGTGGTGGGCAGCATCAGCGCCTGCCAGCGGCCCGCCTGCAGCGCGGTGTCGGCCAGCGCCTGGTTGGCCTCGGCGAACCGATTGCGCTCGAACGGCTCCCGGGCGAACGCGCGGATCACCCGAAGGCCCGCGAGCTGGTCGCGCATCACCCGGTTGATGCCGTCGACCAGACGCTGCATGCGGCGGAATATCGGCAGCAGATGGCCCACGATCCAGTAGTTGGACAACGCCAGGATCGGCACACTGACCAGAAGCAGCCACGACAGCCCGGCGTCCTGGTGCACCGCCATGAAGATTCCACCGATCGACATGATCGGCGCGGTGACGAGCGTGGTGCAGGTCAGTTGCACCAGTACTTGGATCTGCTGCACATCGTTGGTGGTGCGGGTCAGCAGCGACGAGGCGCCGAACCGTGCGGTGTCCTCGGCCGAGAGCCCCGTCACGTGGTTGAAGAGTGCCGCGCGCAGGTCCCGACCGACGCCCATGCCCGCCCGCGACCCGAAGTACACCGCGCCCACCGCGCACATCACCTGCATCGCGGTGACCGCGACCATGACCCCGCCCAGCTCGACGATTCTGCGCAGGTTTCCGGCGGCGACGCCGTCGTCGATGATCGATGCGTTGACCGTCGGCAGGTACAGCGAGGCGAGTGTGCTGATCAACTGCAGAGTCGCGACGGCGGCGAGCCGCGCCCGATATGGCCGCGCGTACTGTCGCAGCAGCGCCCATAGCATCCCGTTACTGTCGCACACCCGATATACAAGCAGGTCAACCGGCATGTCGGTGGTTGACCCGGGGATCCGCCGCTACAGTGCATGGCGTGACCCACAGCACGCGTGTGACCCGCTGCCTGGCCGTCGCGGCCGCGGTGGTCATCCCGCTGTCCGCCGCATGCTCGGATTCGGAACCCTCCGGGCCCCAGGTGCCCGAGGACAGCCCAAGACCTGCGCAGGACATCTCGCACGGGCCGTTCTTCCCGGAGTGCGGTGGCATCGGCGACCAGGAGGTCATCAAGCTGACCCGCGTGCCGGGGCTGGTGAACACCGCGAAGAACTCGGTCGGGTGCCAGTGGCTGGCCGGCGGCAGCATACTCGGCCCCCATTTCTCGTTCAGCTGGTTCCGGGGAAGCCCGATCGGGCGCGAGCGCAAGACCGAGGAATTGTCCCGCACCAGCGTCGAGGACATCGACATCGAGGGTCACGGCGGGTTCATCGCCATCGGCGACGACCCGCTACTGGGCACCAACCTGTGCGAGATCGGCATCCAGTTAGATGACGACTTCATCGAATGGTCGGTCAGCTACGCCTCCAAACCGTTCCCGGATCCCTGCGACGTCGCCAAGGAACTGACCCGCCAATCGATTGTGAATTCCGAATGAGAAGCGCGTTCGCTCGCCGGCTGAGTGCGGGCCTCATCGCTGTGCTCGCCGTGCTGTCGCTGCTCACCGGTTGCACGAAGACTGTCGACGGCACCGCGGCCAAGTCGGGCTCGGGAGGCAGCGGTCCGCGCAACGAAGACTCCGAGCGGCAGTACCCGAATCTCCTCAAAGAGTGCGAGGTGCTGACCGAGGACATCCTCGCCGAGACCGTGGGCGCCGATCCCCTGGATATCCAGAGCACATTCGTCGGCGCGATCTGTCGCTGGCAGGCCGCCAATCCGTCCGGCCTGGTCGACATCACCCGGTTCTGGTTCGAGGAGGGCAGCCTCGACAACGAACGCGAAACCGCGCAGAAGCTGAAGTACCAGATCGAGAACCGCTCGGTGGCGGGCATCGCGTCGATCGTGATGCGGCCCAACGATCCGAACGGCGCATGCGGGGTGGCCAGCGATGCGGCAGGTGTCGTCGGGTGGTGGATCAATCCGCAGTCGCCGGGAATCGACGCCTGCCAGATGGCGCTGAAGCTGATGGAGTTGACACTCGCGACCCGCGCCTAGCGGGGCACATGGAAAGTGACGAGTGCGGCGCCGTCGAACGAGAGCCGATGCCACGGCTCGCCGGTGCGCAGCACGGCGATGGATGACGTCGGGAACTTGATCGAGATCCGTTCGGCGGCCGTGTTATTGCTGCCGTCCGCGGCGGCCAGGCCGAGCGCGACGGCCGACATCGCCGGCTCGTGGCCGATGACCAGCAGGGTCTGCACGTCGGCGTCGAAGTGCTCCTGTACGCGGTTGATCTCGTCGATCACCGTGCCCGGCGTCGCGTCGTAGATGCGGTCGAGGTATTCGACGGACGCGGAGATGCGGGTGCGCGCAAGCGTCTCGCGGGTCCGGGTAGCGGTCGAACACAACACCGCGTCCACCGCTGGGGCGTGCGCGCGCAGCCAGTCGCCGGCCAACCCGGCCTCGCGGACACCCCGCGGCGCCAGAGGGCGTTCGTGGTCGACGACGCCCGGCGGGTAGGCGGACTTGGCGTGCCGGAGCAGCAGCAGCGTGCGGTACCGGTCGCTCATCGGACTAACGGTAGGGCATGCCGAGGCGCCTCCCGGGACTTGTCGGTGGCCCGCCCTACACTCGCGATGCCTGGCGAACACGCAACGGGGAGGAACGGGCTGAGATGCGATTCGTGCACACCGCCGACTGGCAACTCGGCATGACCCGGTACTTCCTCAATGGTGAGGCGCAGCCCCGTTATTCGGCCGCGCGCCGCGACGCGGTGGTCGCGCTCGGGCGGACGGCCGCCGAGGCCGGCGCGGAGTTCGTCGTGGTCGCCGGCGACGTCTTCGAGAGCAACCAACTGGCGCCGCGCGTGGTCAGCCAGTCGTTGGAGGCCATGCGTGCCATCGGCGTTCCCGTCTATCTGCTGCCCGGCAACCACGACCCGCTGGACGCCTCGTCGGTGTACACCAGCCCGCTGTTCACCGCCGAACGCCCCGACAACGTGACGGTTCTCGACCGCGCGGGGGTGTACGAGGTGCGGCCAGGTCTGGAACTGGTGGCGGCGCCGTGGACGTCGAAGGCGCCGTCGTCGGATCCGGTCGCGGCGGTGCTCGCGGACCTACCCGCCGATGGCGTGGCGCGGGTCGTCGTCGGCCACGGGGGCGTGGACATCTTCGTGCCCGACAAGGACCGGCCGTCGCTGATCCGGCTGGCGGCGCTGGAGGCGGCGCTCGGTCGCGGCGCCGTGCACTATGTGGCCCTGGGCGACAAGCACTCTCGTATGCCCGTCGGGTCCACCGGCCGGATCTGGTACTCCGGGTCGCCGGAGGTCACCAATTACGACGACATCGAGGTCGACCCCGGGCACGTGCTGATCGTCGACATCGACGAGGACGACCCGGCGCATCCGGTGCGCGTCGAACCGCGTGAGGTGGGGCGCTGGCGGTTCGTCACGTTGCGCCGGGCCGTGGACACCGGCCGCGACGTCACCGACCTCGACATCAACCTCGACCTCATGGCGGACAAGGAACGCACCGTGGTGCGGCTCGCGCTGACCGGGTCGCTGACTGTCACCGACAAGGCAGCGCTCGACACATGCCTGGACAAGTACGACCGGCTGTTCGCCGCGCTGAGCCTCTGCGAGAAGCAGACCGACATCGCGGTGATTCCCGCCGACGGTGAGTTCGACGACCTGGGTATCGGTGGTTTCGCGGCCTCGGCCGTCGACGAGCTGGTCGCCACCGCACGTTCGGACGGGGAGGCGGCCGACGACGCCCGCGCCGCGCTCGCACTGCTTCTGCGGCTGTCGGATCGAGGTGTGGCGTGAAACTGCACCGCCTGGTTCTGACCAACTACCGCGGCATCACTTACCGCGAGATCGAGTTCCCCGACCGCGGGGTCGTGGTCGTCAGCGGTGCCAACGAGATCGGCAAGTCGTCGATGATCGAGGCGCTCGACCTGCTGATCGAGGCCAAGGACCGGTCGGCGAAGAAAGAGGTAAAAGAGGTCAAACCGACCCACGCCGACGTCGGCGCGGAGGTCGAGGCCGAGATCTCCACCGGCCCATACCGATTCGTGTACCGCAAGCGCTTCCACAAGCGCTTCGAGACCGAGCTGACGGTATTGCGGCCGCGGCGCGAGCAGCTCACCGGCGACGAGGCGCACGAGCGGGTCCGGGCCATGCTCGACGAGACCGTCGACACGTGCCTGTGGCAGGCGCAGCGGGTGTTGCAGTCGGCCTCGACCTCGGCGGTGGACCTGTCCGGATGTGACGCGCTGTCGCGTGCGCTCGACGTGGCCGCCGGCGATTCGGTGGCGCTGTCGGGTGCCGAACCGTTGCTGATCGACCGCATCGACGAGGAGCACTTGCGCTACTTCACTCGCACCGGCAGGCCCACCGGTGAATGGGCCGCTGCCATCAACCGGTTGCGGGCCGCCGAGGAAGCGCTGGCCGAGGCTGCCGCCGCGGTCGCGCAGGTCGACGATGCGGTCCGCAGGCACGCGACCCTGACCGACGACCTGGCCCGGCTGACGGCACAACGCGCCGACGCGGCGAAGCAACTGGCCGACGCGCAGAAGGCAGCCGAAGCGGTGGCCGCGCTGACCAGACAGCTCAAGGAAGCGGAGTTGGTTGCCGCGGCGGCGCAGGCCACCCACGACACATCGCGCAGAGCGGTTGACGAGCGGCGGCGGTTGCGTGCCGACATCGAACAGCGGACCACCACGATCGTCGATCTGAAGGCCACCGTCACCCAGGCCGCCGAAGAGCGGTCGAGGGCCGCCGAGGTGGCCGCGATCGCGGAGGCCGCCGCCGAGCAAGCACGAGATACGTTGGAAATGGCGCAGGGTCGCGTCGACGCGGCACGCCGATCGGTCCAGCAGCTCGCCGACCGCGACGAAGCGGACCGGATCGTCGCCCGACTGGCGAAGATCGACGCCGCACACCGTGACCTGGCAAGTGTGCAGGACGAACTCGGCGAGATCCGCTTGTCCGACGAGGGCATGCGGACCATCGAGGCCGCCAAAGGTGCGGTGGATGTGGCGAAGGGACAGGTCGAGTTGGCGTCGGCGCAGATAGAATTGGTCGCGACCGCCGACATCGAGGTGCGCGTCGGGGGCCAGACTGTCTCGCTGGTTGCAGGTGAGGCGTGGACCGCCAATGTCAGCGCCGAGACCGCTGTCGAGGTGCCGGATCTGCTGACTGCTCGCTTGATGCCGGGTATGCCCGCGTCCGACACCCAGGCCAAACTCGATGCCGCACAAGCGGTCTTGGCTTCGGCGCTCGAGGTGTGCGGTGTCGATGACATCGCCGGCGCCCGCACCCTCGACCAGCGACGTCAACAATTGACGACGGCCCGAGACCGGCTGAAGGCGACTGCCGAGGCGTTGGTCGGAGACGAATCGGCGGTATTACTCAGGGCCCGATTGGCCGACCTCAACGAACGTCAGCCAGAAGTGGCCGAATCGTCCGACGTGGACGCCGGCGCCGCCCGGGCCGAACTCGACACCGCGACGGTCGCGCAGAAGCAGGTGATCGCCGATTGCGAGACGCATCGAAAGGTCGCTGAGGAGGCATCAAAGCGGTTGGGGGAGTGCGATACTCGGCTCACCGTCGCGCGCGAGAAGCTCACCGGTGCACACGCAGAGCTTGCGTTGGCCCTCGAACGGCTGGAGGCGCAGCGCGCGGTCGCCGGCGACGACGAACTCGCGGTCGAGGCTCAAACGCATGCCGACGAAGCGCTGCGAGCCGCCACCTTGGTCGGCGGGCTCAGCGAGGAGTTGGACCGCACGCAGCCCGCTGCGGTGGCCACGGCTCTGAGCGAGGCGGTGCGCCGGGAGGAGGAGTTGGCGGCCGGCCACGACGAGGTGGCCGATGCGCTGCGCGAGGTCAGCACGCAGTTGAAGGTGTACGGGACCGAGGGCCGTAAGGGCAGGCTCGACGAGGCCGAGACCGAGCGGGAGCACGCCGCCGCCGAGTATTCGAGGGTGCAGCGCCGCGCGCGGGCCGCCGAGCTGCTGCGATCGGTGATCTCGCGGCACCGCGACGCGACCCGGCTGCGTTATGTCGACCCGTTCCGCGCCGAGGTGGAGCGGTTGGGCCGCATAGTGTTCGGCGACAGCTTCGAGGTGGAGATCGACAGCGCGTTGCGGATCTGCACTCGCACGCTGTCGGGCCGAACGGTGCCCTACGATTCGCTGTCCGGCGGCGCCAAGGAGCAACTCGGCATCGTGGCGCGCCTGGCGAGCGCGGCATTGGTGGCCAAGGAGGACAGCGTGCCGGTGGTCATCGACGACGCGCTCGGGTTCACCGATCCCGACCGCCTGGTCAAGATGGGCGCGGTCTTCAACGCCGTCGGCGGCGAGGGTCAGGTGATCGTGCTGACGTGCAGCCCGGAGAGGTATGCCGCGGTCGATTACGCCCAGCACATCGCGCTGACGGTGTAGTCGCGGCCAGTGCCAAGATGGGTTCATGGCCGAACGTGACCGCGACGAAGCCGGGCGCCCCAGGAACACCCGCCCGCGCGATGCGCTGGGACGTCCGCTGCCCCGCGGCAGCGAGGGCGTAGCGCGAATCCCCGACGAGCTGGACCTGTCGCCGGCCGAAACGCTCGCATACGCCCAGCAGCTTCTCGACGAGGGGTTGGCCTTTCACGCCCATGAGGTGTTCGAGGCGGCGTGGAAGAGCCGCCCCGACGACGAACGCCCGCTCTGGCAGGGGCTCGCCCAGCTCGCCGTCGGCATCACCCATGTTCAACGCGGCAACACCAAAGGTGCGCTGGGTGTGCTGCGCCGGGCGTCGACCGGCCTTACCGATTGCGACGGCCCGACGTCACACGGTACGGACGTGGCGGGACTGGTGGACTACGCCGACGCACTGATCGTCGACCTCGCGCAGGGCAGGGAGCTCACACCCGCGCGGCTGCGCCCCAGGTTCACGAAAAACTAGCTCCGACTGCGCGCAGCTTTTCGGGTGATTTGTGGAGTGCTACCGGCGGTGAGCGCCGGTAGCACTCCACAAACCGCCGATGTGGGGCGGTCAGTCCGCCAAGGCCAGGACCTCGTCGAAGCCCTCGACGAGGCAGGTGTGGAAGAGGTCGTAGTCAGGTATCGCGGCCGTGTCGACGGTGATGCCGAAATAGCAGGTGCCCGCATACGTCAACAGTGTGACGTTGACCGCTGCGCCGATCGTCGGGCCGAATGCGTACTGGCCGCTGACTTTCGCCCCACCGAGGTAGACCGGCACCGGGATTCCCGGCACGTCGCTGGCAAGGAAGTCGACGTTGCGCAAGATCGAACCGATATACCAACGGGGCATGAGGTTGAGTGCCCCGGCGATCGTCTGCGTGTACGGTAGCGAGCTTTCACTGCGGACTTTGTCGGTGCGGCAGCGGATTTCGCTGATCCTTTCGGACGGGTCGGGCAGTCCCGCGGGGATGTCGAATCGCATGAGCGTGATCCGATTGCCACCCATCTCGTCGCCGTCGGTGCGCAAGCTGATCGGCATGGTCAGGTGCAGGTCGCCGATGGCGATGCCGTGCTTGTCGTGATAACGGCGCAATCCGCCGGCGACCGCGGCGACGAAAGCATCATTGAGGGCGCCCTCGCAGCGATGTGCCGCCGCCCGCAGCGGGCGCAGCGGAACCTCGTGAACACCGAGTCGGCGGACGAGACTTCGGCGAGTCATCAGGGGTGAGCCGGTGCTCGTCACCGGGCGTACCGTGCGGTAGACGGACGCCGCCGTCTCCACCGCCGAGTTGACCGCCGCAACGGGACGACGGAGGCCCTGGTACAGCCATCTCGGCGCCGACGTGACCGCGGTGCTCACCGCGGCACCCGCCGACCGTGCGTGATAGCGGATCGCGTCACCGTAGCCGGTGAACCACGACCCGCTGGCGGCTTGCGGCTCTGCGGGCAACGGCGCGGCGGTGCCCGGGTCCTCGTGCAGGTCGAACAGGATCATGCCGATCTGGATGCCACCCACCCCGTCGGTCAACGCGTGGTGGAACCTGCACAACAATGCCGCCGCGTCACCAGACAGCCCGTCGATCAGCGTGGCTTCCCACAGCGGCCGGGCCCTGTCGAAGTCGGCCATCTCGGCCAGCCGCGCCATCTCCAAGACGGTGTCCAACGTGCCGGGGGCCGGCGCGGTCACTCGCCGCAGGTGGAAGTCGAGGTCGAAGTCGGGTGCCTGCTCCCACCTCGGCGGTGCCGGCGGTGGCGACTGCACCACCCGCTGCCGAAACATCGGCAACATCCGGCTGATCCGGTCGAAGCGTTCCCGGACTCTCGCCCAGTCGGGCACCCGGTCCAGCATGATCACGGTGACCACCGTTGACCTCAGCCGCGGGTCGCTTTCCATCGCCCAGGTGAAGGCGTCCGTATTGCGCATGAATGCTGTCATGAGGGCTCCGTCCTCAGGCTACGACCGGATGTCAGCCGCCGCGACGGTCCTGCGGCGGTAGAGGACTTAATACCCCGAAGGCGTGCACAAAAGTCCCGACTCAGGGCTTCATGAAGCCGATCGTGGAGTAGTCCGCGTCGGCCAGCCCGAAGGCACCGAAATTCGCCAGATTGCTGCGGACGGCGATGTTCCCGGTCGACTGGGTCAGCGGCAAGCTGAACACCTCCTCAAACAGCAACTTGTCGAGTTCATTGGCCAGCGTGCGGGCCTTGGCGGGATCCAGTTCGCCGACGGTCTGCTCGACCTTGGCGTCGATCTGTGGGCTGCTGATCTTGCCGAAATTGCTCTCGGCCCCGGTCCGATAGATCTGCGTCAGGCTCGCCAGCGGGAAAGCGTCACCGCTCCAGGAGAATTGGGCGATGTCGAAGTTGCCAACGGTGACGTAGTCGGTGAAGAAGCCGGCCGCCGGGCGGACGTCCAATTCGAGTTTGACCCCGATCTGGGCGAGGTTGTTCTGCGCGATCTGCCCGTACTGCCGCGTCCCGAGCGAGTCGAACAGTACGTCGCGGATCACCAGTTGGCGTCCGTCCTTCTCCCGGAACTGGCCGTTGAGCCGCCAGCCCAGCGCGTCGAGTTCCTGCTTGGCCTTCTCGGGATCGAACGCAACCTCGCCGCTGTTGTCCTGGTAGCCCTCCTGACCGGCGACGAAAATGTGGTTGTTCAGGGGCACCGGGTTGTCGGCGAGCCCACGCTGGGTCACTTCGGCGATGGTCTTGCGGTCGATGCCCTTGGCGATCGCGCGCCGCAGCGCGGGGTCGGCCAGGATCGAACCCGGGGAACCGTTGAACGTGAAGTGGTACCACGCCAGCCCCGGCGCTCGCCGGATGCTCAGACCCTCCGTCCGGCGCGCAATCTGCATCTCGTCCAGCGTCGCCAGACCGCTGGCGTCGATGGTGTTGTTCTGCAGCGCCGGGATCCGCGCGGCGTCATCGAGGACGAGGAAGGTGATGCTGTCCAGCAGCGGCTGCTCACCCCACCATTTAGGGTTGCGGGTCAACGTGATTCGCTTGGCACCGCGGTCGAGGTTGGAGACGATGAACGGTCCCGCCGACGGGCCGGGGGCGTTGAGTTGCCCCTTGTTGAAGACCTCCGGGTTCTCCGTCGAGATCTTGGGCAGCAGCAAGGTGGTACCGGCGAACATGCCGCGCCAATCGGACCAGGGCTTGGCGAAGGTGATGACGGCTTGGCGGTCGTCGACACCGCGTTCGATCTTTTCGACGCGGTCGCTGCCGTTGGTGGCCGCGATCGCGAACCTGTCGTCCTTGCCGCTGGTCGCGTTGATCTGGGACCGGATGTCCTCCCAGGTGATCGGTGTGCCGTCGCTCCACACGGCTTCCGGGTTGATGGTGTATGTGACGACCTGTGGGTCCGTGCTGGTCAACTCGACGCTGGTGAAGTAGTCGGTGTTGACGGTGGCGGAGCCGTCGGCCGCGATCCGGAAGGCGCGCGGCATCGTCGGCCTCAACAGCGAGTTGTTGTCGCCGGTGTTGCCGTCGATGTGTAGCGAGTTGAAGTTGGGCGGGAAGTCGCCGAGCGCCAGCCGAAGGTTGCCGCCTTGCTGCAGGTTGGCGACGTCCTGCGGGTTGATCTCGTTGGTGGTTCCGACCGTCGCCTCGCCGCCGGCGGAGGGGGCTTCGTCGTTGCCGCCGGAACAGGCGGTCAGGATCAGCGCGGTGATCATGGTCGCCGCAGCGAAGCGTCGGATCGTCATGCGCTCTGACTTTAGCTGCGATTCACCTGAGGCCGCGGCACCGCGGCGAGCAACCGCCGGGTGTAGTCGTGGCGGGGGTTGGTGAACACCTGGTCGCCGTCGCCCTCTTCCACCACGGTGCCCTTGTACATGACGGCCACCCGGTGAGCGAGGTGTCTGACCACGGACAGGTCGTGCGAGACGAACAGATACGACAGCCCGAACCGCCGCTGCAGATCGAGCAGCAGGTTGATGATGCCGGCCTGGATCGAGACGTCGAGGGCCGACACCGGCTCGTCGAGCGCGAGGATCTTGGGCTGCAGCGCGAGCGCCCGCGCGATCCCGATGCGTTGCTTCTGCCCGCCGGAGAACTCCGCCGGATACCGCGAGGCGTCGGCGCGCTGCAACCCGACGATGCCCAGCAGCTCGGTGACGCGTTCGTCGCGGCTGCGCTTGTCGAAACCGTTGGCCTGCAACGGCTCGGCCAGCACATCGAACACGGGGAGCCGCGGGTCCAGGGATGCCACCGGATCCTGGAACACGACCTGCAGATCACCGCGCAGCGCCCGGCGGGCGCGGCGGTTCAGCGAGGCCACATCCTTGCCGAGCACCTCGATGGAACCTGACTCGGGGGCCGTCAACTGCAGGACCTGATGCAGGGTCGTCGACTTCCCCGATCCGGACTCTCCGACGATGCCAAGCGTGCGACCCTGCTGCAGGGCAAAGCTGACGCCGTCGACCGCGCGAACCTCACCGACCTGGCGGCGGAACACCACACCTTTCGTGAGCTTGTAGGTCTTGACCAAGTCATCGACGCGCAAGATCACCGGAGCGTCGGCGGCCGCCGGTGTGTCGGGCGGGGCCGTCGACACCCCGTAGATGTCGGCGGCGCTGCGGCCGACGACGTGTTCGGTGCGGATGCAAGCCGCGCGGTGGCCGGTACCGGCGCCCATCGGTAATAGCTCCGGTTCGGCGGCGCGACAGTCGTCGATGGCCAGCGGACACCGCGGAGCGAACGGGCAACCGGGCGGCAGCGCGGCCATCGACGGCGGTGCGCCGGGTATGGGCACCAGCCGTGCGCCCTGTGCGGCGTCCAGCCGCGGGACGGAGCCGAGCAAGCCGACGGTATACGGCATGCGCCGGTCGCGGTACAACTGCTCGACCGTGGCCACCTCGACCGCACGTCCGGCGTACATCACCAAGGCACGGTCGGCGAACTCGGCGACCACCCCGAGGTCGTGGGTGATGATCAAGACGCCGGCGCCGGTCACGTCGCGCGCCGTCTTGAGCACATCGAGGATCTGCTCCTGCACCGTGACGTCCAGCGCGGTCGTCGGCTCGTCGCAGATGAGTAGATCGGGGTCGTTGGCGATCGCGATCGCGATCACCACCCGCTGACGCTCGCCGCCGGACAGTTCGTGGGGAAAGGACCTGGCTCGCCGGTCGGGTTGCGCGATGCCGACCAACTCGAGCAGTTCGACCGCCCGTTTCCTCGCGGTCCGTCGGCCGGTGCCGCGCTGATGTATCTCGATCGCCTCCGCGATCTGGTCACCCACGGTGTAGACCGGCGTCAGCGCCGACATCGGGTCCTGGAACACCGTGCCGATGGCCTTCCCGCGGATCGCCGACATCCGTTGATCCGATGACCCGACCAGTTCGTCACCGTTGAGCCGAATCGAACCGGACACGTCGGCGTATTCGGGCAGCAGGCCGACCACTGCCATCGCGCTGGCCGATTTGCCCGCTCCCGACTCGCCGACCAGCGCGACGACCTCGCCCTTGCCGACGTCGAAGTTCATGCCGCGCACCGCATTCACCGCCGCCGTGTCCGTCGGGAACGCGACCGTGAGGTCGCGGACTTCGAGCAGGCTCACCGCTTGCGCCTCCGCAGCTGCCGCGCACCAGGATCCAGCGCGTCGCGCAGCCCGTCACCAACCAGGTTGGCACACAAGATGATCAACACCAGCACACCACCGGGAAACAGGAACAGCCACGGGAACGTCGTCGCGGACTTGGTGCCGTCGGCGATCAGGGTGCCGAGCGACACATCGGGTGGCTGGATGCCGAATCCCAGGAAGCTCAGTCCCGTTTCGGCAAGCACCGCCACCCCGACGTTGAGGGCGGTGTCGATGATGATGATCGACGCGACATTGGGGAGGATGTGACGAACGATGATCCGCCCGTTGCTGACGCCCATATACCTTGCGGCGGCGACGAACTCACGGTCGCGAAGGCTCATCGTCATGCCGCGCACGATCCGTGAGCTGACCATCCAGCTGAACAATGACAGCAGCAAGATCATCCACACGATGTCACCCTTGGTGCGCTGCACGACGATTGAGATCAGCAGGAAGCTCGGCACCACGAGCATCAGGTCGACCAGCCACATCAAGACCGGATCGCGCCAGTCGGCGAAGTACCCGGCGATCGTCCCGACTGTCGCCGCGATGATCGTCGAGATGAACGCCACACAGACGCCGATCAGCATCGACTTCTGCATCCCCCGCAGTGTCTGGGCGAACAGATCCTGTCCCAACGCGTTGGTGCCGAACCAATGATCGGGACTGGGCGGCTGCTGCAGCGCGTAGTAGTCCAGATCGCTGTAGCTGTACGGCAACAGCGGCGGCAGTGCATAGCAGGCGATGAACAGCAGTACCAACAACGCCGACGAGATCACCGCCGGCTTGTTGCGCAGGAACCGGCGGAACACCAGCGATCGTCGTGAGGCGAAGCCCCCGGTGTCCTCAGCGTTGATGCCGGACTGCGCGGTGGTCGACGGCTCCGTGCTGACGGGTTCGGTCATGACACCCGCACCCTCGGATCGAGTGCGGCGTAGACCACGTCGGAGAGCAAGCCCGCCAACAGGATCATCGCGGCGGAGAGCACCGTGATCGCCGCGACGATGTTGATGTCCTGGTTGCCGATGCCGGTGACGATCCATTCACCGACGCCGTACCAGCCGAAGATCTTCTCGGTGAACACCGCACCGGTGACCAATCCCGCGACGCTGTAGGCGAACAGCGTCGCCATCGGGATCAGCGCCGTGCGTAACCCGTGCTTGAACAGCGCCCGCCGGCGCGTCAGCCCCTTGGCCCGCGCGGTGCGGATGAAGTCCTGGCCGAGGACGTCGAGCATCGCGTTGCGTTGGTACCGGCTGTAGATCGCGATCGAAGAAAGCGCGAGCGTCATACTCGGCAACACCAGGTGCTGCAACCGGTCGACGAACTCGTTCCACGCGCCCTCGATCGGGTAGGCCGACGTCTCGCCGGTGTACTCGAAGATCCGGACGCCCAGCACGTTGTTCACGCCCAGCGCCGCGAGGATGAACAGGTTGGCCAACACGAATGTCGGGGTGCTGATCACCAACAGCGACACCACGGTGACCACACGGTCGCTGAGCCGGTACTGCCTGATGGCGCCCCACGCGCCGGCGGCGACGCCGATCACCGTGCCGACCACCGAGCCGATGATCAGCAGCCGGAGGCTGACTCCGACCCGACGCCACAGCTCGTCGGTCACCGGCTGCCCGCCGATCGTCACACCGAAGTCACCGCGAATGGCCCCGGAGGCCCAGTGGACGTACTGCTCGAGCACCGGCTTGTCCAGCCCGAGCTCGACGCGTTTGGCGTCGATGACGGCTTGGGGCGGCCGAGGATTGCGGCTCTCCAGACTGTCGAGCGGATCGAACTGCCATGATGCGAGCAGGAAGACGAGAAACGAGGCCAGCGCCAGCAACACCAGATAGTTCAGCAGTCGGCGTACCAAGAACCGCGTCATGCGGAGTTTCCGTCCGTCGGCTGCATGCGCTCAGGTTAGGAGATAACGGCTCCGATGGCCGCGATGTGGCCGTCGACAGCGCGGCGACCTGCGGGTGTTGGCGAACTCTTACCCGGTGCCCAGCGTGCGTCCAGCAATGCCGCGTGAACTGGACGGATGCAGGTGGTACGTCACAGGGCCCGACGGGCCACTTATGTGAAGACGATCTCCGCCGCGATCGGCGGCGGTGCGGTCCTCGGGATGGCCGCGCTCGGAGTCGCGGTCCCCCACACGTCGGGCGCCGCGACGCTGGCAAAGCCGAATATGACCGTCGGCGCGACGAGTACGCAGACCACGCCGGCCAAAGCGCCCGCGGTCGGGATGGCGGTGCCGGCGATGAAGGGTCCGGCGCCGTTGCCGTCGGAGGAGGAAGCCGCCAAGTAGCTCGTTCGGCCGTTTCACCGGCTGCCCGTTGGGCTATCCAGCACGGTTAGACGGGCTGCGACGCTGGCTGACGCCGCCCACCGGACCAACGGAGGCGTCAAAGTGAACTCGAAGCAGATCAAGCTGCTCTCGGCGACGGTAGGCGTCAGCGCCCTGCTGGCGATGGGGGCGTTCTCCGTGGCATCCACTACCGCCGCTCAGGACGATGAGCCGCCCGTCACCCCGGGTCCGGTGACCACGTCTGCAATCACCACCGGCGAGACGATCACCGATTCGGCGGCGCCCGAGACGCCGGAGACGTCGGTGGTGACACCCGAGGTGACCGCGGAGCCGCCGCCGACCCCCTAGACCCACTCCACAGCGGGCGCATAGGAAACGCACAGCCGCAGCTCACGGTGGCCGCGATAATGGAGCCGTGACCGCCCCCAATCACCAGCCGTGAGCGTGCAGGACCCGGGTAGGGCCGTGATGCGCCGTGCCGACGGGAAGCCGATACACGTGCTGGTCGTCGACGACGAACCGGTCCTCGCCGAGTTGATGTCGATGGCGCTTCGCTACGAGGGCTGGGACATCGCGACCGCGGCCGACGGGGCGTCGGCCATCGCGTCGGCCCGCGAAACCCCGCCAGACGTGGTGGTGCTCGACGTCATGCTGCCGGATATGAGCGGGCTGGATGTGCTGCGCCGGTTGCGTGAGCGGACTCCCGGCTTACCGTTGCTGCTGCTGACCGCCAAGGACTCCGTCGAGGATCGGATCGCCGGGCTGACCGCCGGCGGCGACGACTACGTCACCAAACCGTTCAGCATCGAGGAAGTGGTGTTGCGGCTGCGGGCGCTGCTGCGGCGCACGGGCGTAGCGAGCGAACCGGGCGGCGCGAAGATCGTGGTCGGTGACCTCGTGCTCGACGAGGACAGTCACGAGGTGACTCGCGGCGGTGAACCGATCACGCTGACCGCGACGGAATTCGAACTTCTGCGGTTCATGATGCGCAACTCGAAACGCGTGCTGAGCAAGGCGCAGATCCTCGATCGGGTGTGGAGCTACGACTTCGGCGGCCGGTCCAACATCGTCGAGTTGTACGTCTCCTACCTGCGAAAGAAGATCGACAACGGGCGCGAGCCGATGATCCACACCCTGCGTGGTGCCGGGTATGTCCTCAAGCCTGCGCGCTGACGGCCCGCGGATCCGTTCGCCGCAGACGTGGTCGTTGCGAGCACGGTTGCTCGCCTCCCAGATCGTATTGCTTGCATTGGTGTGTGTGGCTGTCGGCATCGGCACAGTGCTTGCGCTGCAACACTTTCTGTACAACCAGCTGGACGAGCGCCTGGCCGAGACCGCCCGCCGGTCGGCGGGTCTGTTCGAGTTCGGTCCGCCACCGCCGCCCGGATTCCCGCGCCCGGGTTTCCGCCAGCGCATGATGAGCCGTGACGACTTCGGGCCCGGCCCGGCCTTTCTCAACGCGCCGGGGCAGGCGGCCCGCACCGTCGGCGCGGTCGTCTCGCGCGGCACCGGAGTCGACGCCGGGGTGATCACCGCTGACGGCGCCCGCAGCGAGATCAGCACGGCCGCAGCGCAACAGCTGGCACAGGTGGCGCCGGATACGCCGACGACTATCGGCCTCGACGGACTCGGCCGATACCGGGTGGTCGCACTGCACTCGCCCCGGGGCCGCGAGAACATCGTCATCGGGTTGCCGACCTCGGATGTCGACGACACCCTGTTGACCGTCGCGGTCATCTTCTGCGCAGTCGGGGCGACGGCGCTGATCGGCGGAACGAGCGTCGGAATTCTGATCATCCGCCGTCAACTTGCCCCGCTGGCAAGGGTTTCCGATGCTGCCATCCAGGTGGCCGACCTCGAACTCGACCGTGGCGAAGTCCTGCTGCCGACGCCGATCGTCAAGATCGACCCAGAGGCAGCGCACACCGAGGTGGGTCAGTTGGGCTCCGCGCTGAACCGGATGCTGGACCGGATCGCGTCGGCGCTGTCAGCGCGGCACGCCAGCGAGACCCGGGTGCGCCAGTTCGTCGCCGACGCGAGCCATGAGTTGCGCACGCCGCTGGCAGCCATCCGCGGCTATACCGAACTGGCGCAACGCAAACGCGATGACGTACCCGACGATGTCGCTCATGCGATGAGCCGCGTGGAGTCGGAGACGCGCCGCATGACCCGACTGGTGGAGGACATGCTGCTACTGGCCAGGCTCGACACCGGCCGACCCCTGCGACATGAGCCGGTCGATCTGTCGCACCTGATCGTCGATGCGGTCAGCGACGCCCACATCGCGGGTCCGGAGCATCAATGGGCGCTGGACCTTCCCGAGGAACCGGTGGTCGTCGTCGGGGACGAGGCGCGCCTGCACCAGGTACTTGCCAACCTGCTTGTCAACGCCCGCACCCACACGCCGCCGGGCACGTCGGTGACCACCTCGCTGGCCGTGGCCCCGGACGGTTCGGCGGTGCTGACAGTGGCCGACGACGGCCCGGGCATTCAGGTCTGGTTGCAGCCCGAGATCTTCGAGAGGTTCGCCCGCGGCGACTCGTCACGCTCTCGTCGCGACGGCAGCACCGGCCTCGGGTTGGCGATCGTCGCGGCCGTCGTCAAGGCGCACTCCGGCACCATCGAGTTGCACAGCGTGCCCGGCGACACGCGCTTCACCGTCACGCTTCCCGCCGATTGACCTGAGCCGGGCATCTATTCGATCGCCCTGATTTTCTTCGGCCGCGAAACGCTCGCGTGCATATATGGTCGACGGATGTCCGTGACAGACGAGTACCTGAAGAACAACGAGGCCTACGCGAGCACCTTCTCCGGGCCGCTGCCGCTACCGCCGAGCAAGCACGTCGCCGTGGTGGCGTGTATGGACGCCAGGCTCGACGTGTACCGGATTCTCGGCCTCGGCGACGGTGAGGCGCATGTCATCCGCAATGCGGGCGGTGTCATCACCGACGACGAGATCCGCTCGCTGGCCATCAGCCAACGGCTGCTCGGCACCAAAGAGATCATCCTGATCCACCACACGGACTGCGGCATGCTGACGTTCACCGACGACGGCTTCAAACAGCAGATCCAAGACGAGATCGGCATCAAGCCCGAGTGGGCCGCCGAGTCGTTCATCGATATCGAGGAGGACGTGCGGCAGTCGCTGCGACGGATCGAGGCGAGTCCGTTCGTCACCAAGCACGAGTCGTTGCGCGGCTTCGTGTTCGACGTCGCGACGGGCCGGCTCACCGAAGTGACCGTGTAGCACCCCTTCTTCTTGGCGCGAGCGTGCATGTCTGATCACGACACGCCGCGGAGAAACAACGCTCTATGCACGCTCGCGCTCGGCGAGCTAGCCGAATTGTAGGTCGCGATCGCCTTCGCCACCGACTGCGCCCACGCCGAGGCCGTCACCGCGACATCATCGACGGCGTTCGCGCGAGTACAACTACCTCCCGAGTAAGCGTGAAACAGCAGTCGACGCGCGCTCGCAGCCGGTCGAGCGTGCGCAGATCGGGGTCCGATGGCCGCGTGTCGTGCGCAAACACGCACTCTCGCGCAAGAACGCCTGCGTTGACACTCGACGCGACGTGGGTGTCTAATATCGGGTAATGATCGTAAATATGGTCATTTCTACCAACTTTGCGAGGATACGATGACCGTCACCGAGCAGGCCGAACACACAGAGCAACTGAACGCCGGTCGCTACGAGCTCAGCCATCTGCGATCGTTGGAGGCCGAGGCCATCCACATCATCCGGGAGGTGGCCGCGGAATTCGAGCGGCCTGTGCTGCTGTTCTCCGGCGGCAAGGACTCGATCGTCATGCTGCATCTCGCGCTGAAGGCCTTTCGGCCGGGCCGGCTGCCGTTCCCGGTCATGCACGTCGACACCGGCCACAACTTCGACGAGGTCCTGCAGACCCGCGACGAACTCGTCGAGGAGTTCGGTGTGCGGCTGGTCGTCGCGAAGGTGCAGGACGACATCGACGCCGGACGCGTGGTCGAGACGATCCCGTCGCGCAACCCCATCCAGACCGTCACGTTGCTGCGCGCGATCCGCGAGAACAAGTTCGACGCCGCGTTCGGGGGCGCCCGCCGCGACGAGGAGAAGGCGCGAGCCAAGGAGCGGGTGTTCTCGTTCCGCGACGAGTTCGGCCAGTGGGACCCGAAGGCGCAACGGCCCGAGCTGTGGAACCTGTACAACGGCCGGCACCACAAAGGCGAGCACATCCGCGTGTTCCCGCTGTCGAACTGGACCGAGTTCGACATCTGGTCCTACATCGGCGCCGAGAAGATCAAGCTGCCGTCGATCTACTACGCACACCGCCGCAAGGTGTTCGAGCGCGACGGAATGCTGCTGGCCGTCCACCGCCACCTGCAGCCGCGCAGAGACGAAGAGATCGTCGAGAAGACCGTGCGGTTCCGCACTGTCGGCGACGTCACCTGCACCGGCTGCGTGGAGTCCCACGCCGCAACGGTTTCCGCGGTGATCGCCGAGACCGCGGTGTCGCGGCTCACCGAGCGTGGTGCCACCCGCGCCGACGACCGCATCTCCGAGGCCGGCATGGAAGACCGCAAGCGTGAGGGGTACTTCTGATGACTCGCACCACTGCGCGGCCCGCGGCGACACTACTCCGGATCGCGACCGCGGGATCGGTCGACGACGGCAAGTCCACGCTCATCGGTCGCCTGCTCTTCGATTCCAAGGCCGTCATGGAAGACCAATTGGCCTCGGTGGAGCGCACTTCCAAGGAACGCGGCCACGACTACACCGATCTGGCGCTGGTGACCGACGGCTTGCGCGCGGAACGCGAGCAGGGCATCACGATCGACGTCGCCTACCGATACTTCGCAACGCCCAAGCGCAAGTTCATCATCGCCGACACGCCCGGCCACATTCAGTACACCCGCAACATGGTGACCGGCACGTCCACCGCGCAGTTGGCGATCGTCCTGGTCGACGCCCGCCACGGTCTGCTCGAGCAGTCCCGCCGCCACGCGTTCCTCGCGTCGCTGCTCGGCATCCGGCACATCGTGCTCGCGGTGAACAAGATGGACCTGATCGGCTGGGACAGAGACCGGTTCGAGAAAATCCGCGACGACTTCCACGATTTCGTCGCGCGCCTGGACATTCACGACGTGACGACGATTCCGCTGTCGGCGCTGAACGGCGACAACGTCGTCACCAAATCGGACAACAGCCCGTGGTACGAGGGTCCGCCGCTGCTGAGCCACCTCGAAGAGGTCTACGTCGCCGGCGACCGCAACCTCGTCGACGTACGGTTCCCCGTCCAATACGTGATTCGCCCGCAATCCCTGGAGCACCACGACCACCGCAGTTACGCCGGCACTGTCGCCGGTGGTGTGATGCGGGTCGGTGACGACGTCGTCGTGTTGCCCGCTGGTATCACCTCACGGATCGCGGCGATCGAGGGACCCGGCGGCCCGGTCGATGAGGCCTTCCCTCCGATGGCCGTGGCCATCAGCCTGTCCGACGACATCGACATCTCTCGCGGCGACTTGATCGCGCGGCCGAACAACCAGCCGAGAGTGACACAGGAATTCGACGGAACCGTCTGCTGGATGGCCGACGGGTCCGCTCTGGAACCGGGCCGCGACTACTTGATCAAGCACACCACCCGCACCACGCGGGCCCGCGTGACCGCGTTGGACTACCGCCTCGACGTCAACACGCTGCACCGTGACAAGGAGGCCACCGCGCTCAAACTCAACGAGCTCGGCCGCATCTCGCTGCGCACCCAGACGCCGCTGTTGCTCGACGAGTACAGCCGCAACGCCGCCACCGGTTCGTTCATCCTGATCGACCCGAACACCAACGGCACGGTCGCGGCGGGCATGATCCTACCGCAGGTCACGGCCCGCACCTCCAGTCCGAACACCGTCCGGCACGAATCGCTGTGCAAGGCCGAAGACCGGCTGAGCAAGGGCAGGACCGTGTGGTTCACGGGTCTGTCCGGCTCGGGCAAGTCGTCGGTGGCGATGCTGGTCGAGCACAAGCTGATCGAGAAGGGCGTTCCCGCTTATGTTCTCGACGGCGACAACCTGCGGCACGGCCTCAACGCCGACCTCGGTTTCTCGATGGCCGACCGCGCCGAGAATCAGCGCCGACTGGCCCACGTCGCGGCGATCCTCGCCGACTCCGGGCAGGTGGTGCTGGTGCCGGCGATCAGCCCGCTCGAAGAGCACCGAGCGCTGGCGCGACAGGTCACCACCGAAGCGGGGCTGGACTTCTTCGAGGTGTTTTGCGACACCCCGCTGGAGGACTGCGAACGACGCGATCCGAAGGGCCTGTACGCCAAGGCCCGCGCGGGCGAGATCACGCACTTCACCGGCATCGACAGCCCCTATCAGCGGCCGAAGAGCCCGGATCTGCGTCTGACGCCCGATCGCGACCCCGAGGAGTTGGCCGACATGGTGATCGACCTGCTGGAAGGACACAGGTGAGCGATCACGACCTCGCGGCGCATCTCGCCACGGCGGCCGGGAAGCTCCTGCTCGACGTTCGCGCCGAGTTGGCCGATGCCTCTGGGCCGGAGCGGAAAGCGGCGGGGGACAAGCGCTCTCACGACTTCTTAACAGAAGAGCTGGCGGCCGAGCGGCCGGGCGACGCCGTCCTCTCGGAGGAGGGCGCCGACGACCCGGCCCGGCTGACCGCCGCACGCGTCTGGATCGTCGATCCCCTCGACGGCACCCGCGAGTTCTCCGAACTCGGCCGCGACGACTGGGCCGTGCACGTCGCACTCTGGGAGGCCGGGGAGCTGGTGGCCGGTGCGGTCGCCCTTCCGGCACAGGGCATAACGCTGGCCACGCCGACGGTCGAGTCACCGCCCGCGGCTCCCGACACGCCGCGGATCGTGGTGTCGCGGACGCGTCCACCGGCCGTCGCGCTGGCGGTGCGCGACGCCTTGGGCGGCACGTTGGTCGAGATGGGTTCGGCCGGAGCGAAAGTCGCCTCTGTCGTGCAGGGGCGCTCGGATGTGTACGTGCATGCGGGCGGTCAATACGAGTGGGACTCGGCGGCGCCGGTCGCGGTCGCGCGCGCTGCCGGTTTGTACACCTCGCGCATTGACGGCTCCCCGCTGCTCTACAACCGGTCCGACCCGCTACTGCCAGACCTGGTGGTGTGCCGACCCCAGTTCGCCGAAGCGGTGCTTGCGGTCACGCGTGATTGACTGGTCTCATGCGCATGTCGGCCAAAGCGGAGTACGCCGTCCGCGCGATGGTGCAACTGGCCGCCGCCGGCGAGGGGGTCCTCGTCACCACCGACGACCTGGCCAAGGCGCAGGGCATCCCGCCGCAGTTTCTCGTCGACATCCTGTCCGCGCTGCGCACCGACCGCCTCGTCCGCAGCCATCGCGGCCGCGAGGGCGGCTACGAGCTGTCGCGCCCTGCGAAGGACATCAGCATCGCCGATGTGCTGCGCTGCATGGACGGCCCGTTGGCCAGTGTCAGGGACATGGGCCTCGGGGACCTGCCGTACACGGGGCCGACGACGCCGCTGACCGACGTCTGGCGTGCGCTGCGGGCGAGCATGCGGTCGGTGCTCGAGCAGACGAGCGTTGCCGACGTGGCCGCTGACGCGTTGCCCCGGCATGTCCGCAAGCTCGCCGACGACTACCGCGATCAGGAGTCCAAGCGCGGGCACTCGCTCGGCTAACGTCGCGCGTCAGTCAGTGCCGGACCCGTAGGGCCGAGTGATGATCTCGAGGTAGTGACCCGCCGGATCCTGGAAATAGACACCGCGACCGCCGTCGTTGTGGTTGATCTCGCCCGGGCGCGAACGCCGGGGATCGGCCCAGTGCGGCAGGCCGCGCTCCTGAATGCGTCCGTAAATCTGGGAGAACTCGTCCTCGGAGACCAGGAATGCGTAGTGCTGCGGGCGGATCTCCTCATCCGGACCGACCTGCGCGTAATCGAGGCTGGCGTCGTGCGCGAGCGCAACGGCCAGGAAGTGACCGAACTCTTCGGCCGGCGGCAGCCCGAACAACTCGGTGAAGAACCTCGCCGACTCCTCGCGGTCCTTCGCGGCAACGATGGTGTGGTTGAACGTGATGGCCATACCGATTCAGTCAACCACTGTCGGCGGCACGCCGACAACGTCCACGATGTAGGGGTGACGTTCGACTTCGGGGATCTCGAATATCCGGTCGTGGTGGCGCCGATGGCGGGCGGGCCGTCGACACCGCAACTGGCCGCCGCCGGCGCCAGCGCGGGAGGCCTCGGCTTCGTGCCGGCCGGCTATCTCGCCGTCGAGGTGTTCGCAGAGCGCCTCGGCGCGGCGCAGCGGCTGACATCCGGCCCGGTGGGCGCCAACCTGTTTGTCCCGCAGCCCAGTGCGGCCGTTCCCGACGCGATTGCGCGTTACGCCGACACGCTGTCCCGCGACGCACAGCGGTACGGCATCACGCTCGGCGAACCCCGTTTCGACGACGACGGCTGGGCCGGCAAGCTCGACGTCCTGCTCGACCTCAAGCCGGCGGTGGCATCATTCACCTTCGGTCTGCCGACCGCAGTGGAAATACAGCGGCTGCGGGCGGCCGGTATCGCCACGGTCGCCACCGTGACCACGGTGGCAGAAGCGCAGCAGGCGGTCGCGCGTGGTGTGGATACCGTGGCCGCGCAGGGCCCGGCGGCGGGTGGGCACCGCGGCACCTTCGATCCGGCCGCGCTGCCGTCGGACGTCCCGTTGGACACCCTGCTGGCGTCGTTGATCGCATCCGTCGACGTGCCCGTCGTCGCCGCCGGGGGCCTGATGACCGCCGAGGATGTCGCCCGAGTCCGCAGAGCGGGCGCGGTGGCCGCGCAACTCGGTACGGCCTTCTTGCTCGCCGACGAAGCAGGCAGCAGTGCCGTGCACCGCGCGGCGCTGCAAGACGAGGCGTTCACCGAAACCGCTGTGACGAAGGCGTTTTCCGGTCGCTACGCGCGCGGTCTGCACAATCGGTTCATCGACGAGCACGACGCCGAGGCGCCGTTCGGATACCCCGAGGTGCACTATCTGACCAGCCCGCTGCGAGCGGCAGCCGTCCGCGCGGGCGATCCGCAAGGGGTGAACGTGTGGGCAGGCACCGGTTTCCGCGAGGCAAGGACGGGTTCGGTCGCCGACATCATGCACACCCTTGCCTGACCTCACTTCGGAGCGGTCAACTCCAGCGCGATGTTGTCAGGGTCGCGGAACTCGAGGATGTAGGACGGACCGATGTCCTTGATGGGTTCGCGGGCGACACCGAGATTGTCGAGATGTCTTGCGGCCGAATCGAGTTGGTCCTTGCTTGGCAGGCGGAACGCGACATGGTCGAGACCGGTTCGATTCTCGTCGAAGCGGTCGGTGGCCGCGGGCCGCAAACCCACCAGCGTGCCGCCGAGGTCGTAGATCACGCCGCCGAACAGGAAGCTCAGCGCTTCGCGGGTGGCCGCATCGGCGCCCTCGGGTAGCTCGATGAGGACGCGCCAACCGAACACGGCTTCGTAGAACGCCCGCGACCGCTCGATATCGGTGACGGTCAGACGGATGTGTCCGATGGACGTAGTGGTGATCGCCATGGCCCTCATGTTGCCAGCCGTGCCAGAATCGCCGTCGTGCGAATCGGGATGACGATGCCGGTCATGGAAGCCCACCTTGATGCGGACACGCTCAAGGCATGGGCGCGGATGATCGACGACGGGCCGTTCTCCTCACTGTGCTGGGGTGAGCGCATCGCCTTCGGCAACCCGGACTCGCTCACGCTGCTCGGCGGACTCGCCGCGTGGACCGACCGGGTTCGGTTGGTGACGACGGTCGTGGTCCCGCAACTACACGATCCGGTGATGCTGGCCAAGGCGCTGGCCACCGGCGACATGCTCTGCGGAGGGCGGTTGACCGTCGGCCTCGGCGTCGGCGGCAGAGAAGAGGACTACCGTGCGGTCGCCGCGGACCCGGCCACGCAGACCATCAGAGGTATGGCCGAGCGCGTCGCGGTGATGCGACGAGTATGGGCAGGCGAGAAGGTCACCGAGTCCGTCCTCCCGGTGGGTCCGGCGCCTGTGCAGACCGGGGGGCCGATGTTGCTGGTCGGGACCATCGGTCCGAAGACGATTCGCAGCGCCGCCGGATGGGCGGACGGAGTGGCCGGCACGACGCTCGATCTCGACGCCGACCGACAGAACGAACTGTTCGACGTCGCCCGCACCGCGTGGGCGCAGGCGGGTAAGCCCGCGCCGCACCTCGCCACCTCGTTCTGGTTCGCGATCGGCGAGGGCGACGAACCACGCGTGCAGGTGCATCGGCATCTGCGGCGCTACATGAACTGGATACCCGCCGACGTCGTCGACGCGATGGCACCCACGACCGGCTGGGCGGGCAGTGAACAGGAGCTGCTCGACGTCTTGCACCGGTTTGAGGACATCGGCACCGACGAGATACACCTGATCCCAACAAGTTCGGACATCGACCAGGTGCGCAGGGCCGCCGAGGTCGTGAAGGAGTTCACTCCGTAGAGGTGCGGTGGCCGACGAACCCACAAGGGTGGCACGATGGGACTGTCGGGGAAGTCGTGAGCGCCCTGTCGCGTTGGACCAAAGCGTCAAGCGTCCTGTGCAGCGGCGGGGCAGACAGCCGAAAGGATTCACGATGACGATGACAACACTGAAGAAGATCGCAGCCGGATCCGTGATGGTCGGTGCGCTCGGGTTTACGTCAGTTGGACTTGGCGCAAGTCAAGCGGTCGCCGACGACCATTGGTGGTGGGATCCGCCGTCACCGGGGCATATCGCCCACATTCCTGGTGTCCCGCCGCCGGGGCATATCGCCCACATCCCTGGCGTCCCGCCACCGGGCCACTGGGACAAGCCCTGGAAGTGGTGGAGGTAGCGGGCACCTCTATAACTTGAGGTGGTGGCTGGTGTCGCCGACTTGGTCGACGAACATGGTGCGGGTGTCGAACCACCAGCGGCCGTCGATGCGGTGGAAGGTGTCGCGGTAGCGGCCGGTCACAATGACCTGCAGCGGCAGGTCGGGTGTGGCCTGCGTGACGCAGTAGTAAGCGCTGCTGCGTGCGGTTCCGGCCTCGTCGTCGACGTGCACCTTCACATTGGTGGTGAAGTGCCTGGTCTTGGGTGTGCCGTCGGCGTAGAGGCGCACCGCCATCTCGAACATCTGTCGGGCCCGAGTCGCCCCCTCGAACACCGTGTCGGGTGGGCCGTTTTCGACGGCGTGGATCCGGCCTTGCGCGAAGAGCGCCGCGACGCCGTCAAGGTCGCCGGCGTCGATCCGCTCGGCATAGGTGTAGACGAGGTTCTCGATCTCACGGGCGGCGTCGCTCATCGGCGGTAGACAACCAGCACCGATGTGTCATGTCAACGTGGGCGCATCGCTAGCCTCGGAGCGTGGCTACGAACTGGTCGCCGAGCCGGCTCGGCAATCTGAGCGGTAAGCGGATCATCGTCACCGGTGCGACCAACGGCGTCGGCCTCGCGACCGCGCGGGCGCTCGCGGGTGCGGGGGCCCACGTGATCCTCGCGGTCCGCAACCTCGAACTCGGCGCGCAACGTGCGGCGGAGATGGGTGGCGATACCTGCGTGGTCGAACTCGACCTCGCCGACCAGTCGTCGGTGCGGGCGTTTCCTGACCTTGTCGAGGGCGATGTCGACATCCTCATCAACAACGCGGGCCTGGTCGCCCAGCACCGACGCGAGACCGTGGACGGCTTCGAAATCACGCTCGGCACCAATTTTCTGGGGCCCTTCGCGCTGACCAACCTGCTGTTCGACCGGGTGCGGTCGAAGATCGTCAATGTCGGCTCAGATGCGCACAAGTCGGCGACGCTGAACTTCGACGATCCGCACCTGCGCTCGACCAAGTGGAAGGCGTTCCCGGCGTACGGGCGATCGAAGCTGGCGGTGATGCTGTGGGGCCTCGAACTCGACCGCCGATTACGCGAGGCCGGCTCGCCGATCACCAGCTTCCTGACCCATCCGGGTTGGGTGGCGTCGAACCTGTCCAACATCTCCGACAAGCCGGTGATGGCGGCGTTCCACTCGGTGGTCAAAGCGGCGGCCGGCGTGCTCGCCAACGACCTCGAGGCGGGCGCCGCGCCGACGCTGTACTGCATCACCGAGCCGATTCCCCCGGGCAGTTATGTCGGAGTCGACAGCAGGTACGGGCTGAAGGGCGCGCCGACCCTGAGCGGCCGCGCGGCCGTGGCGTGCGATTACGCGGACGCCAAGAAACTCTGGGAGTTCGCTGAGAAGGAAACCGGTACGAAACTGCCGGTGTAGTCAGCGGCGGGGCGCAGTTTGCGACGTCCACGTCCGGCCGTCGCGCCTACGCAGGCGGCGGCGGCGGAGACGTCGGGGTCGTCGACGTCGACTTTCCGGGAAGGTCCGGTAGAGAAGGGACATCTGGGGGAGACGACGACGGCGCATCCTGGCACGGACCTGCGGTGACCGGACCGGTGATGACTTCCCCTGGCTGCGGCATATAGCCCTGGGGTGGAATGTAGAACGGCTGGCCGTTCTTGCGGGCGCAGACGCCGACATCGCCCGGATCGGCGCTCGCGATCGGCACGCCCAGGACTGCGCTCGTAGCGACGGTCCCGATGACGAGGGCCCGGACAGCGGTGCCGATCGCAGACATTCGAGTCCTCCCCGTGGTGCACCCGCGCCCCCGAGACGCTTGCTGCACATAGTGTCAGCCCAGCGCACCGCATAGCAGAGGTTTGCCACTTTCAATGACCGTGGCGACGGGGATACCTGGATGCCCTACGCGCAGCAGCTTGGATCGAGTACGCGGCACAGTGCAATCAATGCATCGCGGTCTGGGCGGTGGAAGACGTTCATCCCGCGCCGCTCGGATTTCACCAGGCCAGCCTTACGGAGTTGCGAAAGATGATGGCTCACGGTCGATTCCGACAGTGCGACATCCGCCGCGAGATCGCCGCTGCACACTTCACCCTCGGCTGAGCTGAACAGCAGCGACACCAGTTTGACGCGCATCGGATCGGCCAGCGCCTTGAGGCGCAGCGCGATACCCAGCGCGGCGTCGTCATCGAGCGGGCCGGCTGCGACCGGCTCACAGCACACCGGAGCGGACATGTCGACGATGGGCAGTGTCTTGGGCATGGCTCGATGGTGCCAGCAATCTTGACATATATCAAAAAGGTGAGGCATCATCGGTTCGTCGTAGTTCGATATATCTCACACAGGTATGGAGGTCATCGTGTCCCGCGTCCAACTGGCCCTCAACGTCGACAACCTCGACAAGGCCGTCACGTTCTACTCCAAGCTGTTCAACACGGAGCCTGCCAAACTCAAAGAGGGTTACGCCAACTTCGCCATCGCCGAGCCGCCGCTCAAGCTCGTGCTGTTGGAAAACCCCGGAAGAGGCGGCAGCATCAACCACCTCGGGGTGGAAGTCGAATCCAGCGAGACGGTCCACGCCGAGATCGCGCGGCTTGCGGGGGAAGGACTTTTCACCGCCGAGGAGATCGGCACGACCTGCTGCTTCGCCAAACAAGACAAGGTATGGGTCAGCGGCCCGGCCGGCGAAAAATGGGAGGTCTACACCGTGCTGGCTGACTCCGAGACTTTCGGCAACGGCCCGCAGCGGCGCGACCCCGAAGCCGAAGACGAACTCTGCTGCGGCGCGACAGCGCGAGACGGCGAAGCGGCGAACTCTTGCTGTTAGCCGAGAAGCGGTCGACTAGGGAACGCGGGTTCGATAGCACACTTGCCCTCTAACCGGTTGATCCCATGCAGCACTTGCGTGCAATCGACCCCTTAGCGACATTATCGCGACGCGTGGGTCACCCGAGCCGCGGCCGCATAGGTCGCTGACCACATACTGGCTGGTGAGAGGCGGACCCGAGCCTGGTGCCCCCGGCAGGATTCGAACCTGCGGCCTTCTGCTCCGGAGGCAGACGCTCTATCCCCTGAGCTACGGGGGCGCACGAGAAGCGGCGCCGATGGGCCTGCACAGCCTAACGCATGTCGGTCCCCGGAAACGGATTCGGGGCTGACCACCGCAGACCCTAGGATGGACCCTCGTGACCCCCGCCGATCTGGCTGACTTGCTCAAGACCACCGCCACCGCGGTGCTTGCCGAGCATGGCCTCGACACGTCCGCGCTGCCGCAGACGGTCACCGTCGAACGCCCGCGCAACCCTGAGCACGGGGACTACGCCACCAACCTGGCGCTTCAGGTCGCGAAGAAGGTCGGCGCCAACCCGCGGGAACTGGCCGGCTGGCTGGCGGCGGCGCTGGCCGACACAGCCGGCATCGCCGCTGCGGACGTCGCCGGTCCGGGCTTCGTCAACCTGCGTATCGAGGCGTCGGCACAGAACGTCATCCTCATCGAGGTCTTGGCGGCCGGCGCAACCTACGGCCACTCGGAGGCCCTCGCCGGGCAGAACATCAACCTCGAGTTCGTCTCCGCCAACCCCACCGGGCCGATCCACATCGGCGGCACCCGGTGGGCCGCGGTCGGCGACGCGCTGGGCCGTCTGCTGTTCACTCAGGGCGCCGCGGTCACCCGCGAGTACTACTTCAATGACCACGGCGCGCAGATCGACCGGTTCACCAATTCGCTGATCGCCGCCGCCAAGGGCGACGCGACCCCCGACGACGGTTACGCAGGTGATTATGTCAAGGACATCGCCGCGCAGGTGCTTGCCAAGGAGCCCGATGCGCTGAGCCTCCCCGAGGACGTGATGCGCGAGACGTTTCGCGCCATCGGCGTCGACCTGATGTTCGCCCACATCAAAGAGTCTCTGCACGACTTCGGCACCGACTTCGACGTGTACACCCACGAAGAGTCGATGCACACCTCCGGACGTGTCGAACAAGCCATCGCCAGGCTCCGCGAGGCGGGCAGCATTTACGAAGAAGACGGCGCAGTCTGGTTGCGCACCACCGACTATGGCGACGACAAAGACCGCGTCGTCATCAAGAGCGACGGCGCCCCCGCCTACATCGCCGCGGACATCGCCTACTACCTCGACAAGCGCAAGCGCGGCTTTGACCTGTGCATCTACATGCTCGGTGCCGACCACCACGGCTACATCGCCCGGCTCAAGGCCGTGGCGGCCGCGCTGGGCGAGGACCCCGCCACGGTGGAGGTGCTCATCGGCCAAATGGTCAACTTGGTGCGCGACGGTCAGCCGGTCCGGATGAGCAAGCGGGCCGGCACGGTGATTACGCTCGACGACCTGGTCGAGGCCATCGGCGTCGACGCCGCACGATACTCGCTGATCCGGTCATCGGTTGACAGCGCGATCGACATCGACCTTGAACTCTGGTCATCGGCATCGAACGAAAACCCGGTCTACTACGTGCAATACGCGCACGCTCGGCTGTCCGCTCTGGCCCGCAACGCCGCCGAACTTAGCGTCGCGCCCAGCACCGAGAACCTGCGGTTGTTGGATCACGACAAGGAAGGCACGCTGGTCCGCAACCTCGGCGAGTTCCCTCGTGTGCTCAAAACCGCTGCGGCACTAAGGGAACCGCATCGCATCTCACGTTACCTCGAAGATCTGGCCGGTGACTACCACCGGTTCTACGATTCGTGCCGCGTGCTGCCTCAAGGCGACGAGACGCCGAACGAACTGCACAGCGCCCGCCTGGCACTGTGTCAGGCGACCCGGCAGGTGATCGCGAACGGCCTGGGCATCCTGGGTGTCAGCGCTCCGGAGCGCATGTGATCGCCCATCCCGCTGGCCCCCGGCATGCCGAGGAGCTACACCACGGTGCTGCTCCGCCGCGTCCGCAGTCACCGGCAGAGACCCTCCTATTGGCGCCGAATGTTTGGCCGCGCAACACACTTCGTGACGAGCGAGGGGTGGTGTCGATCGGCGGCGTGCCGGTCACCGACATCGCCGCGCAGTTCGGCACGCCGACTTTCGTGGTCGACGAAGACGATTTCCGGTCGCGCTGCCGCGAGATCGCAGCCGCGTTCGGCGGCGGCGAGAACGTGCACTATGCCGCCAAGGCGTTCCTGTGCGCCGAGGTGGCCCGTTGGATCGCCGAAGAGGGCCTCTCGCTCGATGTGGCCAGCGGCGGTGAGCTGGCCGTGGCCCTGCGCGGTGGCTTCCCCGCTGAGCGGATCGCGTTGCACGGCAACAACAAATCCGTCGACGAGTTGACGGCCGCGGTCAAGGCGGGTATCGAGCACGTGGTGGTCGACTCGGTGACCGAGATCGAGCGGCTTGACGCGATCGCCGGTGCAGCCGGAGTGGTGCAGGACGTCTTGGTCCGTGTCACCGTCGGGGTCGAAGCCCACACCCACGAATTCATCTCGACCGCGCATGAAGACCAGAAGTTCGGGCTCTCACTGGCCAGCGGTGCCGCGATGGATGCCGTCCGCCGGGTGTTCGAAGCTGACCACCTGCGCCTGGTGGGCCTGCACAGCCACATCGGATCACAGATCTTCGACGTCGCGGGTTTCGAACTCGCCGCACACCGCGTGATCGGTCTCCTGCGCGACGTGGTCGCCGAGTTCGGTCTCGAGAAGACGTCCCAGATGTCCATCGTCGACCTGGGCGGTGGCCTTGGCATCTCGTATCTGCCGCAGGACGATCCGCCTCCCGTCGCCGAGCTGGCGGCCAAGCTCAGCGCGATCGTGCGCGACGAGTCGGCCGCCGTCGGCCTACCCACGCCGCGGCTGGTGGTCGAACCGGGTCGGGCCATTGCGGGTCCCGGTACGATCACTCTCTATCAGGTCGGCACCGTCAAGGACGTTGCCGTGAGCCAGACCTCGAGCCGCCGCTACGTCAGCGTGGACGGGGGAATGAGCGACAACATCCGGACATCGCTCTACGGCGCGGAGTACGACGTGCGACTGATCTCGAGGGTGACCGATGCCGCGCCGGTGCTCGCTCGCATCGTCGGCAAGCATTGTGAGAGCGGCGACATCGTCGTACGAGACACCTGGCTGCCCGATGACGTCGAGCCTGGCGATCTGTTGGGAGTCGCGGCTACCGGCGCCTACTGCTATTCGATGTCGAGCCGTTACAACATGATTGGCCGACCCGCCGTGGTGGCCGTGCGCGATGCGCGGGCCCGCCTGATCTTGCGCCGGGAGACGGTCGACGATCTGCTGAGTCTGGAAGTGAGGTAGCGATGGCTGATCCCGAAAAGCCCATCGGCGTAGCCGTTCTCGGTTTGGGAAACGTCGGAGGTCAGGTCGTGCGCATCATCGAGGAGAGCGCGGATGACCTGGCCGCCCGGATCGGCGCCCCATTGGTGCTCCGCGGTGTCGGCGTCCGTCGGGTGGCCGACGACCGTGGGGTTCCCGTCGACCTGCTCACCGACGACGTCGAAGAACTCGTCTCGCGTGATGATGTCGACATCGTCGTCGAGTTGATGGGACCCGTGGAACCGGCGCGCAAGGCCATCCTGGCGGCGCTGGAACAGGGCAAGTCCGTGGTCACCGCCAACAAGGCGTTGATGGCCGTGTCGACGGGTGAATTGGCCCAGGCGGCCGAAACCGCCCGCGTTGACCTCTATTTCGAAGCTGCGGTGGCCGGCGCGATCCCCGTCATCCGTCCGCTGACCCAGTCGCTGGCGGGGGACTCGGTGATCCGCGTGGCGGGCATTGTCAACGGCACCACCAACTACATCCTCTCGGAAATGGACAGCACGGGCGCCGACTACACCAGTGCGCTGGCCGACGCCAGCGCTCTTGGTTACGCCGAGGCCGACCCGACCGCGGACGTCGAGGGAGACGACGCCGCGGCGAAGGCTGCGATTCTGGCTTCGATCGCCTTTCACACCCGGGTGACGGCCGACGACGTCTACCGCGAGGGCATCACGAAGGTCAGCACCGCCGATTTCGAATCCGCCAAGGCGCTGGGCTGCACCATCAAGCTGCTGGCCATCTGCGAACGGCTCACCGGTGACGAGGGGCAGCAACGGGTTTCGGCCCGGGTGTACCCAGCGCTGGTGCCGCTGAGCCATCCGCTCGCCACCGTCAACGGCGCCTTCAACGCGGTGGTTGTCGAGGCGGAAGCCGCCGGTCGTCTGATGTTTTACGGACAAGGAGCCGGCGGCGCGCCGACGGCGTCGGCGGTGATGGGCGATCTTGTGATGGCGGCCCGCAACCGGGTTCAGGGCGGCCGCGGGCCGCGCGAGTCGAAGTATGCCAAGCTCCCGATCGCGCCGATCGGCTTCATCCCGACCCGCTACTACGTGAACATGAACGTCGCCGATCGGACTGGCGTGTTGTCTGCTGTGGCAGCAGAATTCGGAAAGCGCGACGTCAGCATCGCCGAGGTGCGCCAGGAGGGCATGGTCGACGAAAGCGGTAACCCTAGCGGCGCGCGCCTCGTCGTGGTGACGCATCAGGCTACCGACGCGGCGCTCTCGGAAACGGTGGCGGCGTTGGCGGATCTCGATGTGGTGCAAAGCATCAACAGCGTGCTCCGCATGGAAGGAACCGACGAATGAGAAGCGATGAGTCGCTTGCGGTGCACCAGCCTTGGCCGGGTCTGATCGCCGCATACCGCGATCGCCTTCCAGTCGAGGACGGTTGGAGGCCGATCACGCTCCGCGAGGGCGGAACTCCGCTGCTGCCCGCGCAGCGGCTGTCCGAACTAACCGGTTGCACAGTGCATCTGAAGGTGGAGGGACTGAACCCGACCGGGTCCTTCAAGGACCGAGGCATGACCATGGCAGTGACGGAAGCGGTGGCGCGCGGCCAGCAGGCGGTGCTGTGCGCCTCGACGGGAAACACGTCGGCATCGGCCGCGGCCTATGCGGCCAGGGCGGGTATCACCTGTGCGGTGCTGGTGCCTCAGGGCAAGATTGCAATGGGCAAGCTGGCGCAGGCAGTCATGCACGGAGCCAAGATCATCCAGATCGACGGCAACTTCGACGACTGCCTCGAACTGGCTCGTAAGCTCACCGCCGACTTCCCGACGGTGTCGCTCGTCAACTCCGTCAACCCGTACCGCATCGAAGGGCAGAAGACCGCGGCCTTCGAGATCGTCGATGCGTTGGGCGCCGCGCCCGACGTGCACTCCCTGCCAGTGGGTAACGCGGGCAACATCACCGCCTACTGGAAGGGCTACACCGAGTACCACCGCGATGGAATCTCGGATCGTCTTCCGCGCATGCTGGGAACCCAAGCGGCCGGTGCGGCGCCGCTCGTGCTCGGCGAACCCGTCAGCAATCCGGAAACCGTTGCGACCGCGATCAGGATCGGCTCGCCTGCGTCGTGGGCGACGGCCGTAGAGGCGCAGCAGCAGTCCGACGGTCGGTTCCTGGCGGCCACCGACGATGAGATCCTCTCGGCCTATCACCTGGTCGCGCAGACCGAGGGCGTGTTCGTCGAGCCTGCATCAGCGGCCAGCATCGCGGGTCTGCTCAAGTCGATCGAGGAGGGCTGGGTGGCCAAGGGTTCGACCGTCGTGTGCACCGTGACGGGCAACGGACTCAAGGACCCCGATACCGCATTGAAGGGTATGCCGTCGGTCATCGCGGTACCGGTGGACCCGGTGGCCGTAGTCGAGCAGTTGGGGCTGGGATAGCCGGTGACTCGAGTACTGCCGCCTGGGCTGAGAGCCACCTCCGTGGTGGCCGCATCCAGTGCGAACCTCGGTCCGGGTTTCGACAGCCTGGGCATCGCCTTGAGTCTGTACGACGAGATCGTCATCGAGACAACCGGTTCCGGTCTCACGGTCGAAGTCGAGGGCGAGGGTGCGGGTCACCTGCCGCTGGACGAAACGCATCTGGTGGTGCGGGCGGTCCGCCGAGGTTTGCAGGCGGTGTCGGTCAGTGCCTCCGGCATGATTGTGCGGTGCCGCAACGACATTCCGCACTCGCGTGGGCTGGGATCGTCGGCCGCGGCCGTGGTTGGTGGGCTATCCGTCGTCAACGGCCTTGCAGTACAGGTCGGTTCACCGCCGCTGCCGCAGCGCGACCTCGTTCAGTTGGCCTCGGAGTTCGAAGGTCATCCCGACAACGCCTCGGCGGCGGTGTTGGGTGGGGGTGTGGTGGCGTGGACCGAGGGCGACGACCCGGCGCCTCGGTACGAGGCCGCGTCGATCCGGGTGCATCCCGACATCCACCTGTTCATCGCGATCCCGGACGAGCGTTCGTCGACCGCCGAGACACGCGTGCTGCTGCCGGAGAAAGTCAGCCATTCGGATGCGCGGTTCAACGTGAGCCGGGCGGCGTTGATGGTGGTCGCGCTCACTCAGAGACCGGACCTGCTGATGGCGGCCAGCGAGGATGTGCTGCATCAGCCACAGCGCGCGGCCGCGATGCCGGCCTCCGCGGAATACCTACAGGTGTTGCGACGTTGTGGCGTACCAGCGGTATTGTCCGGGGCGGGTCCCTCTGTGCTCGCACTGAGCACTTCACCGGAATTGCCCGATGAAGCAGCGGAGTACGGCACCGCGAACGGGTTCACCGTGCGGAGGATGACCGTTGGCGACGGCGTCCAGTGGGCGCCCGGCGTGGTCATCCAAACCGGATAGGGCCGCGGAGAAGCGATCACAGGATCAACACGACACACGTGTCTTTGTTGCGTCCCGTCGCAATGCGGGATATTCTCGCTGTCGTCCGGCAATTGCAGCGTCTCTACCTGCGCCGACACTAGGACACCACTCATTTCCCTCTGGGGCTACTCGTGGATTGACGGTTCGCCGCACACCGGTGAGACCCGGCCATCACCGTTGCAGGGGCAATGGTGGAGCTTATGCGTTCAGTGGATCAACTGATCGCACCGAATCCCCGCACTCCGTTCTGCGAGGGAAAGAAAGGAAATCCGTGACTGAAACGGACCTCATCACGGCCGGCGGCAGCAGCGACATCGGCGCGTTGCCGGATACCGTGAGTTCAGATACTTCGAGTTCTGCGGCGGCAGACGAGCCGACGGCCACGCCCACCGCAGAGACCGCGCCAACCGCCGACGTCGCGTCCGGTAACCGCGCCGGCTCACTGTCGACCATGGTGCTGCCGGAGCTGCGTGCTCTGGCCAAGGAGATCGGCGTCGAGGGCGCATCCGGGATGCGGAAGAGCGAACTGGTCGCAGCGATCCGCGAACGCCGCGGCGAGTCGAACGGCCGCAGCCAGGTGTCCGCCGCCGGCGAGACGAAAACCGCCGAACCTGCGAAGGATGCTCCGAAAACCGAGTCGGACGCCGAGAGCGACGACCGAGGCTCGAATGCGGACGCAGAGCAGCAACCCCGCCGTCGCGAGCGCCGCGGCGCGTCGCGCGGGACGGGCGCGCCGGATTCCTCCGGTGGCCAGCCCGACGCTCAGGACGACAAGTCCGGCGCCCCGCAGAAGGACCAGTCCAAGTCGGATGCCAGGTCCGACGGCGATCAGCAGCAAGGCGACCAGCAGGGCGGCCAGAACCGCGGCAACGCTGGCGACGACGACGGCGAGGGCCGTGGCGGCCGCCGGGGTCGCCGCTACCGCGACCGCAGGCGCCGTGAGCGCGGCGGCGAGGGCGGCGGTGACCGCGACACCGAACTCCGCGAGGACGACGTCGTCCAGCCCGTCGCGGGCATTCTCGATGTGCTCGACAACTACGCGTTCGTCCGCACCTCCGGCTATCTAGCCGGCCCGAATGACGTGTACGTCTCCATGAACATGGTGCGCAAGAACGGCTTGCGCCGCGGCGACGCGGTGACGGGCGCGGTGCGGGTGCCCAAAGAAGGTGAAGGCGGCGGCCAGAATCCGCGGCAGAAGTTCAATCCGCTGGTCCGGCTCGACACGGTCAACGGCAAGCCGGTCGAGGAGGCCAAAAAGCGCCCGGACTTCAACAAGCTCACCCCGCTCTACCCGAATCAGCGGCTTCGCCTGGAGACGACGCCCGAGCGACTCACCACGCGCGTCATCGACCTGATCATGCCGATCGGCAAGGGTCAGCGCGCGCTGATCGTGTCACCGCCGAAGGCCGGTAAGACCACGATCCTTCAGGACATCGCGAACGCGATCACCACGAACAACCCGGAATGCCATCTGATGGTGGTGCTCGTCGACGAGCGTCCGGAAGAGGTGACCGACATGCAGCGCTCGGTCAAGGGCGAAGTCATCGCCTCGACCTTCGACCGGCCGCCGTCCGATCACACCCAGGCCGCCGAGCTCGCGATCGAGCGCGCCAAGCGCCTGGTCGAACAGGGCAAGGACGTCGTCGTGCTGCTGGACTCGATCACCCGGTTGGGCCGCGCGTACAACAACGCGTCACCGGCGTCGGGGCGCATCCTGTCCGGTGGTGTCGACTCGACCGCGCTGTACCCGCCGAAGCGGTTCCTCGGGGCGGCCCGCAACATCGAAGAGGGTGGCTCGCTGACCATCGTCGCCACCGCCATGGTGGAAACCGGGTCCACCGGCGACACCGTGATCTTCGAGGAGTTCAAGGGCACCGGCAACGCCGAGCTCAAACTCGACCGCAAGATCGCCGAGCGACGCGTCTTCCCGGCCGTCGACGTCAACCCGTCGGGCACCCGTAAGGACGAGTTGTTGCTCGGCCCGGACGAGTTCGCGGTCGTACACAAGCTGCGTCGGGTGCTGTCGGGTCTCGACCCACATCAGGCCATCGACCTGTTGATGAGCCAGTTGCGCAAGACCAAGAACAACTACGAGTTCCTGGTGCAGGTCTCCAAGACCGCTCCGGGTTCGGCGGACGTCGACTGACCGGTGATTTCGGTGCTCAATCGGTCGCTCAGCGATCGGTAGCGCACCGAAACCACCTCAGCGATAGGGGTCGGTGATCTCGCGCAGCGCCACCAGCGCGTCGCGCATCTGCGTGTGCCTGCGCTCACCGAGGAACTCTCGCCACTCGTTCTCGACCCTGGCTATCGCGGCTCCAGCCGCCCGGCACACCGCACTGCCCTTCTCACTCAGCGTGACGAGCCTGGCGCGCGCATCGGGCGGCTCCGGAGTGCGCACCACATAGCCGGCGCGTTCCAGTTGGTCGACCAGCGCGCCCGCGGCACGGCGATTTCGGCGCGGATTCAGTCGCTCACCGATCGTTAGGGCACCGAGATCACACGACGGCGGGGTCGGTACGCAAGCCCGGCATGACGTAGCGGCGCAGGTGTCGCAGCACCGCGTCGCCGTCGCTGGGGTCCAGCATCGTGCCCGGCACGGTGGCAAGCGAAATGAGCACGCGGGCAAGCCATTCCGATGCCTCTGCGATGTCGGCGTCGGGATGGACCTCGCCGGATTCGCGCGCCGCGACCAAGTATCGCGACCAGAAGTCGGCCAGGTCGGGCACCAGTCCCTGCACGCCGGCGCCGGCGCAAGCGGCGAACTCCTCAGGCTCGTCGACGCGCAGCTTCATCAGCAAGGCGCCCGGGTCGTCATAGGCGGTGCGGCCGTGGACGACGCCGACCGCGAGTTGTCGGTCGAAGCCCTCGACGCGCTCGAGAATCGCGTGCGCCTCCGACCAGTACGCGTCGTTCAGCCGGACGATAGCCGCACCCAGAAGCGACACCTTGTCGGGAAAGTGGCGGTAGAGCCAGCCGCGGGAAACACCGGCCACCTCCGCGACCTCCGACACGGTCGTCGAGCGGATTCCTTTGGCGCGCAGGCAGGTTTCGGCGGCGTCGATCAGGCGATCGCGAACATTATTGGTGGCGGTGTCGCTCGTCACCGGATGGGCTCCTCGGTTAATCTCGCCCTCAAGCGGGCCGATCGGAGCATTGTGCCATGGTAGACACAATCCGAAATCTGTTCACGGTCGAGAGGTGAGCCATGGCGGACACACTCCAGCAGTTGCTCAACGAGCGCGCCGACCGCGACACCGTTGCGGTCAGGCACGGAGACCGCACATGGACCTACCGCCAGTACGTCGCCGAGGCGAAGACGCAGGCCGCTGCCCTTATCGGAGCCGCCGACCCGAACCATGCCCTGCACGTCGGCATGCTGTTGGGAAACACCCCGGACATGCTGATCGCACTCGCGGCGGGCGCCCTGGGTGGCTATGTGGTGTGCGGCATCAACACCACGCGCCGCGGCGAAGCCCTGGCGGGTGACATCGCCAAGGTGGACTGTCAATTCCTGATCACCGACGCAGAGCATCGACCGCTGCTCGACGGCCTGGACCTGTCGGGCGTCACGGTGTTCGACACGTCCAGCACGGGCTGGACCGACTTCCTGGCCACCGCGACGGCATTCGTCCCGTACCGGGAAGCCGCCGTCGACGACACGTTCATGATGATCTTCACGTCCGGAACCAGCGGCGACCCGAAGGCAGTCCAGGTCGCCCACCTGATGGTGTTGTTCGCCGGCAACGCGCTGGTCGAGAGGTTCGAAATCACCGACCAGGACGTCTGTTACCTCTCGATGCCGATGTTTCATTCCAACGCCGTGGTGGGCGGGTGGGCGCCCGCGCTCGTCGCCGGTGCCGCGATGGTGCCGGCCAAGTTCTCCGCGTCCGGCTTTCTCGCCGACATCCGACGTCACGGCGTGACGTACATGAACTACGTCGGCAAACCGCTGGCGTACGTGCTGGCGACGCCGGAGCAGCCCGACGATCGCGACAACCCGCTGCGAGTCGCGTTCGGAAACGAGGCCACCGACCGGGACATCGAGGAGTTCGGCAGGCGCTTCGGGGTGACCGTCGACGACGGGTTCGGCTCGACGGAGAACGCCGTGATCATCACCCGCACCCCGGACACGCCGAAAGGGTCTATCGGACAAGGGTTCCCGGGTGTTGCGATCTACAACAGCGAGACGGTGACCGAGTGTCCGGTGGCGGAGTTCGACGAGAACGGGGCGCTGAGCAACGCGGACGCCGCGGTGGGGGAACTGGTCAACACCGACGGCAGCGGACTGTTCCGGGGCTACTACAACGACAGCGAGGCGACCGACGAGCGGATGCGCCATGGCATGTACTGGACGGGGGACTTGGCCTACCGCGACGCCGACGGCTACATCTATCTGGCCGGGCGCACTGCGGACTGGATGCGGGTCGACGGTGAGAACCTCGCGACGGCGCCCATCGAGCGGATCCTGCTCCGGCTGCCGGCGGTCAACCGTGTCGCGGTCTATCCGGTCCCCGATGAACTCGTCGGCGATCAGGTGATGGCGGCTCTCGTGCTGCAAGACGACGCCGATCTCGATCCGGAGACGTTCGAGCAGTTCCTGGCCGCTCAGCGTGACCTCTCGCCGAAGGCGTGGCCGCGGCACGTGTGGATCGCCGACGACCTGCCCAGCACCGCCACCAACAAAATTCTCAAGCGTGAGTTGGTCGCGCGAGGAACCACACCGGATGGCAGAAAGCTCTGGCGCCGCGACGGCGGCAAGTTCCACCCCAACCCGTAGTGCCGTTCGCGTATTGAAGGCGGAATACCCGGGGCTGCGCACGCGTTTGGGCACTTGGCGGTTGAGCTGGCATAATGGACCGCCGACGCTGAAGTTCCGGTTCACGCCCGTCACCTCCAGCACGGAGGGGCGACCCGGGGCCACGATTCGAAGAGGACACCATGAAAACGGGTATTCACCCCGATTACGTCGAGACCACCGTGCACTGCGGCTGCGGTAACACGTTCACCACGCGGAGCACGAAGCAGAGCGGACAGATTCACGTCGAGGTCTGCTCTCAGTGCCACCCCTTCTACACCGGTAAGCAGAAGATCCTCGACAGCGGCGGCCGCGTGGCCCGCTTCGAGAAGCGCTACGGCAAGCGCAAGACCGACAAGAACGCCACGGACAAGTAGCTTTCTTCCCGGCGCCCGATCTGCCGCATCAGCGGCCAGGCCGGGCGCCGGTTTGCGTTCGCGGGAAAGAGAGGAGGTCGGGATGACGGACACCGCTCGCGCCGAATTCCCGGCTCAGCCGGGCGGAGCAATCGATGCGGTGCTTGCCGAGCATGCCGACCTCGAACGGCAGCTCAGCGATCCGAACCTGCATGCCGACGCCGCCCATGCCCGCAAAGTCGGCAGGCGCTTCGCCCAGGTGTCGCCGATCGTCGCGACCTACCGCAAACTGGAAGCCGCTCGCGGTGATCTGGAGGCCGCACGGGAGTTGGCGGCCGACGACACGTCGTTCGTCGCCGAGGTGGACGAGCTGACCGGCACCGTCGAACGGCTCGACACCCAGTTGACCGACCTGCTGGCGCCCCGTGACTCGCACGACGCCGACGACATCGTGCTCGAGGTCAAGTCGGGGGAGGGCGGTGAGGAGTCCGCGCTGTTCGCCGCCGATCTGGCCAGGATGTACATCCGCTATGCCGAGCGGCACGGGTGGGCCGTCACCGTGCTAGACGAGACCTTCTCGGACCTGGGCGGCTACAAAGAGGCCACGCTGTCCATCCGCAGCAAGGGAGACTCGGCCGACGGGGTCTGGTCGCGGCTGAAGTTCGAGGGCGGCGTGCACCGGGTGCAGCGGGTGCCCGTCACGGAGTCGCAGGGCCGGGTGCACACCTCGGCGGCCGGCGTGCTCGTCTACCCGGAGCCAGAGGAAGTCGAAGAGGTGCAGATCGACGAATCGGATCTGCGTATCGACGTCTACCGGTCGTCGGGCAAGGGCGGCCAGGGCGTCAACACCACCGACTCCGCGGTGCGCATCACCCACCTGCCCACGGGCATCGTCGTCACCTGTCAAAACGAGCGGTCTCAGTTACAGAACAAGGCCCGCGCGATGCAGGTGCTCGCGGCACGCCTGCAGTCGCTGGCCGAGGAGCAGGCGCAGGCCGACGCGTCGGCCGACCGGGCCAGCCAGATCCGCACGGTGGACCGTAGCGAGCGCATCCGCACATACAACTTCCCGGAGAACCGGATCGCCGACCACCGGATCAACTTCAAAGCACACAACCTCGACCAGGTGCTCGACGGCGACCTCGACGACCTGTTCGACGCCCTTGCCGCCGCCGACAAGCAAGCGCGACTGCAGAGAACATGACCCGGCTTGGCCAGATGATCGACGCGGCGGCGGCGGCGCTGGCGAAGGCCGGTGTCGCAGCGCCGCGCGTCGACGCCGAACTGTTGGCCGCCCACGCCACGGGCACCGATCGCGGACGCGTCAGGTTCGTCGAGGCCGGCCCCGGTTTCGCAGAGCACTACGACGAACTCGTCGCCCGACGCGCCCGACGGGTACCGCTGCAGCACTTGTTGGGCACCGCACCATTCGGTTCGGTCGACGTACACGTCGGTCCCGGGGTCTTCATCCCCCGCCCCGAAACCGAGGCGCTGCTGGAATGGGCGCTGGCACAACGGTTGCCCGACGCACCGGTGATCGTCGACCTGTGCACGGGCAGCGGTGCGCTGGCGCTCGCGTTGTCGAGGAACTGGCCCCACGCCCGCATCATCGCCGTCGACGACTCCGAGTCGGCCCTCGAGTACGCGCGGCACAACCTCGCCAACACCCGCGCCGAACTCGTGAATGCCGACGTCACCGAACCCGGCCTGCTGCCGGAACTCGACGGCTCGGTCGACCTCATCGTCGCCAACCCGCCGTACATCCCCGACGGTGCGCAACTGGAACCCGAAGTGGCCGAACATGACCCGGCACACGCGTTGTTCGGCGGACCGGACGGGATGCGGGTGATCGACGCGATCGCCGGGATCGCAGCGAGGTGGCTGCGCAGCGATGGCCGCACCGCCGTCGAGCACGACGACACGACGTCGGAGCGGACCGTCGAGCGCTTCCGCCGGACCGCGCAATTTCGCGACGTCCGCGCTCGACGCGACCTCGCCGGGCGGCCACGGTTCGTGACGGCACGGAGGGTCTGATGAGAGCCGAAGGCGACGACGAGCGAGGGGGAGGCCGAGGCATGACCCAGCTGTTCGACTGTTCCGATGCCGAACAGCGCGCAACCGGTATCGCGTCGGCGATGAGCGCGCTCAAGGGTGGCCGTCTGGTCGTCCTGCCGACCGACACCGTCTACGGCATCGCCGCCGACGCGTTCGACGGCGAAGCCGTCGCTGCCCTGCTGGCGGCCAAGGGACGTGGCCGCGACATGCCGGTTCCCGTCCTCGTCGGCTCATGGCACACGATCGAAGGCCTGGTGTACAACGTTCCGGACACCGCACGCGAGCTCATCCGCGCGTTCTGGCCGGGCGCGCTGAGCCTGGTGGTGCGCCAGGCGCCGTCGCTGCAATGGGACCTCGGCGATGCGCAGGGCACCGTGATGCTGCGCATGCCGTTGCATCCGGTTGCCATCGAACTGCTGCGGGGCGTCGGCCCGATGGCGGTCTCGAGTGCCAACGTCTCTGGACGACCCGCAGCGGTGACCGCACAGGAGGCGCGCGAGCAACTCGGCGAGCAGGTGGAGGTTTATCTCGACGCCGGGCCGTCACAGCAGCAGGCGGCGTCGACGATCGTGGACCTGACCGGTGCGCACCCGCGGGTGCTGCGCCAGGGCCCGGTGACCGTCGAGGCGATCGCCACCGTGCTCGGTGTTGAACCCACGACTTTGACGGACTGATAGTGACTTTCGTGCAGTACGGTTCACCGGTGGTCTATGCCGCCGACACGTTGCTGGCACTCAGTGACCGCGGTGCGGGCGTACCGATTCGGGAGCTCGCACTCGTCGGGCTGACCGCTGCGATCATCACCTATTTCGCGACCGGGTGGGTCAGGGTGCTGGCGCGCCGGCTGGGAGCGGTCGCGATCCCGCGCGACCGGGATGTGCACTCGCAACCGATCCCGCGGATGGGCGGTCTTGCCATGTACATCGGCGTCGCGTTCGCCGTGCTCCTGGCGTCCCAGTTGCCGGCGCTGACGCGGGGCTTCGTGTATTCGACCGGCATGCCAGCCGTGGTGGTGGCCGGCGGCCTGATCATGATCGTCGGGTTGATCGACGACCGCTGGGGCCTGGACTCCTTGACCAAGTTCGCCGGGCAGATCACCGCCGCGAGTGTCCTCGTCACCATGGGGGTCGCGTGGAGCGTGCTCTACATCCCGATCGGCGGTGTCGGCACCATCGTGCTCGACCAGGTGTCGTCGATCCTCCTGACGTTGGCGCTGACGGTGTCGATCGTCAATGCGATGAATTTCATCGACGGACTCGACGGCCTCGCTGCCGGTCTGGGGCTGATCACCGCGTCGGCAATCTGCATCTTCTCGGTCGGACTGTTGCGTGACCATGGCGGCGACGTGCTGTTCTACCCGCCCGCCGTGATCTCGGTGGTGCTTGCGGGCGTCTGTCTCGGCTTCCTGCCGCACAACTTCCATCCCGCCAAGATCTTCATGGGCGATTCCGGTTCGATGCTGATCGGCTTGATGTTGGCGGCGGCGGCCACCACCGCTGCCGGGCCCATCTCGCAAACCGCGTACGGGGTGCGCGACGTGTTTGCGTTGCTCTCACCCTTCCTGCTGGTGGTGGCGGTCATGTTCGTGCCGGCACTCGACACTTTGCTTGCGATCATCCGGCGCACCCGAGCGGGCGTTCACTTCACCACGCCGGACAAGATGCACCTGCACCACCGGTTGCTTCAGATCGGCCATTCGCACCGGCGCGTGGTGTTGGTCATCTATCTGTGGGTGAGCATCGTCTGCTTCGGCGCCGCCAGCACGATCTTCTTCGATCCGCGCTACAGCGGGGCAGTGATGCTGGCCGCGATTCTGGTCGCCGTCGTAGTGACGCTCATCCCTCTTCTGCGCCGGCGAAACGGCCAGTTGCAGGCAATGTACGACGAAAAGTAGTAGGCCGATTTTAGGCCTCCCACCATGTGTTAGGGTGCAGTCAGAACCCGAAAAAACCTCGCGGGTTGCCGGCCCCGGGCCGTCGGTGAATTACCGATCGGAACGGAACTACGACCGACAAAGGGAGCTGCCCCGTGGGTGATTCCAGCGAGCCAACCGCCCTCCGTTACGCTCAGGGCGCCACGCACGCTAATCATCGGGGCAGCCACCGTGACCGCGGATTGAGGTGAAGTTGTGACGACGCCCGCGCAAGACGCGCCGTTGGTGTTGCCATCGGTTGCCTTCCGGCCGGTGCGCCTCTCGATGATCTGCATCGCGTTGGCCGCGGCGGCGACCGCGGGAACCGCTCTACTCGGTCACGCGATGGTTGGAATCTTCTTCGGTATCGGCTTGGGACTCGGCTTACTCAACGCAGTACTGGTACGACGATCCGCGCTCAGGATCACCGCCGACGCTCACCCGCTGAAGAGCAAGATGGCCGTGAACTCGGCCGTCCGCTTGATGTTCCTCACGGTGATCGGCCTGACGATCGCGTTCTTGTTCCGGCCCGAGGGTCTGGGTGTGGTCTTCGGAATGGCAATCTTTCAAATGCTGCTCGTGTTCTCGACCGCGCTGCCCGTTGCCCGAAAGCTTCGGGCCGGCAGCCCGACTGACACTGACGGATCCCAAGGGGAGGCCACACGGGAATGACAGGACTCGATGCCGCCGTTACGACACCGGTGACGATCCTCGCCGCCGATTCCGGTATCCACGTCGGCACCCACACCGAGGCCAACTGGTTCGGGCTGACAGTCAACACCGACACGATTCTGTCCGCGTCGATCGCCGCGGTGATCGTTCTGGGGCTGGCGTTCTACCTGCGCGCGAAGGTCACCTCGAGTGGTGTCCCCAGCGGAGTGCAGTTGTTTTGGGAAGCGATCACCGTCCAGGTTCGCAACCAGGTTGAGTCCGCGATCGGTATCAGAGTCGCACCGTTCGTGGTGCCCCTGGCAGTGACGCTGTTCGTGTACATCCTGATCGCGAACTGGCTGTCGGTCTTCCCGTGGCAATACTCCAACGAGACCGGTATCCACGAGTTCCTCAAGCCCGCTGCTTCTGACATCAACTTCGTGCTGGCGCTGGGCCTGTTCGTCTTCATCTGCTATCACCTCGCGGGATTCTGGCGCCGAGGGGTTCTTGGCCACCCCATCAAACTGCTCAAGGGACACGTGGCGTTCCTCGCACCGATCAACCTCGTCGAGGAACTCGCCAAGCCAGTTTCGTTGTCACTCCGACTTTTCGGCAATGTGTTCGCCGGCGGCATCATGGTCACGATCATCGCCCTGTTCCCGGCCTACATCATGTGGGCGCCGAACGCGCTGTGGAAGTCGTTCGAATTGTTCATCGGCGCCATCCAGGCATTCATCTTTGCGCTGCTGACCATTCTGTACTTCGGCCAGTCGATGGAGCTGGACGAAGAACACCACTGACCAAAGCGGAAATGCTCGACAAACCACCTGGTAGGACTGCTACCAGATATCAAGGAGGATAAGGAATGGATCCCACAATCGCTGCCGGAGCGCTCATTGGCGGTGGACTTCTTCTCGGTGGCGGTGCTATCGGTGCCGCGATCGGTGACGGCGTCGTCGGTAGCGCGCTGGTCAACGGCGTGGCCCGGCAGCCGGAGGCTCAGGGCAGGTTGTTCGTCCCGTTCTTCATCACGGTCGGTCTGGTGGAGGCCATGTACTTCATCAACCTGGCATTCATGGCGCTGTTCGTGTTCGCCACCCCGGTCGGGGGTTAAAGCCGGCCATGGCTGACCCGAACGTCGTTCTGTTGGCGGTGGAGGAAGGCGGCCAGAGCAACTTCCTCATCCCCAACGGCACCTTCATCTTCGTGCTGCTGATCTTCCTGATCGTGCTCGGAGTGATCGCCAAGTGGGTCGTGCCACCGATTTCCAGGGTGCTGCACGAACGCGAAGCCATGGTGCACAAGACGGCCGAGGACAATCGACGGGCGACCCAGTTGAGCGCCGCCGCCGATGCCGACACCCGTGAGGTGATGGCGACCGCACGCCGCGAGGCGACGGATGTCCGCGAGGAGGCCCGCGCCGAGGGACGCCAGATCGTCGAGGAGGCGCGGACGCGTGCGCAGGCAGAGGTATCGGGTCTGCTCCAACAGGCCAACGAGGAGCTGACGCAACAGTCGCTGGCGTTGCGGACCGACCTTCAATCGTCGGTCGAACGGTTGTCGGCCAATCTTGCAAGCCGGGTGCTCGGGGTCGATGTGACGACTCGTACAGTGCCGGTTTCGACAGGGCAGGGACGGTAGCCGCATGTCGACATTCATCGGACAGCTGATCGGTTTCGCGTTGATCGTCTTCCTGGTGGTGCGATACGTCGTGCCGCTGATACGGCAGATGATGGACACCCAGAAGGAAGCCGTTCGTAGGCAGCTCGAGGAGCACGCCGAGGCCGAGAAGAAGGTGGCCGACGCCGATACCGAGCACGCGAAAGCGGTGGAATCAGCGAAGGCCGAAGCTGCGGAGGTGATCGAAGAGGCTCGTCGTGATGCCGATAAAATCGCCGAGCAACTCCGTGCCCAGGCCGACCTGGAGTTGGAGCGGATCAAGTTGCAAGGCGCCCAGCAGATTCAACTGCTGCGCCAGCAGCTCGTCCGCGAGCTTCGGCAGAGCCTCGGCGCGGAGTCGGTGCAGCGGGCGGGAAACATCGTGCGCGACTTCGTGTCCGATCGCTCCGAACAGTCCGCGACCGTTGACCGCTTCCTCGCCGAACTCGACGAGATGGCTCCGTCGACCACGACGTTCACAGATGTTGTCACGGCCAAACTCGGTGCCGCCAGCCGCGAGTCGCTGTCTGAACTCGTCGAACGGTTCGACGGCATTGTTTCCGGTCTCGACGCCGACGCGCTGACCGGGTTGGCGAACGATCTGGCGTCTTCGACGACGCTGTTACGCGGCGAGGCCGTGCTGTCCAGGCACCTGGCCGACCCGTCGAGCACCGCCGACCTCAGAGTTCGGCTCGTCGAGCGACTGTTTTCCGGCCAGGTCTCGGACGCTGCGCTTGAGATCCTCAAAACCGCTGTCTCGCAGCGTTGGTCGACCACATCGGATCTGATCCACGCCCTCCAGCACATCGCCAGGTTGGCATTGCTGGTGCGCGCCGAGGCCGAAGGTCAGATCGAGGACGTCGAGGACCAGCTGTTCAGGTTCAGCCGCATCCTCGATTCTGAGCCGCGGCTGATCTCGCTGCTCAGCCAGTACACCGCGCCCCTGGATGGTCGAATCGGCCTGCTGAACAACGTGCTCGGCCGTCGGGCGAGCAAGACCACTGCGGATCTGCTCCGCCAGACGCTCGGCCTGTTGCACGGCGAGCGCGCCGACGAAGCCGTACGCGAACTCGCGAACCTGGCCGTTTCCCGGCGCGGAGAGATCGTCGCGGAGGTTCGGGCCGCCGCCGAACTCAGCGGCGCCCAGAACGAGCGGCTCACCGAACTGCTCACCCGTATCTACGGCCGTCCGGTGTCGACTCAGCTCGACGTCGATCCCGCGCTGCTCGGCGGATTGACCATCGCCGTCGGCGACGAGGTGATCGATGGTTCGCTGGCGTCCAAGCTGGCGGCGGCCGAGACCCATCTACCCGACTGACCCGACCACAAACCAAGACCACACGAAGTAGGAAGACGAAGAGCCACCGATGAGCGCTCGCGCGAAGAGGAGTACACCATGGCAGAGTTGACGATCTCGGCGGATGAGATCCAGGGCGCAGTTGAGGAGTATGTCGCTGCCTTCGAGGCGGACACCGAGCGCGAAGAGATCGGCACCGTCATCGACGCAGGCGACGGTATCGCTCACGTCGAGGGCCTCCCGTCGGTCATGACCCAGGAGTTGCTCGAGTTTCCGGGTGGCGTGCTCGGCGTCGCGCTGAACCTCGACGAGCACAGCGTCGGCGCGGTCATCCTCGGTGACTTCGAGAAGATCGAAGAGGGCCAGCAGGTCAAGCGCACCGGCGAGGTCCTCTCGGTCCCGGTGGGCGACGCCTTCCTCGGCCGCGTGGTCAATCCGCTGGGCCAGCCGATCGACGGCCGCGGCGAGATCGAGACCACCGAACGGCGAGCCCTCGAACTCCAGGCGCCCTCGGTGGTGCAGCGCCAGGGCGTGAACGAGCCGCTGCAGACGGGCATCAAGGCGATCGACTCGATGACCCCGATCGGTCGCGGTCAGCGGCAGTTGATCATCGGTGACCGCAAGACCGGTAAGACCGCAGTCTGTGTGGACACCATCCTCAACCAGCGGCAGAACTGGGAGACCGGCGACCCCGACCAGCAGGTCCGCTGCGTGTACGTTGCGGTCGGGCAGAAGGGCACCACGATCGCCAGCGTGCGTCAGACCCTCGAAGAGGGTGGCGCGATGGAGTACACAACGATCGTCGCCGCACCGGCATCGGACTCCGCCGGTTTCAAATGGCTTGCGCCATACACCGGCTCGTCGATCGCCCAGCACTGGATGTACGACGGCAAGCACGTGCTGATCGTCTTCGACGACCTGACCAAGCAGGCCGAGGCCTACCGCGCGATCTCGCTCCTGCTGCGCCGTCCGCCGGGCCGCGAGGCGTACCCCGGAGACGTGTTCTACCTGCACTCGCGGCTGCTGGAGCGCTGCGCGAAGCTGTCCGACGAGTTGGGCGGCGGCTCACTGACCGGGCTGCCGATCATCGAGACCAAGGCCAACGACATCTCGGCCTACATCCCGACCAACGTCATCTCGATCACCGACGGCCAGTGCTTCCTGGAGACCGACCTGTTCAACCAGGGTGTCCGGCCGGCGATCAACGTCGGCGTCTCGGTGTCGCGCGTCGGCGGCGCCGCCCAGATCAAGGCGATGAAAGAAGTAGCGGGAAGCCTCCGCCTAGATCTGTCGCAGTACCGCGAACTCGAATCGTTCGCGGCGTTCGCCTCCGATCTGGACGAGACGTCGAAGGCACAGCTGGACCGCGGCGCCCGGCTCGTCGAGGTGCTCAAGCAACCGCAGAACAGCCCGATGCCGGTCGAGGAACAGGTCGTCGCAATCTTCCTGGGCACCAGGGGTCACCTGGATTCCGTTCCCGTCGAGGACGTTTCGAAGTTCGAGCGGGAGTTCCTCGAGCACGTCAAGGGCTCGCAGGAGGGCATCCTCAAGGAGATCCGGGAGAGCAAGAAGCTCTCCGAGGAACTGGAAGAGAAGCTCGGAAAAGTGGTGAACGACTTCAAGAAGGGCTTCGCCACCACCGACGGCAGCTCGGTCGTGCCCGACGAGCATGTCGAGGCGATGGACGAGGAAGACGTCGAAAAGGAATCGGTGAAGGTTCGTAAGCCCGCACCGAAGAAGAAGAAGTAAGGCCTGAGAACAGATGGCTGCCACACTGCGCGAATTGCGCGGCCGTATCCGCTCCGCGGGCTCGATCAAGAAGATCACCAAAGCCCAGGAGCTGATCGCGACGTCGCGGATCGCCAAGGCGCAGGCCCGAGTCGAGGCGGCTCGGCCCTACGACCGCGAGATCACCAACATGCTGACCGAACTCGCGACCGCGAGCGCGCTGGATCACCCGCTGCTCGTCGCGCGCGAGAACCCCCGGCGCGCTGCGGTGTTGGTGGTGTCGTCGGACCGAGGACTCGCCGGCGCGTACAACGCGAACATCTTCCGGCGGTCCGAAGAGCTGTTCTCGTTGCTCCGTGAGGAGGGCAAAGATCCCATCCTCTATGTGGTGGGCCGGAAAGCTCTTGCCTATTACAGTTTCCGCAACTGGGACATCCAGGAGTCGTGGACCGGTTTCTCCGAGCGGCCTGACTACGAGAACGCGCAAGAAATCGCGACGACGTTGGTCGACGCCTTTCAGGCAGGCATGGATGACGAAGGCGACGATCCCGGGGCGGACGACGTGCTCGGCGTCGACGAATTGCACATCGTGTTCACCGAATTCAAATCGATGCTGTCGCAGTCGGCGATCGCACGCCGGATCGCACCGATGGAGGTGGAGTACGAAGAGGTGGAAACCGGACCGCACACGCTGTTCTCTTTCGAGCCGGACCCCGAAACCCTCTTCGGTTCGCTGCTGCCACGGTACGTCTCCACCCGGATCTTCGCCGCGCTGCTCGAGGCGGCGGCGTCGGAGTCGGCTTCGCGCCGACGCGCCATGAAGTCGGCGACCGACAACGCCGACGACCTCATCAAGGATCTGACGCTGATGGCCAACCGCGAGCGGCAATCTCAGATCACCCAAGAAATCAGCGAAATCGTCGGTGGCGCGAACGCGCTTGCGGACGCGGCCAAGAAGTAGCCCCAGAAAGCGAAGAGAAGACATGACTGCTACTACTGAGAAACCAGAAAATGCGACCGACACCGCCGGTCGCGTCGTACGTGTCACCGGTCCCGTTGTCGACGTCGAGTTTCCCCGCGGTTCCGTGCCGGAACTGTTCAACGCGCTGCACGCCGAGATCGGCTACAAGGATCTGGCCAAGACGCTGACTCTCGAAGTCGCCCAGCACCTCGGCGACAACCTGGTGCGGTGCATTTCGATGCAGCCCACCGACGGCCTGGTGCGTGGCGTCGACGTGACCGACACCGGCAGCTCGATCTCTGTGCCCGTCGGTGATGGCGTCAAGGGCCACGTGTTCAACGCGCTCGGCGCCTGCCTGGATGAGCCCGGTTACGGCAAGGACTTCGAACGTTGGTCGATCCACCGTAAGCCGCCGGCGTTCGACCAGCTGGAACCCAAGACCGAGATGCTGGAGACCGGCCTGAAGGTCGTCGACCTGCTCACCCCGTACGTCCGCGGGGGCAAGATCGCACTGTTCGGCGGCGCCGGCGTCGGTAAGACCGTTTTGATCCAGGAGATGATCAACCGCATCGCCCGAAACTTCGGTGGCACATCGGTGTTCGCCGGCGTGGGTGAGCGCACCCGCGAGGGCAACGACCTCTGGGTCGAGCTGGCGGATGCCGACGTGCTCAAGGACACCGCGCTGGTGTTCGGCCAGATGGACGAGCCGCCCGGCACGCGTATGCGAGTCGCGTTGTCGGCGTTGACGATGGCCGAATTCTTCCGCGATGAGCAGGGTCAGGACGTGCTGTTGTTCATCGACAACATCTTCCGGTTCACCCAGGCGGGTTCCGAGGTTTCGACGCTGCTCGGCCGCATGCCGTCCGCGGTGGGCTACCAGCCGACGCTGGCCGACGAGATGGGTGAGCTGCAGGAGCGCATCACCTCGACGCGTGGCCACTCCATCACCTCGATGCAGGCGGTGTATGTGCCCGCCGACGACTACACCGACCCGGCGCCTGCGACCACGTTCGCTCACCTCGATGCCACCACCGAGCTGAGCCGGTCGGTGTTCTCCAAGGGCATCTTCCCGGCGGTGGATCCGCTGGCGTCCAGCTCGACGATCCTCGATCCCAGCGTGGTCGGCGACGAGCACTACCGCGTCGCGCAGGAAGTCATCCGAATCCTCCAGCGCTACAAGGACCTTCAGGACATCATCGCGATTCTCGGCATCGACGAGTTGGCCGAGGAGGACAAGCAGCTGGTGCAGCGTGCCCGCCGTATCGAGCGGTTCTTGTCGCAGAACATGATGGCGGCCGAGCAGTTCACCGGTCAGCCGGGTTCGACCGTTCCGCTGAAGGAAACCATCGAAGCCTTCGACAAGCTCGCCAAGGGCGATTTCGACCATCTTCCGGAGCAGGCGTTCTTCCTCATCGGCGGCCTCGAGGATCTGGAGAAGAAGGCTGAGAGCCTTGGCGCCAAGATGCAAGACGGTGGCGGCGACGGAGCGCCGGCACAGACGGACACGAACGGCGGCGCCGACAAGGACGACGATTCCGACAAGGGCGAATAGCGATGGCGGAACTAGACGTCGACATTGTCGCCGTCGAGCGGGAAATCTGGTCGGGCAAGGCGACGTTCCTCTTCACCCGTACCACGGCAGGTGAGATCGGAATCCTGCCTCGCCACATCCCGCTGGTTGCCCAACTCGTCGACGACGCCATGGTGCGCCTCGAGCGAGAGGGTGAGGATGATGTGCGCATCGCGGTGAACGGCGGATTCATGTCGGTCACCGATCACGGAGTGATCATCCTCGCAGAATCCGCCGAACTCGAGAACGAGATCGATGCCGACAGCGCGCGTCAGGACTCCGAATCCGACGATCCCGCAATCGCCGCCAAAGGTCGAGCGAGGCTTCGCGCCCTGGGCCAGATCGACTAGCGGCCGCCACCTAGGCGAGCGGAGCGACGGGATAGGAAGATGAGCGCGCTCATGGTCATAATGGTCGCGCTGATCTGCGTGCTGCTCGTCGTCGTGGTGGCTCTCTCCTACCGGCTGTGGAAGCTACGACAGGTGGGTGGTACCGCGGCGATACTGCGGGACGTACCGGCTGTCGGCGGCCATGGCTGGCGTCACGGCGTAATGCGTTACCGCGGCGGCGAAGCGGGTTTCTACCGGTTGTCCAGCCTGCGTTGGTGGCCGGATCGCCGGTTGAGCCGCCGCGGTCTGGAGATCGTCTCGCGGCGTGGGCCACGCGGCGACGAGTTCGACATTATGACCGACGAGATCGTGGTGCTGGAATTGCGCGATACCAGCCCTGAACGTCGCCGCCGCTACGAAATCGCGCTGGATCGCGGTGCGCTGACGGCGTTTTTGTCCTGGTTGGAGTCCAGGCCCTCACCCCGCGCACGACGTCGCAGCTTCTAATCCGTTGCCGGACCGCCCGGTTGCCACAGCACATCGCCGTCGGGATTTGCCGCCCGGGACAGGATGAACAGCAGATCCGACAGCCTGTTCAGGTATTTCGCAGGTAACACGCTGATCGCGTCGCCGTGCGCCTCCACTGCTGCCCAGGCCGACCTCTCGGCGCGGCGGGTCACTGTGCGAGCAACGTGTAGCAGCGCGGACAGAGGCGTACCACCAGGCAGGACAAACGAATTCAGTGCAGACAGCGACTCGTTGAACTCGTCGCACCAAGCTTCCAGTCGGTCGACGTAGGTTGGAGAGATTCGCAGAGGGGGGTGTTCGGGGTCGTCGACGACGGGTGTCGACAGGTCAGCCCCCGCATCGAAGAGGTCGTTCTGAATTTGCTTGAGCACCTTCACGATTTGCCTGTCGGGGTTTCCCAAGGCGATTGCCACGCCGATGGCGGCGTTGGCTTCGTCGCAGTCGGCATACGCCACGAGGCGGGCGTCGGTTTTCGACACCCTGCTGAAATCGCTCAAGCCCGTAGTGCCGTCGTCGCCGGTGCGCGTGTATATCCGGGTCAGATGGACCGCCATGGTCAAACCGTACCGGAACGCGTATCCGAGAAACTGACACGGCTCCGCGGCGCTGTTTACACTGACCCGCGTGAGCGAGCGATTCGTGGTGACCGGCGGAAACCGGTTATCGGGCGAAGTTGCCGTCGGGGGGGCCAAGAACAGCGTCCTCAAGTTGATGGCCGCGGCCCTGCTGGCCGAAGGGACCAGCACGATCACCAATTGCCCGGACATTCTCGACGTGCCGCTGATGGCCGAGGTGCTTCGAGGGCTGGGGGCCACAGTCGAACTGGACGGCGACGTCGTTCGGATCACCTCGCCTGACGAACCCAAGTACGACGCCGACTTCGCCGCGGTCCGCCAATTCCGCGCGTCGGTGTGTGTGTTGGGTCCGCTCGTCGGCCGCTGTAAACGTGCCAAAGTGGCGTTGCCAGGCGGCGACGCGATCGGATCGCGGCCGTTGGACATGCATCAGGCCGGCCTGCGGCAGTTGGGGGCGCGCTGCAACATCGAGCATGGTTGCGTGGTCGCCGAGGCGGACCATCTTCGGGGCGCCGAGATCCAGCTCGAATTTCCCTCCGTCGGGGCGACCGAAAACATCCTGATGGCGGCCGTCGTCGCCGAGGGCGTCACCACCATCCATAACGCCGCGCGCGAACCCGACGTCGTCGATTTGTGCGCGATGCTCAATCAGATGGGTGCCCAGATCTCCGGTGCGGGCACCTCCACGATGACGATTACCGGCGTCGACCGGCTCTATCCCACAGAGCACCGGGTGATCGGCGACCGGATCGTGGCGGCGACGTGGGGGATCGCCGCGGCGATGACGCACGGCGACATCTCGGTCATCGGCGTCGACCCTCAGCATTTGCAGTTGGTATTGCACAAGCTGCACGACGCGGGCGCCACGGTGACCCAGTCCGACGACGGTTTCCGGATCGTCCAGTACGAACGTCCGAAGGCGGTGAACGTCGCGACGCTGCCGTTCCCGGGATTTCCGACGGACTTGCAGCCGATGGCGATCGCGCTGGCGGCGATCGCCGACGGCACATCGATGATCACGGAAAACGTGTTCGAAGCACGGTTCCGGTTCGTCGAGGAGATGGTCCGCCTGGGGGCCGACGCCCGGACCGACGGGCATCACGCGGTGATCCGGGGAATCCCACAGTTGTCCAGCGCACCGGTCTGGGCATCGGACATTCGCGCGGGCGCGGGCCTGGTTCTGGCCGGGCTGGTTGCCGACGGCGACACCGAAGTGCACGACGTCTTCCACATCGACCGGGGCTATCCGCTATTTGTCGAGAACCTCAAGAGCCTCGGCGCAGAAATCGAGCGGGTGGCCTGACTCCGGTCGGGCGGTGAGTCCGGAGCCTGCCGCCGGTTCGAGGGTCCCTTTGGACTTCGTGCGCGCCTGGCGTATCCTCTTGTGAGAAGCCCACGGCCCCAGGCCAATCGGACTGGAGGACGGGGTTTGACGTCTCTGTCCAGTCGGTATAGACTGGCAGGGTTGCCCCAAAAGCGGGTGTGTTGTTTGAGAACTCAATAGTGTGTTTGGTGGTTTTTGTTTGTTGTTGTTTTTTGCCATGCCCTGTTTTCCCGTTTGTGGGTGTGGTGTTTTTTGATGCCAGTTTTTGGTGTCGTGCTTGTGTCAGATTTTCTGAATGGTTTTTGTTTGGAGAGTTTGATCCTGGCTCAGGACGAACGCTGGCGGCGTGCTTAACACATGCAAGTCGAACGGAAAGGCCCTTTCGGGGGTGCTCGAGTGGCGAACGGGTGAGTAACACGTGGGTGATCTGCCCTGCACTTTGGGATAAGCCTGGGAAACTGGGTCTAATACCGGATAGGACCACGCATTGCATGGTGTGTGGTGGAAAGCTTTTGCGGTGTGGGATGGGCCCGCGGCCTATCAGCTTGTTGGTGGGGTGATGGCCTACCAAGGCGACGACGGGTAGCCGGCCTGAGAGGGTGTCCGGCCACACTGGGACTGAGATACGGCCCAGACTCCTACGGGAGGCAGCAGTGGGGAATATTGCACAATGGGCGCAAGCCTGATGCAGCGACGCCGCGTGGGGGATGACGGCCTTCGGGTTGTAAACCTCTTTCAGCTACGACGAAGCGTAAGTGACGGTAGTAGCAGAAGAAGCACCGGCCAACTACGTGCCAGCAGCCGCGGTAATACGTAGGGTGCGAGCGTTGTCCGGAATTACTGGGCGTAAAGAGCTCGTAGGTGGTTTGTCGCGTTGTCCGTGAAAACTCACAGCTTAACTGTGGGCGTGCGGGCGATACGGGCAGACTGGAGTACTGCAGGGGAGACTGGAATTCCTGGTGTAGCGGTGGAATGCGCAGATATCAGGAGGAACACCGGTGGCGAAGGCGGGTCTCTGGGCAGTAACTGACGCTGAGGAGCGAAAGCGTGGGGAGCGAACAGGATTAGATACCCTGGTAGTCCACGCCGTAAACGGTGGGTACTAGGTGTGGGTTTCCTTCCTTGGGATCCGTGCCGTAGCTAACGCATTAAGTACCCCGCCTGGGGAGTACGGCCGCAAGGCTAAAACTCAAAGGAATTGACGGGGGCCCGCACAAGCGGCGGAGCATGTGGATTAATTCGATGCAACGCGAAGAACCTTACCTGGGTTTGACATGCACAGGACGCCGGCAGAGATGTCGGTTCCCTTGTGGCCTGTGTGCAGGTGGTGCATGGCTGTCGTCAGCTCGTGTCGTGAGATGTTGGGTTAAGTCCCGCAACGAGCGCAACCCTTGTCTCATGTTGCCAGCACGTGATGGTGGGGACTCGTGAGAGACTGCCGGGGTCAACTCGGAGGAAGGTGGGGATGACGTCAAGTCATCATGCCCCTTATGTCCAGGGCTTCACACATGCTACAATGGCCGGTACAAAGGGCTGCGATGCCGTGAGGTGGAGCGAATCCTTTCAAAGCCGGTCTCAGTTCGGATCGGGGTCTGCAACTCGACCCCGTGAAGTCGGAGTCGCTAGTAATCGCAGATCAGCAACGCTGCGGTGAATACGTTCCCGGGCCTTGTACACACCGCCCGTCACGTCATGAAAGTCGGTAACACCCGAAGCCGGTGGCCTAACCCCGTGTGGGAGGGAGCCGTCGAAGGTGGGATCGGCGATTGGGACGAAGTCGTAACAAGGTAGCCGTACCGGAAGGTGCGGCTGGATCACCTCCTTTCTAAGGAGCACCACGATGTTTGGGCCGGCCCGCAGATCGCGGATTGTCCGGTGTCTCAGACCGATTCGTTGGATGGCCTTTCACCTGTAGTGGGTGGGGGTCTGGTGCACGACAAACGTTGAGCCGGCGTGGGAAACGCTGGTGATGAGGGATTGCCAGACACACTATTGGGCTTTGAGACAACAAGCCCGTTGTTCCTGGTTGTGGCCGGGAGGCGTGTTGTTGCCCTGTCTTTGGTGGTGGGGTGTGGTGTTTGATTTGTGGATAGTGGTTGCGAGCATCTCGCAATGGATTGCCTCCTCTTTTTGGGGGTGGTTTGTTGTGTGATAATGCAATTTTTTGATTCTTCCGAGAATTTTTTGATCTGTTTTGTGTGTAAGTGTTTAAGGGCGCATGGTGGATGCCTTGGCACTGAGAGCCGATGAAGGACGTGGGAGGCTGCGATATGCCTCGGGGAGTTGTCAACCGAGCGTGGATCCGAGGATGTCCGAATGGGGAAACCCGGCACGAGTGATGTCGTGTCACCCAGCGCTGAATGTATAGGCGTTGGGGGGGAACGCGGGGAAGTGAAACATCTCAGTACCCGTAGGAAGAGAAAACAAGTGTGATTCCGTTAGTAGTGGCGAGCGAACGCGGAGGATGGCTAAACCGTGTGCATGTGATACCCGGCGGGGGTTGTGTGTGCGGTGTTGTGGGGCCTGTGTTCTTCTGACCGCCGTCAGGAGCAGCAGTGATAAAGCAGTGGGTTAGGTGAAGTGGCCTGGGATGGTCTGCCGTAGCGGGTGAGAGCCCCGTAACCGAAAACGTGCTGCCTGTTGTCGCAGGATCCCCGAGTAGCAGCGGGCCCGTGGAATCTGCTGTGAATCTGCCGGGACCACCCGGTAAGCCTGAATACTTCTCAGTGACCGATAGCGGATCAGTACCGTGAGGGAATGGTGAAAAGTACCCCGGGAGGGGAGTGAAAGAGTACCTGAAACCGTGTGCCTACAATCCGTCAAAGCCTCCGCTTGTCGTGGGGTGATGGCGTGCCTTTTGAAGAATGAGCCTGCGAGTCAGGGACATGTCGCGAGGTTAACCCGGGTGGGGTAGCCGCAGCGAAAGCGAGTCTGAATAGGGCGTATCACGTCAGCAGTGGCGTGTGTAGTGGTGTGTTCTGGACCCGAAGCGGAGTGATCTACCCATGGCCAGGGTGAAGCGCGGGTAAGACCGCGTGGAGGCCCGAACCCACTTAGGTTGAAGACTGAGGGGATGAGCTGTGGGTAGGGGTGAAAGGCCAATCAAACTCCGTGATAGCTGGTTCTCCCCGAAATGCATTTAGGTGCAGCGTTGCGTGTTTCTTGTTGGAGGTAGAGCTACTGGATGGCCGATGGGCCCTACTAGGTTACTGACGTCAGCCAAACTCCGAATGCCGACAAGTCAAAGCGTGGCAGTGAGACGGCGGGGGATAAGCTCCGTGCGTCGAAAGGGAAACAGCCCAGATCGCCGGCTAAGGCCCCTAAGCGTGTGCTAAGTGGAAAAGGATGTGCAGTCGCGAAGACAACCAGGAGGTTGGCTTAGAAGCAGCCACCCTTGAAAGAGTGCGTAATAGCTCACTGGTCAAGTGATTGTGCGCCGATAATGTAGCGGGGCTCAAGCACACCGCCGAAGCCGCGGCAGCGCACACCTTTTGGTGTGTGTTGGGTAGGGGAGCGTCCTGCATCCGGTGAAGCCACAGAGTGATCTAGTGGTGGAGGGTGTGGGAGTGAGAATGCAGGCATGAGTAGCGATAAGGCAAGTGAGAACCTTGCCCGCCGGAAGACCAAGGGTTCCTGGGCCAGGCCAGTCCGCCCAGGGTGAGTCGGGACCTAAGGCGAGGCCGACAGGCGTAGTCGATGGACAACGGGTTGATATTCCCGTACCCGTGTATGAGCGTCCCTGACGAATCCATTCTGCTAACCACCCAAAACCTGGCCGACTGATCCCTTCGGGGTGATGGGGTCGGGGGCTGCGTGGGACCCGTGTGGGTAGTAGTCAAGCGATGGGGTGACGCAGGAAGGCAGCCGTACCAGTCAGTGGTAATACTGGGGCAAACCGGTAGGGAGAAACCTAGGCAAATCCGGGTTTCACATATCCTGAGAGGTGATGCATAGCCGAGTGAGGCGAATTCGGTGATCCTATGCTGTCGAGAAAAGCCTCTAGCGAGCGCATACACGGCCCGTACCCCAAACCAACACAGGTGGTCAGGTAGAGAATACCAAGGCGTACGAGTGAACTATGGTTAAGGAACTCGGCAAAATGCCCCCGTAACTTCGGGAGAAGGGGGACCCACACACCGTCAACACCCTTTGCGGTGGGCAGCGGGAGTGGGTGGCACAAACCAGTGAGAAGCGACTGTTTACTAAAAACACAGGTCCGTGCGAAGTCGCAAGACGATGTATACGGACTGACGCCTGCCCGGTGCTGGAAGGTTAAGAGGACCCGTTAACCCGCAAGGGTGAAGCGGAGAATTTAAGCCCCAGTAAACGGCGGTGGTAACTATAACCATCCTAAGGTAGCGAAATTCCTTGTCGGGTAAGTTCCGACCTGCACGAATGGCGTAACGACTTCTCAGCTGTCTCAACCATAGACTCGGCGAAATTGCATTACGAGTAAAGATGCTCGTTACGCGCGGCAGGACGAAAAGACCCCGGGACCTTCACTACAACTTGGTATTGGTGCTCGATACGGTTTGTGTAGGATAGGTGGGAGACTGTGAAGCCGTCACGCCAGTGATGGTGGAGTCGTTGTTGAAATACCACTCTGATCGTATTGGGCCTCTAACCTCGAACCGTCTATCCGGTTCAGGGACAGTGCCTGGTGGGTAGTTTAACTGGGGCGGTTGCCTCCTAAAAAGTAACGGAGGCGCCCAAAGGTTCCCTCAACCTGGACGGCAATCAGGTGTTGAGTGTAAGTGCACAAGGGAGCTTGACTGCGAGACGGACATGTCAAGCAGGGACGAAAGTCGGGACTAGTGATCCGGCACCCCCGAGTGGAAGGGGTGTCGCTCAACGGATAAAAGGTACCCCGGGGATAACAGGCTGATCTTCCCCAAGAGTCCATATCGACGGGATGGTTTGGCACCTCGATGTCGGCTCGTCGCATCCTGGGGCTGGAGCAGGTCCCAAGGGTTGGGCTGTTCGCCCATTAAAGCGGCACGCGAGCTGGGTTTAGAACGTCGTGAGACAGTTCGGTCTCTATCCGCCGCGCGCGTCAGAAGCTTGAGGAAACCTGTCCCTAGTACGAGAGGACCGGGACGGACGAACCTCTGGTCCACCAGTTGTCCCACCAGGGGCACCGCTGGATACCCACGTTCGGACAGGATAACCGCTGAAAGCATCTAAGCGGGAAACCCCCTCCAAGACCAGGCTTCTCACCCATCAAGTGGGATAAGGCCCCCCGCAGACCACGGGATCGATAGACCAGACCTACACACCCAGCAATGGGCGCAGGGAACTGGCACTAACCGGCCGAAAACTTACACACACTCGCAACCACACCCCACACAAACCAACCACACCCCACCACCAAAAACACCACCGGCCACACCACGTGGACACCCCAAAAAAATAGAGTTACGGCGGTCAATAGCGGCAGGGAAACGCCCGGACCCATCCCGAACCCGGAAGCTAAGCCTGCCAGCGCCAATGATACTGCCCAACCCGGGCGGAAAAGTAGGACACCGCCGAACACAAATTAAGCCCTGTGGCCCCCAATTCGATTGGGGGCCACAGGCATTTGTAGGCTTCGTGGTTCCAGTCAAAACATCGTTCAGTCGAACAAGGTCAATGCCGGCGAGACGCGGCTCTTCTCCATCTCAAGCAACGCCCTCTTCCTGTCGAGTCCGCCGCCGTACCCGGTCAGGTTGCCGTTGGCCCCGATGACCCGATGGCACGGGACGATGATCCCGATCGGGTTGTGCCCGTTGGCCAGTCCGACCGCCCGGAACGCCCCGGGCGCTCCGATCTGCCGGGCGATATCACCGTACGACCGGGTCTCCCCGAAGGGGATGGTCAGCAGTGCAGCCCAGACTCTGCGTTGGAAAGCCGTGCCGATCATGTCGAGCTGCAAATCGAATTCGGTGCGGTCACCGGCGAAGTACGCCTCGAGTTGCTCGACCGCATCGGGAAAGGCGCTGTCGTCGAGAGCCCAGCCGTCGCGGCTGGATTCATAGGTTTGGTCGACCATCCGCAGATGCATGAGTCGGCCGTTCTTACCCGCCAGCGTCAGTTTCCCGACCGGGCTGGGTATCGTGCGAAACTGCAAGGCTGCCATCACTTCTCCTTTGGTGGCCAGTCATTGACGGCATGATCGAGGGCAGACCATAAGTGCTGGGTGACGTAGGACCGCCACGGTCGCCATCGGCTGCTGTACTCGGTGAGCGGATGCGGGTCGGTGGGAAGGCCGAGCTGTTCGGCGGCGAGCCGGACCCCGAGATCGGTGGCCGGGAAGGCATCCGGGTCGCCGAGCCCGCGCATGGCGATGACCTCAGCGGTCCACGGGCCGATGCCGGGCAACGCCCGAATCTGTTCGCGCGCCCGGTCCCAATCGCAACCCGCATCCAACACGACATCACCGCCCGAGAGAGCATTGATCAACGCTGTCAACGAGCGTTGCCTCGATTTGGGAAATGCAAGGTGCACAGGGTCGAGCTCGACGAGGTGTTCGACCGCGGGAAAGACATGTGTCAGACCGCCGTTGGGGTCGGCGACAGGTTGTCCGTAAGCCGAGGCAATTCGACCGGCGTGGGTGCGTGCTGCCTTCACCGAAACCTGCTGGCCGAGCACCACCCGCACCGCCAACTCCTGTTCATCGACGGTTCGTGGAATGCGTTGCCCGGGACCCTTGGCTACCAGGGCGCTTAAATCGGGGTCGGCGCCCAGCGCGTCGACCACCGCCTCGGGATCGGCATCGAGGTCGAGCAGGCGCCGGCAGCGGGCGATGGCCGTGGTCAGGTCACGGAAATCGTCGAGCACCACCAGGCACTGAACATGATCGGGCTGCGGTGTCAGAGAGACGATTCCGTTACCGTTGGGCAGACGCAGCGTGCGACGATAGGCGCCACCGCGCACTTCCTCGACGCCGGGAACGGCGCTGGCGGCCAGGTGTCCGAACACCCCCTCGTATGCGAAGGGGGTGCGAACGGGCAGCCGCAGCGACAGTGTCCCGGCGCCGCCGTCGCTGCGGCCGAACCGGTTACGCGCACGCTGGCGCAGCGCGGTCGGCGTGAGGCCGCACACCGCTCGCACCGTGTCGTTGAATTGACGGATGCTGGAGAAGCCCGACGCGAACGCCACGTCGCTGAACGGCAATTCGGTCGTCTCGATAAGGACGCGCGCGGTTTGCGAACGCTGAGCCCGGGCCAACGCGAGCGGATTCGCTCCGACTTCCGCCCGCAGGAGCCGCTCGAGTTGGCGGGTGGTGTACCCGAGCCGGTCGGCCAGCCCGGTGACACCTTCGCGGTCCACGGTGCCATCGGCGATCAGACGCATGGCCCTGGCGACGACGTCGCCGCGCACATTCCACTCCGGCGAGCCGGGCGAGGCATCAGGCCGGCACCGCTTACAGGCGCGGAAGCCGGCCGAATGGGCGGCCGCGGCGGTCGGATAGAACCGCATGTTGCGGGCGTGAGGGGGCCGGACCGGGCAGCTCGGCCTGCAATAGATCTTGGTGGTCAGCACGGCGGTGACGAACCAGCCGTCGAACCGGGCATCCTTGGACTGGACGGCCCGATAGCAGCGTTCGAAATCGTCGTGCACGCTTTCACAATTACACGCTGCCACCGACAACACTGGCGGAAAACCGACATCGCCGTCGACGGGCCAGAGCGCGATTCTTAACATGTCGGTTGCGACATGCTAACGATCCGGTGCTGAGGCGACATTGCCACGTGCACAACGACCGCTGCCGTGGTGTCGTGGACACGATGCCTAATCGGACCTGGTCTCTTGTCGGTGCTGTCGCGGCTTGCTCAGCCGTGGCTACACTCGGCCTGCCATCGGCCGTCGCCGCGCCCGCGACGGACGCACGGGGCTACGTCGACTCGACCGCGCGCTGTGGGGCGCCAAGTGAAGCGGTGATCTTCGGAAGCACCGCCACGTCGCGCGTGGCGATCTGCAAGATGCCCGACGGGCGGTATGAGTACCGCGGGGTGCGGGTCCGCGACGGCGCGTCGCTGATCAAGTCCGCCGAGAAGTCCGGCGACGAGTTCACGGTCGACAACAACGGGATCACCTACACCGTCTCCGACGAATCGCTGATTCTTGCCGCAGAGTCGCGGATCATCCGCGATGAAACCATGCTGGATTTCCACGAAGGTTCCGCGTCCGGCCTGACCTCGGCACCGACGACGTCTGCGAAGCCCCTGCCGCCACCGTTGCCGGCGGAAGTGGGACACACCGAGAGTTGACGCCGGATCAGGCGGCAAGTTTCGCGGCGACCGTCACGATGCGGGTGGCCATATGGTCAAGCGCGGCGAGCGTGGCGTCGTCGAGATCGTTCTGGTTGTCGGGCCCGGTGACGTGGCTGACGCCATAGGGGTTGCCGTCGGCGAACTTCAGGCCGTCGGTGTATCCCGGCGGCACCAGCACGCCGCCGAAGTGCATCAACGAGATGTACAACCCGACCAGCGTGGTCTCCTGGCCTCCGTGCGTCGTCTGGCTGGAGGTGTAGCAGGCGTATGCCTTGTCGGCGAGCTTCCCCTGCGCCCACAGTCCGCCCAGTGAGTCCATGAATGTCTGAAACGGCGATGCGGTGCTCGCGAAGCGCGTGGGCGAGCCGAAGATAACCGCATCGGCCCAGACGATGTCGTCGCCGGTTGCTGCCGGGAGATCTTTTGTCGCTTGGTAATTCGCCGACCATGCCGGATTCTCGGCGAATGCCTGCGGATTTCTGGTCTCGGCGATGTGACGCACCTTGACCTCTGCACCGGCACGTTCGCCTGCCTTGGCGAGATGCTCGGCCATCTTCGTGCCATGTCCGGTCGCCGAGTAGTAGATCACAGCCAACTTCGTCATCGTGGGATTCCTTTCCTCGTAGTCCTGGTCTGCCGTCATATACCCCTACCGAGAGATCCGCCCACACTGGAGGCGCAGCAGAAAACACCGAGCGCGCCCACCGGACGTTGGGCCGAGCGTGATCGGACGGTCGGGACTTCCTGCCCTGGTCACCGCGACACTGGAGCGGGATCATTCGAATGTGACGAGTCGACCGTGACGCGGAGGGAAGGAGTCGGCCCATGAAGGCGCAAGTCGGAGACTGGTTGGTGATCAAGGGCCTCACGGTGGACCGACCGGAGCGGCACGGCCTGATCACCGAAGTGCACTCGACGGACGGTTCGCCCCCCTACGTGGTCCATTGGCTCGACGACGACCATGTGGCCACGGTCTTTCCGGGGCCGGACGCGATCGTCGTCACGGCTGCCGAGCAACACGCCGCGGACCTGCGGGCGGAGAAGCGTTTCGAATCGATTCAGGAGGATCTCAGGCATCGCACCAAGAAGGACTCGTGAGCAGGTTCTGAGGCCGCTCGGCCCACCGCCCTTCGTGTGTCGAAGAACCCGATCGCGGCGGGCCGGCGCTCGGACCCTGCAACACCTCGCCGGCATCAAGGTCCCGCACCGCGTGCCGGCGGACTTCCACGGCCGCCTAGGATCCGTCCATGGCCGAACTGGTGCAGCGGTACCTGGACCAGATTCTTGCTGACCACGTCTCCAGCACCGACGGGGCGCTGGCCGACTACATTCCCGAACTGGCCCGGGTCGACCCCGACGGATTCGGCCTGTCGTTGTCACTGGCGGACGGATACGTCTACGAATCCGGCGACCCGACAATCGAATTCACCATCCAGTCGGTGTCCAAGCCGTTCACCTATGCACTCGCACTGGAGCGTATCGGCCGCGACGCTGTCGACGCGAAGATCGGCGTGGAACCCTCCGGTGAGGCGTTCAACGTAATCAGTGTCGACGAGGCCACCAAGACGCCGATGAACCCGATGATCAACGCCGGTGCCATCGCCGCGGTCTCCCTGATACCCGGCGCCACTGCCGACGAACGGTTCAACCAGATACACGAGTTCTATTCGGCATGCGCAGGTCGCCAGCTTGCGGTCGACGATGACGTCTACTCCTCGGAGAAGGTGACCGGTAGCCGCAACCGCGCGATCGCCTACATGTTGCAGAGCTTCGGCGTGCTGGACGGCGACCCGGACGAGATCCTCGACGTGTATGTCCGGCAATGCTCGATCAAGGTGACCACCACCGATCTGGCCCGCATGGCCGCCACGCTCGCCCGCGGAGGCGTCGAAGCGGTTGAGGAGCGGCGCGTCGCCTCGGCGGAAGTGGTGCAGCGGACGCTGAGCGTGATGGTCACCTGCGGGATGTACGACGCGGCGGGAGACTGGGTGAGCGCCGTCGGTATGCCCGCGAAAAGTGGTGTCGGCGGCGGCATTGCGGCTGTGCTGCCCGGTCAACTCGGGATCGGCGTGTACTCACCGCGCCTGGACTCGAAGGGCAACAGCGTGCGCGGCGTCGAGGTGTGCCGTGCGCTGTCGGCCAACCTGGGACTGCACTTCCTCTCGGTCACCCGGGAATCCCGTTCGACGATCCGGCATACCTACGACGCCTCGCCCGGCGTCCGGGTCTACGAACTGCACGGTGACCTGTTGTTCACCGGCGCCGAGCAGGTCTTACGCACTCTCGATCAGGAGTGCGGGGAGTTCGACGTGGCGATTCTGGAGTTGTCGCGGATCGACGACATCGACGACGCCGCCCGCCGGATGCTCGCCGGCATGCGCCAATCCCTCAGCGCGGCAGGCAAAGAGGGCTTTGTGGTGGATCCCGACGATGTGCTCAGAGTAACTCAGCAGACGTACGCGAGGGTGTTCGGCACGCTCGACGAGGCGCTGAACGCGGCCAGGGCTCATCGCGCCGGCTCAGACGGGTAGGGCCAACCCCGTCGGCTCGTCGTGCCCGCGCAGGGTCACCTCATTGCCAAATCTCCAATGGGTTCGCTCACTTTCGCTGGCACCGGACACCGCAGCCGAGGACGCGAGCAGGTGGTCGGGAGTCTCCTTGGCCAGTTCGCACAGCCGCGCCGCCACGTTGACGGGTTCGCCGATCACGGTGTACTCGAAGCGCTCCTTGGCGCCGACGTTGCCGGCCACCGCCTCACCCGCCGCCACCCCGATTCCCGCCTCGCACGCGGGTACCTCGGCGCTAACCCGGTGCGCGATCGCCCTGGCGGCGGACAGCGCTTCGTCCTCGGGGCGGTCGAGGCGGTTGGGGGCGCCGAAGACGGCCATCGCCCCGTCGCCCTCGAACTTGTTGACAAAGCCGTGGTGGCGGTCGACCTCCTCCACCACAACCGAGAAGAACCGGTTCAGCAGGCCGACGACCTCGGTCGCAGGTTTGGCCGTCACCAACCTCGTCGAGCCGATGATGTCGACGAAGAGCACGGCGACATGGCGTTCCTCACCGCCGAGCTTGGGTCGCTGCATTTCCGCGGCCGCCGCGACCTCGCGTCCGACGTGACGGCCGAACAGGTCGCGCAGGCGCTCGCGCTCCTTCAGCCCCTGGACCATCGAGTTGAATCCACGCTGCAGCTCGCCGAGCTCCGTTCCGTCGAAGACGACAAGATCGCAACTCATGTCGCCCCGCTCGACTTGCTTGAGTGCTGAGCGCACGGTCCGCAGCGGTGTCGCCGTGAGCCAGGACAGGATCCACATCAACACGAAGCCGAAGGCCAGCGCGAACAGCGCCAGGATGATCACCGCCACAGTGAACTGCGTCGGGGTGACGTTTCGCAGCGACAGGGTGATGACCGCCGAGAGAAGGATGCCGAGCATCGGAACCCCGGAGCCCAGCGCCCACACCAGCATCGTGCGGCCCATGATCCCGGCGGCGAACCGTCGCGGCGGGCGACCCGCCTCGAGTGCCTGGGCCGCAACGGGCCGCAGCGCGAATTCGGTGAACAAGTAGCAGCCGGCGGATACCACGATGCCAGGGAAGGTGATGCCCAGTGCGACCTTGGGGATGTATCTCGCGTCGTCCAAGGCGTAGAGCACGGTGAGCAGCGCCGCCCCCACGCCCCACAGCGCCAGCAGCACCCGCGTCAGGCGCCATGGAGCGTAGAACGTGTTGCGCTGGTCCTGCAGTGTCGGAGCGCGGCCCTCGATGGACCACCGCACGTTGTTGATGACCCGGCGGGTTGCCCAGATCACGCCGATCACCAGAGCGATAAGGATGTAGGCAGGCGCCACGATGGCGGTGATCCAGCGGACCTCCGGGTCGAAGACGCTCGGGATCGGGAACGTGATGGTGACGACCAGGATCGCGACACCGATGCCGATCAGGTTGGCGATGACGACGATTGTGGTCAGGATGAGCTGGATCCTGATTCGACGCCGCGGTTGGCTCTCGGAGGCCTTACCCAATACCCACGATCCGTAGTCGGGGGCGCCGGTCAGCCGCCCGCTCTGGCGGCTCACCGTCTCCAGGACGCGACCCAGCCGCTGCGCGACGCTCTTGCTGGCAGTCATCGGCCCTGAGCCTAATTTGCCGGGCGGGAGCCTAACCTCGATTTTGCATCGAAGTTTATGCGGTGCCGTTCCGCTGCTGAATTGTGTTGCTGGGGAGTGGTTTCGGTGTGGTGACGTGGTTGATCGGTCCCGTGTCGCCGGGTGTGCGGGCTTTCCTGGGGGCCTGGTCTTTCTGATCGGTGGGTCAGGTGGGCCGGAGTTCTATCCGAAGGCGGTGCGGATGTGTTGCCAGGCGGTCGCGATCGCTGCGGCCCAGCGCCAGGTGGCGTCGAGGCGTAGTCGCAGTTGGCGGGCGCCGTGGGTGATGCGGGCGGCCACGTGCAGGACCCGGTAGCGGAACGTGGTGATCTCGGCGCGGGCCAGGCCGGGATGGCTGCGAAAGCCGATGAGCCGGGTCCAGGTGACCAGATCGGCGGCGGCGAGGGCGATTTCCAGCCAGGCGGCGTTGGCCCAGAAGGACTGACACGGCAGGTTACGCAGGCCGGTGGCTTTGAGTTCGCGGATGCGGTCTTCGATGCGGGCGTGTTGGCGGTGGCGCAGTTCCAGGCCGGCGACCTGTCCGGGGATGACACCGGCGGGTGTGTCGGTGATGAACGCGGTGACCCGCATCCCGTCGGTGTCGGTGAACCGCAGCTGGGCCCCGGGATGCGGGCGTTCTTTACGCAGGATCAGTCGGGTCCCGGGCGGCCAGGCAGACAGGTTGACCAAGGTGGTGGCCTCAGCGACCCAGGCGCCGTCGCGGATGCCGCCGTGGGTGTCGATCGCCGGGTACCAGCCCTCGGCGAGGTTGAGGGTGTCCACCGCGTCCTGCACCCGGATGTCGACGGGGTAGCCGAAGGAGAACCCGACCCCGGCGGTGCGGCAGGCGTCGGCGAATTTGTGGGTGGCCCCGGCGGTGTCGCAGCGCACCAGCACGTTCGGCTTATCGGGGTCGTCGCAATGATCGGGGTCGGGCTGCCACGCCGCGGGCAGGGCGGCCAGCGCCTGGGCCAGGACGATGACGTGATCAGAGGCGGTGTTGGAGCCGGCGTTACCGGTGCGCAGCAGCCCGGCCAGGGCTTCCCCACCGGAAATCTCGGGGCGATCCAGAAACGCCAGCAGCGGATGAAGACCGAACGTCTTCTTCCAGGTCGGTGTAGCGCCGGCCTTGTTGTCGGAATGATCGATCACCAAGGTGGCGTCGATGTCGATATGCAGCCATTCTCCGGCCGCCGGGGCAGCGCCAGCGGCCCAGGCCGCCGCCCGGGCCGCATCACGTGCGGCGCGCACGGCCGGTAGGTGCGCGGCGTCGATCCGTTCATCAATCAGCCGCCACATCGTGGTCGTCGACGCCTTCGCACCGAACACGTGCTCACGGTCCCCGCACAGCTGGCCAACGCCGTCGATGCAATCGGCCCCGTCAGCGACCGCGGCGGCCAGGTCAGCGAACACCTCCCCGGGCGCGTACACCCACGGACCCCGGTAGGTGTCGGCCAACGCGGCGGTGACCTGCGCTGATAGGCCGGTCCGGTCGGCGAGTTCGCGCAGCATGCCCATCCCGGCGTGCGACACGACCCCATGCCCATCAGCCGACACTTTCACCCGCGAACCGGCCACGATATTCTTCACCTGCGAGGTGCCTTCCAGCTGGAACGATCTGAACCTTAGACAAGTCCGATTATTCCTTGCAGGACAGGCACTTTCGCATATCTACACACCGCTACATAGCGACAAACCGCGAAAAATCCGGGCTAAGGTGGTCGGGTGCGTCTCGTGATCGCCCAATGCACCGTTGACTACGTCGGACGTCTGACCGCACATCTGCCTTCGGCACGGCGCCTGCTGCTGGTGAAGGCGGACGGTTCGGTCAGCGTGCACGCCGACGACCGCGCGTACAAGCCGTTGAACTGGATGAGCCCGCCGTGTCGTCTCACCGAGGACAACACCGGGTCCACTACGGTCTGGGTAGTCGAGAACAAGGTCGGTGAGCAGTTGCGGATCACCGTCGAGGACATCGAGCACGACTCCAGCCACGAACTCGGTGTCGATCCGGGTCTGGTCAAGGACGGGGTCGAGGCTCATCTGCAGGAGCTGTTGGCCGAACACGTCGAGCTGCTGGGGAAGGGCTACACGTTGGTGCGACGCGAGTACATGACTGCGATCGGCCCCGTCGACCTGCTCTGCCGCGACGAGAACGGTGGTTCGGTGGCCGTGGAGATCAAGCGCCGCGGCGAGATCGACGGGGTCGAACAACTCACCCGCTACCTCGAACTACTCAACCGCGACAGCCTGCTCGCCCCGGTGACGGGGATCTTCGCGGCCCAGCAGATCAAGCCGCAGGCGCGCACGCTGGCCGTCGACCGTGGGATCCGCTGTGTGACGCTGGATTATGACCAGATGCGCGGCATGGACAGCGACGAGTTCCGGCTGTTTTGATGGGTCGCAAGCGCCGCGCCAAGCGGCCACCGCCGCCCCTGCCCGCGCCGCGTCGCGTCGAGGCAGGACCGGATGGATACGAGTACGAAGTGCGGTCGATTCCGGCGGCACGGGCGGTCAAGACCTACCGCTGTCCCGGGTGCGACCACGAAATACGCCCGGGCACAACGCATTTGGTGGTATTACCTACCGGCATGGGGGAGGATCGGGCGGTCGAGGACCGTCGACACTGGCACAGGCCGTGCTGGACGCACCGGGCCACCCGAGGCCCGACCCGCAAATGGTCTTAGTGTTCGCGCCCGTCCGCAGCGGGCTCGACGAGTTCGACGAGTATCCCGCCGGCGTCCTTCGGATGGATGAAGTTGATCCGCGAGTTTGCGGTGCCCCGGCGCGGGGCGTCGTAGAGGAGCCGGACGCCGTCGGCGCGGAGTCGTTCGCTGAGCGCATCGATGTCGCTGACACGGTAGGCCAGTTGCTGAAGACCGGGGCCGCGTTTGTCGAGGAACTTCGCGATCGTCGAGGTCTCGTCCAGCGGTGACATCAGCTGGATCTGGGCGCTGCCGACCGGAGCGCCACGCACCGAGAGCATGGCCTCGCGGACACCCTGATCCTCGTTGACCTCCTCGTGCAGCACGATCATGCCGAGCTGATCGTGATACCACTTGATCGCGGCGTCGAGATCCGGCACCGCGATGCCCACGTGATCGATCGCCGTCACGAGCGCGCTCGCGAGCGCGGGACGAGCGTCTACGTGTTCAGTGGTCATAACGTAACGGTAACCTTGTGACAGATGTTGCGGAATGTGTCATGGGACACATAACCCTATACCCACTTTCGGGAGGTACTAAATGACGACGTCGGTGATAGTTGCTGGGGCGCGCACTCCCGTGGGCAAGCTCATGGGCTCGCTGAAGGATTTCTCGGGCAGCGATCTGGGCGCGATCGCGATCAAGGGGGCGCTGGAGAAGGCGAAGGTTCCGGCTTCGGCTGTCCAGTACGTGATCATGGGCCAGGTTCTGACCGCCGGCGCCGGGCAGATGCCGGCGCGGCAGGCCGCGGTCGCCGCCGGCATCGGCTGGGATGTTCCCGCGCTGACCATCAACAAGATGTGCCTGTCCGGTATCGACGCCATCGCGCTGGCCGATCAAATGATCCGGGCAGGCGAGTTCGACGTCGTCGTGGCGGGGGGGCAGGAGTCGATGACACAGGCGCCGCACCTGCTGATCAACAGCCGGTCGGGCTACAAGTACGGCGACGTCACCGTGCTCGACCACATGGCCTACGACGGACTGCACGACGTGTTCACCGATCAGCCGATGGGCGCCCTTACCGAACAACGTAACGACGCCGACCAGTTCACCCGCGCCGAGCAGGACGAGTTCGCGGCCCGTTCGCATCAAAAAGCTGCCGCGGCATGGAAAGACGGTGTGTTCGCCGATGAGGTGGTGCCCGTGCAGATCCCGCAGCGCAAGGGCGACCCGCTGGAGTTCAACGAGGACGAGGGCATCCGCGCCAACACCACCGCCGAGTCGTTGTCCGGTCTCAAGCCAGCCTTCCGCAAGGACGGCACGATCACCGCCGGGTCGGCGTCGCAGATCTCCGACGGCGCGTGTGCCGTCGTCGTGATGAACAAGGCCAAGGCCGAGGAGCTGGGCCTGAGCTGGCTCGTGGAGATCGGCGCGCACGGTGTCGTCGCGGGGCCGGACTCGACGTTGCAGTCTCAGCCGGCCAATGCCATCAAGAAAGCCGTTGCGCGCGAGGGAATCTCGCTTGATCAGCTAGACGTCATCGAGATCAACGAGGCGTTCTCCGCGGTCTCCCTGGCGTCGACCAAAGAATTGGGCGTCAACCCCGACAAGGTCAACGTCAACGGCGGCGCGATTGCCGTCGGCCACCCGATCGGCATGTCGGGTGCTCGCATCACCCTGCACGCCGCGCTCGAACTGGCCCGACGCGGTTCCGGCTACGCCGTGGCGGCGTTGTGCGGCGCCGGCGGTCAGGGTGACGCGCTGATCCTGCGCAGACCGTAAGTTCTACGACGGCGCGTAGTAATAGGCCCGGTCTTCGGGCACAATGGCGGCCATGACTAGCGCCTTCGATCTGCGGTCCGTCGCCGGGTGGTTTCGTCTCGTAGCTTTGCTCGAGGCCGTCAGCTGGGCGGGGCTGCTGATCGGCATGTACTTCAAGTACCTCGGGACTCCGCGAACCGAGATCGGTGTCAAGGTGTTCGGGCCGGCGCACGGGGCGGTCTTCATCGCGTTCGTCGTGCTGGGCCTGGTCGCCGCCATCACCTTCAGATGGACGACCGGCACGTGGTTGCTGGGGGTCCTGGCGAGCATCTTGCCGCTGGCAAGTGTGGTCTTCCTCATCTGGGTGGATCGCACCGGCCGGCTGGGTGCCGAGCCGGCCGTCGCGGGCATGTCGCAACCGGGGCGGTCAGTTCCGGAAACGACATGACAAACTTGAGGGCGTGAGTCGTCCACGCCCCCCTATAGCGGCCTCGATGGCCGGTGCGGTTGATCTGTCCGCCCTCAAACAGCGGCCCTCGACCGGTGACGGCGGTTCGTCGGCGCCGGCCGGCGGGGTGGAGATCACCGAGACCAACCTCGAAGACGAGGTGCTGGTCCGGTCCAACCAGGTTCCCGTCGTGGTGTTGCTCTGGTCGCCGCGCAGCGACGCCAGCGTGCAATTGGGCGATGCGCTCGCCGAACTGTCCACCGCCGACCACGGCAAGTGGTCTTTGGCGACCGTCAACGTCGACGTCGTGCCCCGGGTCGCCCAGATGTTCGGGGTGCAGGCGATTCCGACCGTGGTGGCGTTGGCCGCCGGTCAGCCACTGTCGAGTTTTCAGGGAGTGCAGCCGCCCGAGCAGTTGCGCAGGTGGATCGATTCCCTGTTGAACGCCGTCGCGGGGAAGCTGCCCGGAAACGGTGAGCCGGGTGAAGCCGAAGAGGTTGATCCCGCTCTCGCACAAGCCCGTTCACATCTGGATGCCGGTGACTTCGACGCGGCCCGCACGTCCTACCAGGCGATCCTGGAGGCCAATCCCAATCACGCCGAGGCCAAGGGCGCCGTGCGCCAGATCGAGTTCCTGCAGCGCGCAACCGCCCGGGCCCCCGATGCGATCGTCGCGGCCGACGCCGCACCCGACGACATCGAGCAAGCGTTCGCGGCCGCCGATGTCGAGGTCCTCAACCAGAACGTCGCAGCCGCCTTCGACCGGCTCATCGGCCTGGTCAAGCGCACCTCGGGCGAGGACCGCACCACGGTGCGAACGCGCCTCATCGAGCTGTTCGACCTATTCGATCCGGCTGATCCCGAGGTCATTGCCGGCCGGCGCGAGTTGGCCAACGCGCTGTACTGATTCATTGAGCCCGCCGAAACTGCGGGGAGAACGCGATTTCGGCCCTGAACCCGCGATCTGTGTGCAGTTTCGGCGTCAGGCCGGCTGATGTTCGAACCACAGCGCGGCCAGCGGGGGCAGCACCATGACCGCGGATGCCGGACGCCCGTGCCAGGGTTCGTCGGTGGCCTCGACGGCGCCGTAATTGCCGATGCCCGACCCGTTGTAGATGTCGGCATCGGTGTTGAGCACCTCGCGCCAGGTGCCCGTGTGCGGTAGACCGAGGCGATAGCGGCTGTGCTCGGACCCGGAGAAGTTGAACACGCACGCAAGCACGGATCCGTCGTCGCCATAGCGCAGGAAGCTCAGCACATTGTTCGCCGAATCGTTGGCGTCGATCCAGGAGTAACCCTCCGGACGCGTGTCCTGCGACCACAGCGCACGCCTGCTGCGGTAGATGGCGTTCATGTCGTGCACCATCCGCTGGATACCGGTCGAGAAGCTGTTCTCGTCGAGCTGATGCCAGTCGATGCCCCGCTCCTCGGACCACTCGGCGCGCTGCCCGAACTCCTGACCCATGAACAGCAACTGCTTGCCCGGGTGCGCCCACTGGTACGCCAGCAGGCTGCGCAACCCGGCCGCCTTGTTGTGGTCGTTGCCCGGCATCCGACCCCACAGCGTGCCCTTGCCGTGGACGACCTCGTCGTGGCTGATCGGCAGCACGAAGTTCTCGCTGAACGCGTAGAGCATCGAGAACGTGATCTCGTGGTGGTGGTAGCTGCGGTGGATGGGATCGCGCTTGATGAACTCCAGGGTGTCGTTCATCCAGCCCATATTCCACTTCATCGAGAAGCCAAGGCCACCAAGGTTCGTCGGCCGGGTGACGCCGGGCCACGACGTGGACTCCTCGGCGACCGTCACGATCCCGGGCGCCGCCTTGTGCACCGTCGCGTTCATCTCCTGCAGGAACTGCACGGCTTCGAGATTCTCGCGGCCGCCGTAGACGTTCGGTGTCCATCCGCCCTCGGGACGCGAGTAGTCCAGGTAGAGCATCGAGGCGACCGCATCCACCCGCAAGCCGTCGATGTGGTACTCCTGCAGCCAGTACAACGCGTTCGCCACCAGGAAGTTGCGCACCTCGGCGCGTCCGAAGTCGAATACGTAGGTGCCCCAGTCCAATTGCTCGCCACGTCGGGGATCGGAATGTTCGTAGAGTGCCGTCCCGTCGAAGCGCCCGAGCGCCCACGCGTCCTTTGGAAAGTGGGCGGGCACCCAGTCCATGATCACGCCGATACCGGCTCGGTGCAGGGTGTCGATCAGGTAGCGGAACTCGTCGGGTGTGCCCAACCGCGACGTCGGCGCGTAGTACGACGTGACCTGGTAGCCCCAGGACCCGCCGAAGGGATGCTCGGCGACGGGCATCAACTCGACGTGGGTGAAGCCGTTCTCGACGACGTACTCCGTGAGCTGGGTTGCGAGTTCGCGGTAGTTCAGCCCCGGCCGCCAGGACATGAGATGCACCTCGAGAGTGCTCATCGGTTCGAACACCGGGTTCTGGGTGGCGCGCCTCGTCATCCAGTGCTGGTCGTCCCAGGTGTAGTCGCTCGTGGTCACTTTCGAGGCCGTCTTGGGCGGCACCTCGGTGGCGAAGGCCATCGGGTCGGCGCGGTCGCTGACCGACCCGTCGGCGCCGTGAATGCGGAATTTGTACAGTCCGCCGATCTCGAAGCCCGGCCAGAACACCTCCCACACACCTGTTGAGCCGAGGACTCGCAGTTGGGCCTCGTTTCCATCCCAATGGTTGAACTCGCCGATCAGGCTGATGCCCTTGGCATTCGGCGCCCACACCGCGAAGGACACGCCCTCGACCATGCCGTCGGGTGTGTCGTAGCTGCGGGGGTGGGCACCGAGAATCTCCCACAGCCGTTCGTGGCGACCCTCGGCGAACAGGTGCAGGTCCATCTCGCCGAGCGTGGGCAGGAAACGGTAAGCGTCGGCCACCGTGTGCACATGGGTCGAGCCGTTGCCCTCGGGGTAGCGCACCTCGAGTCGGTAGTCGACCAGGTCGGTGAACGGCAGTGCGACCGCGAACAAGCCGGACTCGATGTGCTGGAACGCGTAGCGCTCACCGCCGACGAGCGCGACCACCTCGACCGCATGCGGCCGGTAGGCGCGGATCACGGTGTGGTCGTCGTATTCGTGTGCGCCGAGCACGGAATGCGGGTCGTGGTGTTCACCGGCCAGCAACCGGTTGAGGTCGGCGGTATGCGGCCGCAGATGCGGACTGCTCGATTGTTTGGTCTGCGTCATGTCGTCACTCCCTACGCAGCAGATTGAGTCGTTGGTCGGCGGGGACCTGCGGCATGTTCAAGATGTGTGCCACCGCACGTGCCGGATCGAGACGCACGTAATTGGCGTGACCCCACTGGTATTCGTCGCCGGTGATCTCGTCGCGCACCCAGAACCGGTCGTAGGGCTCCATCCCGAGCGCGGGCATGTCGAGCCACAGCGTGGCCTCCTCCGGCCCGAACGGGTTGAGTGTGACCACCACCAGCACCTGGTCGCCGGTGGCGGGATCGAACTTGCTGAAAGCCAGCAGCGAATCGTTGTCGACGTGATGGAACTTGATGGTGCGTAACTGGTGCAGCGCGGGATGCAGCTTGCGGATCTCATTGAGCCGGGTGATGAACGGTTCCAGTGATTCGCCGTCGGCCACCGCGGCGTCGAAATCGCGGGGTCGTAGTTCGTACTTCTCGGAGTTGAGGTACTCCTCGCTGCCCTCCCGGACGGGACGGTGTTCGTAGAGTTCGTAACCCGAATAGACCCCCCACGCCGAACTCATCGTCGACGCGAGCACCGCGCGAATCGCGAACATCCCGGGGCCGCCGTGCTGCAGGCTCTCGTGCAGGATGTCGGGGGTGTTGACGAACAGGTTCGGGCACGCGTAGTCGGCGTGCTCGGCGATCTGTTCGCCGAACTCGATGATCTCCCACTTCGCGGTGCGCCAGGTGAAGTACGAATACGACTGTGTGAAGCCGAGTTTTGCCAACCCGTACAAGCGAGCCGGGCGGGTGAACGCCTCCGACAGGAACAGCACGTCTGGGTGCTCGTTCTTCACCTTGCCGATCAGCCAGGCCCAGAAGTTCGGCGGCTTGGTGTGGGGGTTGTCGACCCGGAAGATCTTGACGCCGTGGGAGATCCAGTGTCGAACCACCCTCAGCACTTCTTCATAGAGTCCGGCCGGGTCGTTGTCGAAGTTCAGCGGGTAGATGTCCTGGTACTTCTTCGGCGGGTTCTCCGCGTAGGCGATGGTGCCGTCGGGCAGCACGGTGAACCACTCGGGGTGGTTCTTGGCCCATGGGTGGTCGGGAGCGCACTGCAGCGCGAGGTCGAGCGCGACCTCCATGCCGTCGTCGCGCGCCGCGGCGACGAACTCGTCGAAGTCGTCGACGGTGCCCAGCTCCGGATGAATCGCGTCGTGGCCACCCTCGTCGCTACCGATCGCCCACGGTGAGCCGACGTCGCTGGGCGCGGCGGCGACGCTGTTGTTGCGGCCCTTGCGGTGCACCTTGCCGATCGGGTGGATGGGCGGCAGGTACACCACGTCGAAGCCCATCCGCGCGATGCGGGGCAGCGCCTTGGTGGCGGTCGCGAAGGTGCCGTGCACCGGGTTGCCCTTGCTGTCCCAACCGCCGGTCGAGCGGGGAAAGAATTCGTACCATGCGCTGAACCGTGCCCCGGGGCGGTCCACCCAGACGCCGTACTGCTCGCCGCGGGTGACCAGTTCGCGCAGCGGAAACTCGTCCAGTAGACGGGCGACCTCGGGCGCGAGTGCGGCGCCGGCACGGCTGAACGGGTCCCCGGGCTGACGCAGCCGCGCCGCGGCTTCGATGAGCGGATAGCGATGCTGTCGCGGCACCCCCGTCGAGGCCCGTTCCAGCAGCTTGGCGCCGATCAGCAGATCGTTCGACAACTCCGATTCACTCTGCCCCGCGTCGAGCTTGGCGGTCACGTTCTTGCGCCAGGTGGCCACCGGGTCACCCCAGCCGTCCACCCGAAAAGTCCACAGCCCGGTGCAGTCGGGCGTGAACGCGCCATGGAAGACATCGGGCGTGCGTCCGGTCGACATCGGCAGGTGCTGGGGCTTCTTGCGCGGCGTGGCGGCGAGCACGGTCTCGATGGGCACGGCCTCGGGCGACGCCAACCCCGGCGGATTGTCGGCGAGCTGTGGGTATCCCAAACCGTGGTAGCGCACCACCAGCGTGGCAGCGACAGCGTCGTGGCCTTCACGCCAGACTGTGGCGGCGACCGGCACGATCTCTCCGACGACCGCCTTGGCGGGGTAGCGCCCCCCGGAGACCACCGGCGCGACGTCATCGATCTCGATACGACCGGCCACCTACCACTCCTTCGTCCGGTGCGGCCACCGGAGTGCGCCGTCGGCACCGCCGACGTGGCCGCTGTGTCGTCTGGTCAAGTTCAACAAGCCTCGTCGCGCCCTATACCCACCGTAGTGCGCGGCCCAACCCCGAGCGGGCGAAGGAGTCCGGCCACCGAGCCTGCGAAACGCCGGATTATCAGTAAGGTTGAGTCGCGTGATGGCCCGATGAAAGCCCTGAGAAGGTTCACCGTCCGTGCACATCTACCCGACCGACTGGCTGCGCTCGAACGGTTGTCGATCAACCTGCGCTGGTCGTGGGATCGGCCGACGCAGGAGCTGTTCGCGGCGATCGATTCGGAACTGTGGCAGCAGGTCGGCTGCGACCCTGTGGGCCTGCTGGGCCAGGTCAGCCCCCAGCGCCTGGACGCCCTGGCCGTCGACGAAGAGTTCCTCCGCCGCCTCGACGGGCTGGCCGCCGATCTCGACGACTACCTGAGCCGACCGCTGTGGTACCAGCAGGAGCTCGAACACGGCGCCCGACTGCCGAACGGCATCGCGTACTTCTCGATGGAGTTCGGCGTGGCCGAGTCCCTCCCGAACTACTCGGGCGGGCTTGGCATTCTCGCGGGCGACCATCTCAAATCTGCCTCCGATCTCGGCCTGCCGTTGATCGGCGTCGGGCTGTTGTACCGCTCGGGTTACTTTCGGCAGTCGCTGACCGCCGACGGCTGGCAGCACGAGAGCTACCCGGCCCTCGACCCGCAGGGCCTGCCGCTTCGCCTGCTCACCGACCGGGACGGCCGGCCGGTGCTCGTCGCGGTGGCGATGCCCAGCGAAGCCCCGTACGACAACCAGTTGCGGGCGCGGGTATGGATTGCCCAGGTCGGCCGAATTCCGTTGCTGCTGCTGGATTCCGACGTCCCGGAGAACGAGCACGAGCTACGCGGTGTGACCGACCGACTCTACGGGGGCGACCAGGAGCACAGGATCAGGCAGGAGATGTTGGCCGGGATCGGTGGGGTTCGGGCGATCCGGGCGTTCATCGACTTGGAAGGCCTGCCCTCGCCGGAGGTGTTCCACATGAACGAGGGGCACGCGGGCTTCCTCGGGGTGGAGCGCATCCGGGAACTCATCGACGCCGGACTCGAGTTCGACACCGCGCTGGCGGTGGTCCGCGCCTCGACGGTGTTCACCACGCACACCCCGGTGCCGGCCGGCATCGACCGGTTTCCCGCGGAAATGGTCCGGCGGTACTTCGGTGGGTCGACCGACGGCGCGTCGGGCGAGATGTCGCGGGTGCTGCCCGGGCTACCGCTCGACCGCATCGTCGCGTTCGGCGAAGAGGACGACCTCACCAAGTTCAACATGGCTCACATGGGCCTACGCCTTGCCCAGCGCGCCAACGGTGTCTCGCAACTGCACGGCAAGGTCAGCCAGCACATGTTCAACGACCTGTGGCGGGGCTTCGACTCCGCCGAAGTGCCCATCGGATCGATCACCAACGGTGTGCACGCACCGACGTGGGCCGCGCCGCAGTGGCTCCAACTCGGGTACGAACTGCTCGGCAGCGAGGACTTGAGCAGCGCGCGGGAACCCGCGGTGTGGGAGCGGCTCCATCAGATCGACACCGGCCATCTGTGGTGGATCCGCTCGCAGTTGCGTGAGCAACTCGTCGAAGACGTGCGTGCAAGACTGCGTCGCTCCTTCCTGGAGCGAGGGGCAGCCGAAGCCGAGCTGGGTTGGATCGCAACGGCTTTGGATCCCGGGGTACTGACGATTGGATTCGCTCGACGGGTCCCGACCTACAAGCGGCTGACGCTGATGCTGCGCGACCCCGAGCGGTTGGAGCGGCTGCTGCTCGACGAGGAGCGGCCGATCCAGCTGATCGTCGCGGGTAAGTCCCATCCTGCCGATGACGGTGGCAAGGCGCTGATCCAGCAGGTGGTCAAGTTCGCCGATCGGCCCGAGGTCCGGCACCGGATCGCGTTCCTACCAGATTACGACATGTCGATGGCGCGCCAGCTCTACTGGGGGTGCGACGTCTGGCTGAACAATCCGTTGCGGCCGCTGGAGGCGTGCGGTACGTCCGGCATGAAAAGCGCGCTCAACGGCGGATTGAACCTGTCGGTCCGCGACGGGTGGTGGGACGAGTGGTACGACGGGCAGAACGGTTGGGAGATTCCGACCGCCGACGGTCTCGCCGACGAGAACCGGCGCGACGACCTCGAGGCGACCGCCCTCTATGACCTGCTCGAGAACTCGGTGGCGCCGAAGTTCTACGACCGCGACGAGCGCGGTGTCCCGACCCGGTGGGTCGAGATGGTGCGGCACACGTTGATAGACCTCGGGCCCAAGGTGCTCGCGTCGCGGATGGTGCGCGAGTACACCGAGAAGTACTATGCGCCGGCGGCAGAGTCGCTGCGCCGGACTGTCGAACCGGACGCGAGCGGTCAGCCGTTCGGTGCCGCGCGGGATGTGGCCAACTACCGCCTGCGCGCTCAGGAGTCGTGGCCGAAGATTCAGATCACCGACGTCGACAGCTACGGACTGCCGGATACGCCGTTGCTGGGCTCGGAGCTCACGCTGACCGCCACGGTGCATCTGGCGGGCCTGCGCCCTGACGAGGTCGTCGTGCAGGCCGTGCTCGGCCGGGTCGACGCCAGCGATCAACTCGTCGACCCGGTGACCGTGCCGATGACTCACACCGGGACCGCCGACGGTGGCAACGATGTGTTCTCCGCATCCGCGCCGCTGCCCGTCGCCGGGCCGGTGGGCTACACCGTGCGGGTGCTGCCGCACCATCCGCTGTTGGCCGGCGACAACGAGCTCGGCCTCGTCACGCTCGCGTGACCGCGCTCAAGGTCGCCCTCGACGGCGGACCGTATGGGTCGCCCTGGAATCGGGCTACGTCCTGTTGATGCCCACCTGACTACTCAATTGGGCCGATTCTGGGGCATCCGCTCGACAGCGACGACCGTCGCGGTAGGTTCCGAAGCGTTGCTAAGGATCGGGAGGGCAGGCAGTGACGGTTGGGAGAGTGCTGCGACGCGGCATCACAGGCATCGCCATCGTGGGTGTACTGGGGAATGCGGGCGCTGCGCTCGCTTCGGCTGAACCCGATGCTGAGCCCATCGTGGCCGAGGTGGTTGCCGAGGCGGCCCCGCCGCCGGTGGAGGGTGCGGTCGAGTCGACGCCGCCGGCGGTGAAGGAAGCTCCTGACGGCTGGCGTCTCGAGATGGGCGCCAAGGACGAGACTCAGGCCCCGATACCTCCGCTGACGACGGCGTTGTCGTCCCGCGAGTACGAGGTCGGCGGAACCTATATGGGCTCACTGACCGGCCCGGAGGAGGATGAACCACCACAAGGCGCCCTCGAGGTCGGCTACGAGATCGGCTGCGGCATCGACATGAGCACCTCGAACGGTGTCTCGCTGACCGGCACCGCGGGCATCAGCCCATCGATCGGAATCCTGGGGATCGACGCCGTCGATACGCTGGATATCGGAATCTTGCCCAGCCTCGGCGGCAACCTCGGCGGTGGCATCACCGTCGGGCTCAAACCAGGTCTGGTGAACGTGATTCCGGTGACGAAGAAAGAGTTCACCGGCGCCAAGCCGTGGGTGATGGTGAGCAACTTCCGGGTCAAGATCGACGGCTGCGTCGGCGAGTCGTTCATCCGCTCGTATGCGTTCCTGACCCGGTCGACCGACGAGTCGGAGGCGATCGTCGCCTGGTACGGCGTGACAAAGAAAATCTGACTAGTCGAACCGCTTGAAGCAGCGCTCGGCATCGCCGAGTACCCCGAGGCGAAACGCGTCGATGCGTGAGAAGCCCGAGGGCACCGACTCGCCGTTGACGTCGCTGGCCACCAGCCCGTTGGTCAGGATGCCGGACACGGCTTCGTCGACATCGCCTGCGGTCAGCGCCACGGTGTTGCCGTCCGGGGTGTTCACGCTCTTGGACAACTTGGTGGTCGCGACGCCGGTCAGGCACGCCGTGCGCAGCGCAGCCTCGGCGTTGTCCAGCGCCACCCCACCCCGCTCGCGCTGGATCGCCTGCATATACCGCGACACGAGCACCGAGTAGGCGGTGTTGTCGCCGGTGGCCAGGCCCACCGGATTCCCGATGTCGGACGGCGCGCCCAGCTTCGCGAGCTCATCGAGTTCGACGGCGATCGTGTTCGTGGCGGGGCAATAGGAAACCGGTGGGCTCGGCCGGGCGTCCGCGCACTCGACGGCAGCGAAGCTCAGCTCGGGCGGGGCGGCCGGTTCGAACAAGATGTTCATCGCATCGACGACGGCACGCACCGACTCTTCGGAGACGGGCCATTCACCGGTCTCGTCCTCTTCCAGCAGCACCGGCAGATCGCCTCGCCGTTGGTCGATCTCGCGCATATCGATCGCTGCGCAGGCCGACGGGCCGTCGGTGAAACCGAATTGGAAGGCCGAAAGGCGTTCGAAAGCCGAGCCGTGCTCGTCGAAACCGGCTTCGGGGTCGTCCTCGTTCAACAGCGGATCGCGGAACGCGATGACGGTCGCCAGCACGTTGTTGAGCCCGTCACCGGTCGACAGGGTGAAGCGCGGTGAGTTGTCTTCGGCGACCCACCGCATGTAGGCCCCCCCCCAGGCAGTCGGACTGCTGTTCGGATACCAGCGTCGGGGTGGCCTTGTTCACCAGATCGGCCTGCTCCTGTACTGCGTGGCCGTATTCATGGGCGAGCACCAGTGTCACACCCATGTCGCCGTAATCCTGGCGCAGGCTCGGGAGGAGTTCGCCGCGATCCCACCCGATGGTGTTGTCGGCATCGCAGAAGCCGGCGTTGACCAGACCGTAGGTGTCCAAGTCGCAGAAACCGGTGTCGTCGAACCCGTTGGCGTCCCAGGAGTAGAGCCGATCGACCGGCTTGAAATCGCCGCCGAACGCGTTGCGGTAGGCGTCCTCCCAGAATTCCTCGATGTCGCTGATAGCCTGGCGGGCGAGTTCGTCGGTGTCGCTCTCATCGGTACCGATCACCACACGCGTCGGGCCCAGCGCATCGGGCCGTAAACCGGTCGGCCCGTCAGTCGCCGGCATTCCCGCAACGCGGAACGGATCGGCGAACACCGAGACGGGTTCGCCTTGCAGGGTGCTGGTGCAGGCGGTCAATGCAAGTGCCGCGGCCACCGCGCCGAGCGCGCGTCGTCGATTCATGAACGCCGCCTTTCGCGTCGAGGCGGCCTGGGGGCGCGCACTGAACCGCTGCCAGAATAGAAAACAATCAACCCGTGCGTAGACGTTCGAGCGCCTGACGCACGCGGATGGAGTCGGTGGTGGCCCAGAACGGCGGCAGTGACGCCCGTAGGTAGCCGGCGTAGCGGGCGGTGGCCATCCGGGAGTCCAGCACGGCGACGACGCCGCGGTCCTCCACGGTGCGCAGCAACCGGCCCGCACCCTGCGCCAGCAGCAGGGCCGCATGGCTTGCGGCGACCGCCATGAAGCCGTTGCCCCCGCGGGCGGCCACCGCTCGCTGGCGGGCCGAGAGTAGCGGATCGTCCGGCCGCGGAAACGGAATCCGGTCGATCAGGACGAGGGACAGCGACGGGCCGGGCACGTCGACGCCCTGCCACAGCGACAGCGTCCCGAACAGCGACGTCTCCGGATCGTCGGCGAACCGCTTGACCAACGCCGACGTGGTGTCCTCGCCTTGGCACAGCACCGGGGTGTCCAACCGCTCGCGCATGATCTCGGCGGCGGCTTTGGCCGCGCGCATCGAGGAGAACAGCCCGAGGGTCCGGCCACCGGCGGCGGTGATCAGCGCGACGATCTCGTCGAGTTGTTCCGCGGAATTGAATGTCGCCGCCGGGGCGGCTCCGGTGTTGAATGTCGCCGCCGGGGCGGCTCCGGTGTTGAATGTCGCCGCCGGGGCGGCTCCGGCACCGCTGCCGCGATGTCCCGGCGGGGGCAGGTGCGCTGCGACGTAGAGGATGCCGGACTTGGCGTGCTCGAACGGGGATCCGACGTCGACACCCCTCCACTCGGTATCCTCGCCCGTGAGCCCCCAGGCCGACGCCATCGCGTCGAACGTGCCGCCGATGGTCAGCGTCGCGGACGTCAGCACGGTCGTCGAATCCTCGAAAAGCCTGGTGCGCAACAACGCTGAGACCGACAGCGGGGCTACCCGCAGAATCGTCCGCACCGTACCGCGCGCTTCTTCGCGATCGACCCACACCACGTCCGCGCGGTCCGGGATGGCGGGTACGAACGAGTCGATGATGCGCGAGGCGGTGTCGGCGATGTCGGACAACGCGGTGACGGCTTCGGTGCGCGCGGAGGCAGCCGCGGGGTCGCTGGGTGCGGTGCCGATCGCCGAGCGGACCCGGTGCGCGGTGTCGCGCACCGCGGTCAGGTAGGTCGCCAACTCGTCGTCGAGCACGTCGATGCGGCCCGGTGCGGTGTCGTGGATCGCCGACGACAGCGTCGCCGTCGCGGCCTCCAACCTTTGCGCCAGTTCCTCGTCGACCAGGCGCGCCGCCCGGCGATGCGCGACACCGAGCGCCGTCGCCGACAACTCACCCGTGGCCACCGATGTCACCCGGTCGACCAACTCGTGAGCCTCGTCGACGACGAGCAAGTGGTGTTCGGGCAGCACGGCGGCATCGGAGACGGCGTCGATGGCCAGCAGCGCGTGGTTGGTGACGATGACATCGGCGCGGCCGGCCTTCTCCCGTGCCTTCTCCGCGAAGCAGTCGGTGCCGAACGGGCATCGGGCCGCGCCGAGGCATTCGCGTGCCGACACGCTGACCTGTGACCAGGACCGATCCGGCACACCCGGGGTCAAGTCGTCGCGGTCACCGGTATCGGTGTCGGAAGACCATGCGATGAGACGTTGCACGTCACGCCCCAGGGCGCTGCTCGCCACCGGCACGAAGAGCTCTTCTTGAGCGCGGTCGTCGGGCTCGGTGGCCGATCCGTTATGGATCTTGTTCAGGCACAGGTAGTTCCCGCGACCCTTCAGCAGTGCGAACTCGGGTTCGCGCGGCAGTGCGCCGGCCAGTGACTCAGCCAACCGGGGTAGGTCACGATCGACGAGTTGGCGCTGCAGCGCGATGGTGGCGGTGGACACGACGACGGGTTCGTCGGCGTCGACGGCCCGTGCGATCGCGGGCACCAGATAGGCCAGTGACTTTCCGGTGCCCGTCCCCGCCTGCACCGCGAGGTGCTCGCCGGTCTCGAAGGCGTTCGCGACGGCCCGGGCCATTTCGATCTGGCCGGCTCGCTCGCTGCCGCCGAGGCCGGCGACCGCGGTGGCCAGTAGTTGCGTGATATCCGGCGTGTCCGACGTGGCGGCCCCCTACGCGCCGGGCGGGATCAGTCGGGTCGGCACCGCCGGCTCGCCGCGCGACAGCTTCAGGCCGTCCCACGGCAGGCTCGTCAGGCCGGCTGTGACCCGCTGACGGGCCGCGTCGAAGTCCAGGTCGGCGACGGGCTCGCCGCTCTGTACCAGAGGAACCGTCAACGCCCGGCCGGTGAGACCGTCGGGGTCCGCGGGCGCACGGCCATAGGGATGCACGACCTCCTCGACGATCGTGCCGGTCGGCTTGACCAGCCTGCGCGCCTGCTTGCGACCACCATGCGACTGCTTTCGGCTGCTGCGCTTCTCGACCGGGAGGCCGTCGACCTCGGTGAGCTTGTAGACCATGCGCGCCGTCGGTGCGCCCGAGCCGGTGACCAGCGAAGTGCCCACACCGTAGACGTCGACGGGTTCGGAACGCAGCGCGGCGATCGAGAACTCGTCGAGGTCGCCGGAAACGACGATGTGCGTCTTGGTGGCGCCGAGGCCGTCCAGTTGGGCTCGGACTTGGCGCGCGAGCACACCGAGGTCTCCGGAATCGATTCGCACCGCACCGAGTTCCGCGCCGGCGACTTCGACGGCCGTCGCCACGCCCGCGGCGATGTCGTAGGTGTCCACCAGCAGGGTCGTGTCCACGCCGAGCGCATCGACCTGCGCCCGGAACGCCGCTCGCTCGTCGGGGCCGTCATGGGTGGTGTAAAGCAACGTGAACGCGTGCGCGCTGGTGCCCAGCGCGGGAACCCCGTAGTCGCGCTGGGCCTGCAGGTTGGACGACCCGGCGAAGCCCGAGAGGTATGCGGCACGGGCGGCGGCCACGGCGGCCTGTTCGTGTGTGCGTCGCGAACCCATCTCGATCAGTGGCCGGCCGTCGGCCGCGGTGACCATGCGAGCGGCGGCGGACGCGATCGCGGTGTCGTGGTTGAAGATCGACAACGCGAGGGTCTCGAGCACGACGCATTCGCCGAAGGTTCCGTGCACGGAGAGCACCGGTGAGCCCGGGAAGTACAGCTCGCCCTCGGCGTATCCGTCGACATCCCCGCGGAAGTGGTAGTCGGCGAGATACGCGAGCGTCTCCCGGTCGAGGAAATCCGCGAGCATCGACAGTGTCGCATCGTCGAATTCAAAGCGCGCCAAGGCATCCACGAACCGTGCGGTGCCCGCGACCACGCCGTAGCGCCGCCCTTCCGGAAGCCGGCGTGCGAAGACCTCGAAGGTGGTGCGCCGGTGCGCGGTGCCGTCGCGCAGCCCTGCCGCGAGCATCGTCAGCTCGTACTTGTCGGTGAGCAGGGCCGGGGCTGCGGCGGTCACACCGTCACCGTAGTAGTTCCGAACGCCGGCTACGCGTTGGCTATCCTGAACGACATGGTTACGCCGGCGAAGGCTCGACCGGGGACTCGCGAGGAGCGCGACGTCAAGTCCGTCGCGGAAGAAGACGCGGCCGCCGACACCCCCTGGGTGACCATCGTGTGGGATGACCCGGTGAACCTGATGACCTACGTGACCTACGTCTTCCAGAAGCTGTTCGGCTACCCCGAGCCACACGCGACCAAGCTGATGCTCCAAGTGCACAACGAAGGCAAGGCGGTGGTCTCGGCGGGCAGCCGCGAGTCGATGGAGACCGACGTGTCCAAGCTCCACGCCGCCGGGTTGTGGGCGACCATGCAGCAGGACCGCTGACAGACACGTGCGTAAGTGGAAGCGGGTGGAGACTGCCGACGGCGCACGCTTCCGGTCGGCCGTCGCGCCGCACGAGGCCGCGCTGCTGCGAAGCCTCGCCACCTCGCTGGTCGGCATGCTCAATGAACGCGAATCCTCCGCGCCTGCAGATGAACTCGAAGCGATCACCGGGATGCGCACCGGTAACTCGACACCTCCGGACGACGACACCATGAAGCGGCTGCTGCCCGACTTCTACCGGCCGCAGACCGAGCATCCGGCGGGTTCCAGTGCGGCCGAAAGCCTCAACAGCGCGCTGCGGAGCCTGCATGAGCCAACCATCATCGACGCGAAACGCCAAGCGGCGCAGACACTCTTGGACACCATGCCGATCGAGGGCGGTAAGTTCGAGCTGACCGAGTCCGACGCGCACGCCTGGGCGGCGGCGGTCAACGATATGCGGCTGGCGCTGGGCACCATGCTCGCCATCTCGCCGGACGGGCCCGACGAATTGCCGGCCGACCACCCGATGGCCGGGCACCTCGACGTCTACCAGTGGCTCACCGTGCTGCAGGAGTACCTGGTCCTGGGCCTGATCGGCAAGTCACGATGATGTGGGGGTGCCGCCCGCGCGGAGCGCAGGGGGACGCTCACGCGAAGAACAGACGGTTCTCGTGAACTCGATCACCGATGTTTCCGGCATTCGGGTGGGACAGCATCATCGGCTGGATCCGGATGTGACGCTGGGCTCGGGTTGGGCGAGCGGGACCACCGTCGTGTTGACGCCGCCGGGAACCGTCGGCGCCGTCGACGGCAGGGGCGGCGCGCCCGGAACCCGCGAAACCGACCTGCTCGACCCGGCGAACTCGGTCCAGCACATCGACGCCGTGGTGCTGACGGGTGGCAGCGCCTACGGCCTGGCCGCCGCCGACGGGGTGATGCGCTGGCTGGAGGAACGGGGTCGCGGGGTCGCGCTGGAGGGCGGCGTGGTGCCGATCGTGCCCGCGGCCGTCGTGTTCGACCTGCCGGTCGGCGGCTGGCAGTGCAGGCCGACGGCAGAGTTCGGTTACGCAGCGGCCGAGAGCGCGGGAACGGACGTGGCCGTCGGCACCGTGGGCGCCGGCACGGGAGCGCGCGCCGGGGTGCTCAAGGGTGGTGTGGGCACGGCGTCGATGCAACTCGACTCCGGCGTCACGGTCGGTGCCCTGGTGATAGTCAACTGCGCAGGGGAGGTGGCCGACACCGCGACCGGCCTGCCCTGGCTGGCGGATCAGATCGAGGAGTTCGGACTGCTCTCGCCGCCCGCCGAACAGATCGCGGCCTACGCCGGCCGACACGTCGAGTACAGCCCGCTGAACACCACCATCGCCGTGGTCGCCACCGACGCCGTGCTGAGCTCGGCGGGCTGCCGACGGGTCGCGATCGCCGCGCACGACGGATTAGCGCGCACCATCCGCCCGTGTCACACGCCGCTCGACGGCGACACGGTGTTCGCGCTGGCCACCGGAGCCGTGGAGGTCCCGCCCGATCCGACGACCCCTGCGTCGATGTCGCCGGAGGTACCGCTGATCACCGCGGTCGGCGCCGCCGCCTCGGACAGCCTGGCGCGAGCTGTGATGGTCGGTGTGCTGGCCGCCGAGTCGGTGGCCGGAATACCCGCGTACCGGGACCTGTTGCCCGGAGCGTTCGCGTAATCGCGAAACTGCGTTCCAGCAGGCGTTCACTCGATATTTCGCTGCCGGAATACAGTTTCGCGCAGAAGGAGAGGTGTGGCTTGCTGGTGATCCGAGCGGATCTGGTCGACGCCATGGTCGGCCACGCCCGGACCGATCATCCCGACGAGGCCTGCGGGCTGATCGCGGGGCCTGAGGGGACGGACCGTCCCGAGCGCTTCATCAAGATGACCAACGCCGAGCGTTCGCCGACGTGGTACCGGTTCGACTCGATGGAGCACCTGCGGGTCCACCGGGAGATGTCGAAGGCCGGCGAAGTGCCCGTCGTCATCTATCACTCGCACACCGCCACCGAGGCGTATCCGAGCCGCACCGACGTCTCGATCGCACAGGAACCCGAGGCGCACTACGTTCTGATCTCGACGTGCGACCCGGATGAACACGAACTGCGGAGCTACCGCATCGTCGACGGCGTCGTCACCGAGGAACCCGTCAAGATCGTCGAGCAATACTGAGAAAAGGAACGCCATGTCTGTCACCGTCGAGATCCCGACCATCCTGCGCCCCCACACCGGCGGGGAGAAACGCGTCACCGCCGCCGGCGACACCCTCGCGGCGGTGATCAGCGACCTGGAGGCCAACCACTCCGGCATCTCCGATCGCCTGATGGACCAGGACAACGCCGGCAAGCTCAACCGGTTCATCAACATCTACGTCAACGACGAGGACGTTCGGTTCTCGGGCGGGCTGGACACCACGATCGCCGACGGTGACTCGGTGACGATCCTGCCCGCAGTCGCGGGTGGCTGATCTTGGCGCGTTACGAGTCGCTGCTCGAGGCGCTGGGCGACACACCGTTGGTGGGCCTGCAGCGGTTGTCGCCCCGTTGGGACGACGAGCCCCAGGTTCGGCTGTGGGCCAAGCTCGAGGACCGCAATCCCACCGGCTCCATCAAGGACCGTCCCGCGCTGCGGATGATCGAGGATGCCGAGCGGCAGGGTCAGCTACGACCCGGGGCGACGATCCTGGAGCCGACGAGCGGCAACACCGGCATCTCGCTCGCGATGGCCGCCCTGCTCAAGGGCTACCAGCTGATCTGCGTGATGCCGGAGAACACCTCGATCGAGCGTCGTCAGCTCCTCGAGTTGTACGGCGCGCGGATCATCTACTCGCCCGCGGAAGGCGGCTCCAACACCGCGGTCGCTCAGGCCAAAGAGCTTGCGCTGCAGAACCCTTCGTGGGTGATGCTCTACCAGTACGGCAATGAGGCGAACGCACTGTCGCACTACGAGGGTACGGGCCCGGAGCTGCTCGCCGACCTGCCGGAGATCACCCACTTCGTCGCGGGCCTCGGCACGACCGGCACGTTGATGGGCACCGGGCGATACCTGCGCGAACACAAGCCGGACGTGAAGATCGTCGCCGCCGAACCGCGCTACGGCGAAGGCGTCTACGCGCTGCGCAACATCGACGAGGGCTTCGTCCCCGAGTTGTACGACCCGGACGTGCTGACGACGCGGTACTCCGTGGGCTCCTACGACGCGGTCCGGCGCACCCGCGATCTGGTCCAGATCGAAGGGGTCTTCGCGGGCATCTCGACCGGCGCGGTGCTGCACGCCGCACTGGGCATGGCGGCCAAGGCGGTCACAGCGGGGGAGCGGGCCGACATCGCGTTCGTCGTCGCCGACGCCGGTTGGAAGTATCTGTCGACCGGCGCGTACGCCGGTAGCCTGGATGACGCCGAAGACGCGTTGGAAGGGCAGCTATGGGCTTGAGCGGCCCGGGATACCCGGGGGCACCCACGCCTGGGCCGAAGAAGCGGCCCGCGTGGGTGGTCGGCGGCCTGACCATCCTCAGCTTCGTCGTGCTGCTGTGGGTGATCGAACTGTTCGACTCGCTGTCGGACCATCGACTCGACGACAACGGGATCCGGCCGTTGGAGACCGACGGACTGGTAGGCATCCTGTTCGCACCGCTGCTGCACTCGAACTGGGACCACCTGATCGCCAACACGGTTCCGGCGCTGGTGCTCGGGTTCTTGATGACGCTGGCCGGCATGTCGCGGTTCGTCTTCGCCACCGCCATCGTGTGGATCCTCGGCGGCCTCGGCACCTGGCTGATCGGCACCGTGGGCGTGCACTGCCCGTACGCGGGCGTGCAATGCCCGGCCCCGAACCACATCGGCGCTTCGGGGCTGATCTTCGGCTGGCTGGCGTTCCTGATTGTGTTCGGCTTCTTCACCCGCAAGGCGTGGGAGATCGTCGTCGGCGTGATCGTGCTGCTCGTCTATGGCGGTGTCCTGCTCGGTGTGCTGCCCGGTACACCGGGCGTGTCGTGGCAGGGCCACCTCAGCGGGGCGGTCGCGGGCGTCATCGCCGCGTACCTACTCTCGGGGCCGGAGCGCAAGGCTCGCGAAAAGCGTAAGAGCGCGGCCTCGAACCCGTACTTGACGACGTGAACTCCGCAGTGTCTTCGGAGGCACCCGTCGGTATCTTCGATTCGGGCGTCGGCGGACTCACGGTGGCCCGCGCGATCATCGACCAGTTGCCCGACGAGAACATCATCTACGTAGGCGACACCGCCAACGGCCCGTACGGGCCGCTGTCCATCCCGGAAGTCCGCGCCCATGCGCTGGCGATCGGCGACGATCTGGTTTCGCGCGGCGTCAAGGCGCTCGTCATCGCCTGCAACACGGCGTCGTCGGCCTGCCTGCGCGACGCCCGCGAACGCTACGCGCCGGTGCCCGTGATCGAGGTGATCCTGCCCGCGGTGCGCCGCGCGGTGTCCACCACCCGCACCGGACGGATCGGCGTCATCGGCACCGTGGCGACCATCGCGTCCGGCGCGTACCAGGACGCCTTCGCGGCCGCTCGCGATGCCGAGGTGATCGGAGTCGCCTGTCCCCGGTTCGTCGACTTCGTCGAGCGCGGGGTCACCAGCGGACGTCAGGTGCTCGGGTTGGCCGAGGGATACCTGGAACCACTACAGCGCGCAGAGGTCGACACGCTCGTGCTGGGCTGCACCCACTACCCGATGCTGTCGGGCCTGATCCAACTGGCGATGGGCGAGAACGTGACGCTCGTGTCCAGTGCCGAAGAAACCGCCAAAGACTTGCTGAGAGTGCTCACCGAGCTCGATTTGCTGCGGCCCCACGACGGCCCTCCGGTCCAACGCGTCTTCGAGGCGACCGGCGACCCTGAGGCGTTCACCACGCTGGCCGCGCGCTTTCTCGGGCCGACACTCGACGGAGTCCGGCCCGTTCATCGTCACGTCGGCGCGCGGAAGTGATCTCCAGTAGGAAAGAACGCCCAAAGCGGTGATGTTTCGTCACATGACCACCGGACATGGCAAGCTAGTGAGCGTGCGAATCACCGTACTCGGTTGCTCCGGCAGTGTCGTCGGGCCTGATTCGCCGGCGTCCGGATACCTCGTCTCCGCGCCCGATACCCCGCCGTTGGTCCTCGATTTCGGCCCTGGCGTGCTGGGCGCGCTGCAGCGGCACGCCGATCCCAACGACGTCTATGTCTTGTTGTCGCACTTGCATGCCGACCACTGCCTAGATCTGCCCGGACTGTTCGTTTGGCGGCGCTACCACCCCTCGCCTGCGCAGGAGCGCGGGGTCATGTACGGCCCGGCCAACACGTGGGCCCGGCTCGGCGCGGCGTCCTCCCCCGAAGGCGGGGAGGTCGACGACTTCTCCGACGTCTTCGAGATCCGGCACTGGGTCGACAACGAGGCGGTCACCATCGGCTCACTGAGCGTGACGCCGAAGCTTGTTTGCCACCCGACCGAGTCCTACGGCATGCGCATCACCGATCAGGACGGCGCCACGCTGGTCTACAGCGGCGACACCGGCTACTGCGACCAGCTGATCGACCTGGCCCGCGGCGCCGATGTGTTCCTCTGCGAGGCGTCGTGGACCCACACCCCGGAGCGGCCACCGCGCCTGCATCTGTCGGGCACCGAGGCGGGCCGCGCCGCGGCCCGGGCCGGGGTCGGCGAACTCCTGCTGACCCACATCCCGCCGTGGACTTCGCGCGAGGACGTCATCAGCGAGGCCAAGGCCGAGTTCAACGGTCCGGTGCACGCGGTGGTGTCCAACGAGACGTTCGACGTCGCGCGCGCGGCTTGATGGTCTGAGGCGTTGGGGTCATACCCAGCCGATAGGGTTGGCTCGTGTCCCGAAGAGAAGACGGCCGGCTTGACGACGAGCTGAGGCCGGTGCGCATCACCCGCGGTTTCACCACGCATCCCGCCGGTTCGGTGCTGGTGGAATTCGGCGAGACGCGCGTGATGTGCACGGCCAGCGTCACCGAGGGGGTGCCGCGCTGGCGCAAGGGCACCGGGCAGGGTTGGCTGACGGCGGAATACGCGATGCTGCCCGCCGCCACGCACGATCGTTCCGACCGGGAGTCGGTCAAGGGCCGCGTCGGTGGCCGCACCCAGGAGATCAGCCGACTGGTCGGCCGTTCCCTGCGCGCATGCATCAGCCTCGCCGCGCTGGGCGAGAACACGATCGCGATCGACTGCGACGTGCTGCAGGCCGACGGCGGGACGCGGACGGCCGCGATCACCGGCGCCTACGTCGCGTTGGCGGATGCGGTGACCTATCTGTCGGCGGCGGGCAAACTTTCGGACCCGCGGCCGCTGTCGTGCGCGATCGCCGCGGTCAGCGTCGGCGTGGTCGACGGGCGCATTCGCGTGGACCTGCCCTACACCGAGGATTCGCGCGCCGAGGTCGACATGAACGTCGTCGCCACCGACACCGGAACACTGGTCGAGATCCAGGGCACCGGGGAGGGCGCGACGTTCCCGCGCTCGACGCTGGACAAGATGCTCGACGCCGCGATGGCCGCGTGCGAGCAGATCTTCGTGATCCAGCGCGAGGCGTTGGAGTTGCCCTATCCCGGAGTGCTGCCGGAGCCGAAAGAGCCGCCGAAGAAGGCGTTCGGAAGCTGACCGAGTTGTTGGTGGCCAGCCGCAACCCCAGGAAGCTGGCCGAGTTGCAGCGCGTGCTCGAGGCGGCGGGGGTAACGGGGCTGACGTTGCTCTCTCTCGACGACGTGCCCGCGTTCGACGAGGCGCCCGAGACCGGGGCGACATTCGAGGAGAACGCGTTGGCCAAGGCGCGCGACGCACATCGGGCGACGGGGTTGGCGACGGTCGCCGATGACTCCGGGCTGGAAGTCGCTGCTTTGAACGCGATGCCGGGGGTGCTCTCGGCGCGCTGGTCGGGCGCGGCCGGCGATGCCGCCGAAAAGGACCGAGCCAACATCTCCCTGCTGCTGGCGCAGCTTGCCGACGTACCCGACGAGCGGCGCGGCGCGGCGTTCGTATCGGCCTGCGCGCTGGTATCTGGCGCGGGCGGCGGCCGAAAAGAAACCGTCGTGCGAGGGGTGTGGTTGGGCAGCATCGTCCGCGAGGCGCGCGGGGACGGCGGGTTCGGCTACGACCCGGTCTTCCTGCCCGTCGGATCGTCGCGGACCGCCGCCGAACTCACTCCCGTCGAGAAGGACGCGGCGTCGCACCGAGGGCGTGCCCTGGCGGCGCTGTTGCCCGCGTTGCGCGAGCTGGCCGCTCGGGGCGCAGGCTGATGGTCGGCGGCTGAGCGGGACGGATCTTATATAGATCACCTAATGGGTACTATCCCCGGGTGGTTGGTCGCGGCACGAACGGTTCGCTGAGGGTGCGGACCCGGCACCCGGCGATCGTCGTGGCGGTGCTCGCGGCAGCAGGCATCAGTGTGTCGCTGATGCAGACGTTCCTCATCCCGCTCATCCCCGAACTGCCCATGCTGTTGAACACCAGCGCGTCGAACGCGTCGTGGGTGATCACCGCGACGTTGCTGACGGCGGCCGTCGCGACACCGATGTTCGGCAGGCTCGGGGACATGTATGGGCCCAAGCCCATCCTGATCATCTGCGCCGTACTGCTTACGGCGGGCTCGCTGCTTGCGGCGACGACGACCTCGCTGCTGCCGGTCATCGTCGGCCGCGGCCTGCAGGGGTTCGGGATGCCGATCATCCCGTTGGGCATCAGCGTGATGCGGGCGTCGGTGCCGGCTCACCGGGTCGGCACCGCGATGGGCCTGATGAGCGCATCGCTGGGGGTGGGTGGCGCCCTTGGACTTCCGCTTTCGGCGATCATCGCGGTCCGCTTCGACTGGCACGCTCTGTTCTGGTTCGGCGCCGCCCTGGGGGTGGTGTGCGCGGTGTCGTTCGCCGCGCTGGTGCCGCACATCCCTGCCGTCTCCGCCGACCGCTTCGACGCGCTGGGCGCGATCGGTCTCGCGGGCGGGTTGGTGACGCTGTTGCTCGCGATTTCCAAGGGCGGAAACTGGGGTTGGACGAGTGCACTCACCGTGGGCTTGTTCGTCGCGTCGATCGTGATCTTCGCGTTGTTCGCGGTGTGGCAGTTCCGGACTGCGGCGCCGATCGTGGACCTGCGCACCACGCTGAAGCGGCCCGTGCTGACCACAAACCTGGCCTCCGTTGCGGTCGGCTTCGCGTTGTTCGCTATGTCCTTGATCGCGCCGCAGATCCTCGAGATGCCGGCGGGGTCGGGCTACGGGCTGGGGCAGTCGCTGCTGCAGGCCGGGCTGTGGATGGCGCCCGGTGGACTGGCGATGATGTTGTCGTCGCCGGTGGCGGCTCGGATCGCCGGTATGCGCGGGCCGCGGCTCACGCTGTTCGTCGGCTCGACGGTGGTAGCCGTCGGCTACATGATGGGCCTGTTACTGATGAACAGCCCCTGGCAGCTGTGCCTGTTCAACGTGGTGGTGAGCGTCGGCGTCGGTTTCGCGTTCTCCTCATTACCCGCGCTGATCAACGCGGCGGTCCCGGTATCGGAGACCGCCGCGGCCAACGGGATCAACGCGCTCGCACGGTCGCTGGGTACGTCGATTTCCAGCGCGGTGCTGGGTGCGGTGCTCGCGGTGATGACGACCACAGTGGCGGGGCAGCAGGTGCCGTCACTGGCCGGTCTGCGGGTTGCGCTGATGATCGCGGCGGCTTCGGCCGTCGTCGCCGCGCTCACCGCGTTGGCCATCCCGAAGGCGGACGAGGCCGACGAGGCCGCAGCCGGCCTGGCCCTGGCTACAGACCGTAACGGTCCTTGATTTCCTTGGTCTGCACCTGCTCGACGATGATCCCGACGAGGGGAATCGTGCCGGCCAGCAGCACGCCGATGGTCTTGCCGATCGGCCACCGCACCTTGACCGCAAGGTTGGCAGTGAACAGCAGGTAGACGAAGTACACCCAGCCGTGGACGACCGCGATCCAGTTCAGGCCCTCAACGTGGTAGACGTACTTCATCACCATCTCGTAGCAGAGTGCGATGAGCCAGATGCCGGTCGTCCAGGCGAGCACCCGGTAGCCCAGGAGCGCCTTGCGGATGTTCTCTGCGGAGGTGATCGGTGGTTCGGTCATGTGGCCGGGTGTTCCTTGTCTTGTTCCGCGAGCTCCGCCAGGTAGGCGTTGTACTCGCGTAGTGCGGGGTCGTCGACGTCATCGAAATGAACTGGTGCTGAAGGTTTTTGGGGCAGCAGGTCCTCGGGGATCTCGGTGATCTTGTCGCGCTTCGTCGGTTCGGGCGGTGCATCCTCGTAGCGGACGAATTTGTAATACGCATACACGACGAAGCCCGCGAACAGGGGCCACTGGAGGGCGTAGCCGAGATTCTGGAAGCTACCCGAGGTCGACTCGAAGCGGGTCCACTGCCACCAGGCCAATGCCAGGCAGCCGGCGGCGCCGACGATCGCCAGTGCGATGAGCGCCGGCCTCCTACGCCGTGTAGTGGACACCTTCCAACGGTACCGCGACGTCCTTGGGGCCGACGAACTCGTCGAGGCGGGCGGTCGCGGACTTGCGGTAGACCGACACGATGTACTTGCTAGATCGGGTCCACGGGATGCCGAGTTTGTCGAGCGCGGCGGTGCTGGACAGACGCGTGCTGTGCGACCGGCCCCTTCCATAGGTGTACGGCAGAACATATTCGGCAGGTCCGACAACCAAGGCGATCGTCGCCGCGAGGTACGATCGCGACGCTCATGCGCGAGTGGCGGAATGGAAGACGCGATGGTTTTAGGTGCCATTGTCCTTTGGACGTGGGGGTTCGAGTCCCCCCTCGCGCACTGAATTCGCACGCGGTGCTCTCGATTAGTCGAGCCGCCCCTCCAGCCGCGGAATTCGCTCACGCCTTCTTGGCGAAGTAGCTCTGTCCACCGCTGGGTACGCGCCCGAAGCCGGCCTTGAGCACCGGTGCCAGCACTTTGACCGGAAGACTCATCGCGTTTTTCGGTTCGATCGCGACCACCCACGTGAACCGCGTGTGATCGCCGTCGACCTCGACGATGTAGTCCTCGGCGAAGCGTTTGAAGAGCGGCAACGTCGATTCGTAAACGTAGAACGAGTGCTGATGGCCGTCGTCCCAGTAGAAATAGCGCTCACGCATGACGGCGCCACCAGGAGCGACCACGTCGCGCGTCGTACCGACGCCGAACGGACGGGGTGAGGTCCAGGTGACGTTCTTGATCGACGGTCCCCACGCCGCTAGCGACTCATCCGAGGTCAGCGACTCCCACACTCGCTCCGGCGTCGCCGCGAATCGCTTCTCGTAGCGGAAAACGTGCGGGGCCGAGACCAAGAAGTCGGCATCGGCGGACGCGAGGGGATACCAGCGAGCCATAACTGGTCATCATCGCAGGCTTACGCCGGGATGGGTCAGTTGTCCCGGCTCTGCAATCCGAAGCAGACCAGGCTGGCGGTAAAGCTGAACACGGCGATCACCCCGGCCGCGGCCGCCAGTGGCGCGTCGGCGGCACCCCAACTCGCCAGGCACACCGCGACGGCGATTATCGCGGTGAAGATCAGGAAGAGACCCGTCGTGGCGATCGCTTCGGCGGTCGGGTTCTCAGCGGGGGCGAGGGCGCTCTCGCGCATCGAGGTCTCCTACAAGCTCACGGAATCTGATGCGCAGAGGTTGCCCCCTGTCGACGGCAGCGAAACAAATGGATAAGAAGATGCAGTTCAGCTCGCTCTTTGGACCGTGAAACCATTGCGCTCGGCCAGCGACTGCAGTTGCCGCAACGCGAACTGGCGCGCCCGACCGGAGTCGGGGATGTAGATGCCCGCCCACACTCCTGATGCTCCGGAGGTTTGACAAGCCTCCTGCGCGCACAGCCAGCGGCGTGGGCATGCGCGGCACAGTTCCTTGGCGCCATCGTCGGCGCCGACGGCCCACCGGTCCGGATCTCGGGTGCATGCCGTGAACGGCGCCTCGTCCGTCCCCAGGGCGATCGGAACGGGACGCGCCGTCCGCGGGGTCGGCTGCTCGTCGACTGGCATCTGCGTCTCCTCTCGGTCGGGACAAGGTCTTCGTCGGCGCGGAAGCCGACAATACACGTGTATCGGCTACTGTGTGTGGGTGCGCACTCTCAGCTGTAGGTATCGATGACCGCGACACCGTTGGACGAACGGGCCGGCGCCGATCAGCGTTCGAGTGTGGACCGAATCCGCGACGCCGCGCTCAAGTGCTTCGCGGCTCGTGGCGCCTCCGCTACGTCGCTGCGCTCGGTTGCCGCCGAGGCCGGCGTCTCGCTGGGCTTGGTCCAACACCACTTCGCGACGAAGGCGAACCTGATCAAGGCCGTCGACGACCACGTGCTCGGAGTGATGGCCGCAGCGCTGGCTCAACCGATTCCGGAACCTCCGGCCGACAGCATCACCGACGTCGGTAACCGGGTGACGTCGCTGATCGCCGCCGAGTCCGACGTCGTGGCATACGTCGGGCGCGCGCTCACCGACGGCAGCCCGCTCGGGAGTCAGGTCTTCGACTCGTTAGCGGCCATCGGCACCGAGCGATGGAGGGCGCGCCAAGAACGCGGGCTGACCCGCCCTGATCTCGACCCGACGTGGGGGGCGCTGAACCCGCTGGTGCTGGCGGTCGGCGCCTGGGTGCTGCGTGACCATATCGAGCGACACCTCACGGAACCGCTCGACACCCCCGCGCAGCTTCAGCGGTGGCAGGACGCGGTCAATGAGTTGCTCCGCAACGGGCAGATGCGCCCCGGCTCGTGACGCTTCGTCATGACGGTGTGCCGCCGACCCGCTTGCGGTAGCTCGTCGGCGTCTCGCCGCAGAATTGCGTGAAGGCACGGCTGAACGAGCTGTGGCTGTCGAAGCCCACCGCTGACGAAGTCTCCTGCACCGACTGGCCCGGCGCGGCGAGCAACGCCATGGCCTTCAGCATGCGGGCATGCAGAAGGTATGTCCGCCAAGATAATCCGACCGATTCCTGGAACAGGCGCCGCAGAGTGCGTTCCGATACCGAGACTGCGCGGCTGACCTCGTCGGCACTCACACAGTCGAGGTGCTCCTTGGTGTACGCCATCGCGGCGCCGACGATCGGATGCTCGCAACTCGGCAGGCTCAACGGAGCCTCATGGTCGAGCGCCTCGCTCACCAGGCTGGCCAGAGTGCGGAAGAACGCATCGGCCACGCTGTCATCCTCGGCGGAACCCGGCCCGCGGTCGATCGGCCACCGCAACGCATAGATCATCATTTCGCGGATCAGCGGCGAGACCGCCAGAATACGAGCCCGGTCGCCCGCCTGCGGAATCAGCGCCGGGTCGAACATCACCGCCACGGTCCGAACATCGGGGTTCATCGTGGCCTGGTGGGCTAGGCCGACCGGAATCCAAGCGGCCTGCTGCGGCGGCAGCAGGTAGTGCGCCGAATCGGTCTCGACCTCGACCACGCCGCCGAGTGCGTATTCGATTTGATGCACGTCGTGTGAGTGCCAGCCGGTGATCAGCGCGTCACCCTGGTAGAGGTAGCTGCCGCCCAGCGCTCGACCGCCGCGCCGCAAGTCGATGACCCGGCGGGACTCGGCCAGAGGTTTGGCCGTTTCGGTCAAACCTCTGTCCGATAGCGCAGAGACGGCCATACCGGTACACGGTACTACTGGGGTATGGACATCGACGACTTGATCCTCGTAAGCATCGACGACCACGTTGTGGAGCCGCCCGACATGTTCCTTCGCCATGTCCCGGCCAAGTACAAGGACGAGGCGCCGATCGTGGTCACTGACGACAAGGGCGTCGACCAGTGGATGTATCAGGGCCGCCCGCAGGGCGTCAGCGGATTGAACGCCGTGGTGTCCTGGCCGGCCGAAGAGTGGGGCCGCGACCCCGCCGGGTTTGCCGAGATGCGTCCGGGCGTGTACGACGTCCACGAGCGTGTCCGCGATATGAACCGCAACGGCATCCTGGCCTCGATGTGCTTCCCCACCTTCACCGGATTCTCCGCGCGACACCTCAACATGCACCGCGAGGAGGCGACGCTGGTGATGGTGTCGGCCTACAACGACTGGCACATCGACGAGTGGGCGGGCTCGTATCCGGACAGGTTCATCCCTATCGCGATCCTGCCGACGTGGAACGTCGAGGCGATGTGCGCGGAGATCCGTCGCGTCGCCGCCAAGGGCTGCCGTGCGGTCACGATGCCGGAACTGCCTCACCTGGAAGGCCTTCCGAGCTACCACGACGACGACTACTGGGGTCCGGTGTTTCGGACGCTGTCGGAGGAGAACGTGGTGATGTGCCTGCACATCGGCACCGGCTTCGGTGCGATCAGCATGGCGCCCAACGCCCCGATCGACAACCTGATCATCCTGGCCACCCAGGTTTCGGCGATGTGCGCGCAGGACCTGTTGTGGGGTCCGGCGATGCGCAGCTACCCGGACCTGAAATTCGCGTTCTCCGAAGGCGGTATCGGCTGGATCCCGTTCTACCTGGACCGCAGCGACCGGCACTACACGAACCAGAAGTGGTTGCGGCGCGACTTCGGCGACAAGCTGCCCAGCGATGTGTTCCGCGAGCACTCGCTGGCCTGCTACGTCACCGACAAGACGTCGCTCAAGCTGCGCCACGAGATCGGCATCGACATCATCGCCTGGGAATGCGACTACCCGCATTCGGACTGCTTCTGGCCCGACGCTCCGGAGAAGGTGCTCGAGGAGCTTGACGCCGCCGGCGCGAGCGACCGCGACATCAACAAGATCACCTGGGAGAACTCCTGCCGGTTCTTCTCGTGGGATCCGTTCGCCCGCACCCCGAAAGCGGAGGCGACAGTCGCCGCGCTGCGCGCCAAGGCAACCGACGTCGACACCTCGATCCGCTCACGCGCCGAGTGGGCGCGGCTTTACGAGCAGAAGCAGCTCGCCAAGGCGTGAGGCTCGGCCTTTCGCCGATTTCTGCACCAGGGCTGCTCGCGGATGAAATTCGCGACCCTGGTGCAGATTTCGCGGTACAGGTGACGGCTCAGCGGCTCACCACATCAGGCCGCGAGCCACCTCCGACGGCGGGATCTCTTCCATCGAGATGAGGCCCGATGGGGCGCGGCACACCCAGTCGATCACGTTCACGACGCGCGCGGCGGTGGAGACGCAGCCCGCTTCGGTGACATCGAGCACCGGGTGAGAGAGCAACGTGTTCACCTCGACGCGCGGTTCGCCCTCGACGATGACCTTGTGCACGCCGGAGTGGCCGTCGGGCGGATACTCCCAGTCCGGCGCGGCCGCGGGCGTGAGACGGGTGGTGTGCTCCACGGTGATGACGGGAGCGCCGCCGCGCATCCCTTCGGCGGCGAACCGCACACCGGCCAACTGGCCGGGTTCAACGGTCATCATCTTGCATTCGATGCGTTTGTCGGTGTACCACGGCTCGTAGCGCTGGGTGACGTCATCGAGTTCGGTCTCGAGATGACTGGCCAGATTGCGCACCAAGCCGCCGAACATCGCCGTGATGACCCCGGGCTGAAACGCCATCGCCGGCTCGTCATCGGGGCCAGTGCCGAAACCCATTGCCGTGCCGGTGTACTCGTAGTCGTCGTAATTGCCGTAGTCGAAGACCTCCTGGATCGTGACCGACTCGGCGCGGGTCACCAGGCTCAGCGCCGCGAGCACCGCGGTATCGCCCGAGTATCCGGGATCGATCCCGTTGACGTAGAGCGAGGAATTGCCTGCGGCACAGGCCTGTTCCAACGGCGTCCGCAGCCAGTCATCGGCCTGGTGCGGTGTCACCAGCCACACCAGCGACGTGCCGACCACGTTGGTCCCGGCGGCGAGGAACCTCGACATCTCCTCGATCGCCTCCATCGGCCGCGTCTCACCGAGTGCGGTGTAGACGACACAGTCCGGCTTCAGGGCGACCAACGCATCGATGTCATCGGTGGCGATTACCCCGGTCGGCTCGGTCAACCCGCACAGCTCGGCGGCGTCGCGGCCGATCTTGTCGGGACTGGCCGCGTGCACACCGACGAGTTCCAGATCGGGCCGTCCGATGAGCGCCCGCAACGAGTGCTGCCCGACGTTGCCGGTGGAAAACTGGACTACTCTGCGCATCTCGGGTCCTTGATCAGTAATCGGGGATCGGCAGTGGCGAATTGTTCGAGTCGATGCCGCCGTCGACGTGGAAGATCGCGTTGGTCGCGTAGCAATCGCGGGTGGCCAGATAGACGCACAGCCGTCCGAGGTCCTCGACGTTGCCGAGACGGTGCAGGGGTGTGGCCTCCATCATCTTCTCCAACGAGCCGGGCATCAGGTCGAGGCTGCTTTGCAGGCCGTCGGTGGCGAACGAGCCGAGTGCGATCGCGTTCACCCGGATCTTAGGTGCGAGTTCCTGTGCCATCGCCCTGGTGAGCGCCTCCAGTGCGCCCTTCGCGGTGCAGTAGGCGGTCAGCGCGCGGATGCCGAAACGTGCTGAGCCCGAGGAGATGTTGACGATCGTGCCGTGGCCCGCCTCGAGCATATGCGGGGCGACGAGTTGGCTCATGATGAATGCCGACGTGACACACCAGTCGAACGTGAGCCGGAAGTCCGCATCGGTGATGTCGAGGAATCGGGCGTAGGTCGAACCACCGACGTTGTTCACGAGGATGTCGACGCGGCCGAAGGATCCGATCGCGGTATCGACGACGCGCTCGCCGTCCGATCGGCTCATCGCGTCGGCGACGAGCGCCAGGCCCTTGCCGCCCGCGTCTTCGATAGCTCTTATCGTGCTCACGATGTCGGACTCCGTGCGGGCGGTGCCGACGATCGTGGCGCCCGCCTCCGCAAGGACTCTCGCGATCCCCTGACCGACGCCCTTGCCCGCGCCGGTCACGATCGCGACCTGGCCGTCGAGGTTGAACTGCTCCAGCGCCATCCGGACTCCTCCTGAAATTGACTGCAGTCAACCATACGTGTCAAGGCCCGGTGGTGTTGCTATCGTCGGGGCATGGCGGTGGTGGACAAACCCTCGGCGCGTGAGACAAAGCGCTTGCAGACCCGGGAGCGGTTGATGGGCGCCGCCATTGCCGAATTCAAACGGTCTGGGATGGCCGAAGCAGACGTCGGCGCGATCGTCGCCGCGGCCGGCGTCGCGCACGGGACGTTCTTCTTTCACTTTCCCACGAAACAACATGTGCTGCTCGAACTGGAGCGCAGAGAAGAAGAGCGCATCGCCAAACAACTCGACCGGTACGCGGCCAATCGCAACCTGCCCGCGGTTCTCAGCGAGGCCGTGCGGTTGGTGCTGGGGCTGGAGCGCCGCCTGGGCGCGGTCCTCTTCAAAGATTTTCTTGCCCTGCACTTCTCGCAGACCCGGCCCGCCGATGAAAGCAGCGAACATCCAGTCATCGTCAGGGTGGCCCGGGAGATCGAACGCGCCCAGCGGTCAGGCCGCGTCGCTGCGGATGTCAATCCAACGAACAGCGCGGTGTTTTTCCTCCTCGGCCTCTATGCGCTCTTGACGACGACGCACGACTGGCCGACGCAGAGCGCGATGCTCGACGACTACGTGGCGAGGACGTTGCGCGGCATCGAGGCCCGCTGACTGGTTGACTATAGTCAGTCAGACTGCAAAGCTCAGGCACCGAGCGTTGCAGGAGGTGCCCATTGACGACGCCCGCGAACACTGGCGCCAGAAGCGGCCTCGACGAGCACATGTTGCGTTCGCGCCAGGTGCAACGGCAGGCCGACAAATGGCTCATATCGGGCAGCCTGCTCATCGGCACCGCGGCGCTGGGCATCTTTGGTCTGCCGCTCTTTTTACGTGGCGTGTGGATACTGCGCAAGGCGCAGCGAGAGGGGCTGACCGTCCGCCCGATGCTGGTGACGCTGCTCGGCTACCTGGTCATCGTCGACGCCGCGATCAACGTTTTCGGTTGGGCCTTGGACCTGGTGGCAAGCCACACCCTGTTGGCCCGAGTGTTGTTGAACGGCTGGGGCGCGATGTTTGACGCCGGCTATTTCTGGCACTACAACGAGCTGTGGCTGGGCGGCGCGGCTGGGCCAGGGGAGAAGGCGCTCGAAGCCGGCCTGATCCTCACCGTTTTCACGATGCGCATCGCTGCGGGGATCGGGTTCCTGCAGATGAAGCGCTGGGGGCACCAGTGGATGATCGTCACCTGCTGGATGGGTGTGGTGATCTGGTGTGTCTACGTGTTCAACATGACGATGTACGCCGACGTGCGCTACGCCGGAGTCATCTTCCCGGTCATCGGCTGGTGGATCTACGACATCTTCTACATCACGCCGTTCCTCGCCATTCCCTACCTGCACTCGGTCAACCGGGAGATCTTTACTGACTGACCATACTCATTGACTAGAGTCAGTAGCTACGCTACAAAGAGCAGATCATGACGGCTCATGTGAAAGTGTCGGCACGCGAAGCGCGTCGCCGGCAGACGCGGGAACGCCTCCTCGGGGTGGCGATTACCGAGTTCAAGCGCTCCGGCATGAGCGGCGCGGACGTCAACGCCATCGTGGCGGCCGCCGGGGTCGCGCACGGGACGTTCTACTTCCACTTCCCGAGCAAGGAGCACGTGCTGCTTGAACTGGCGTGCCGCGAAGAGACGCGCATCGCCGCCGAGTTCACGGCCTACCTCGAGCACCGCCATGGCCTGGTCGCCACGCTGACCGAGGTCGTCGATCTAGTGACGGGTCTGGAGCAGCGGTTCGGCCCGGTGCTCTTCAAGGAACTGCTCGCGCTGCACTTTTCGCCGACCCGACCGCACAAGGACGAATGGACCGATCACCCGGTGATCGTGCTGCTGGTCCGGGAGCTCGAGCGGGCACGTGGAGACGGTCAGGTGCATCCGGAAGTAGACGCGTTCTACAGCGCCACCTTCTTCCTGCTCGGCATCTACGGCGTGCTGACCACCACGGATAACCCCGCTACGCGCAACACGATGCTGACCAAGTTGGTCTCGACCGCCGTCAGCGGACTAGAGGTGCGATGAGTGTTACGCACAAACGACAACGGAGGAGTTCGAAGTGTGGACCTGGATCTGGGAGATCTTGCGCTACGTCGGGGCGTGGGGCGGAACCGCCCTCGTCATCTGGTTCTGGTACTGGATGTTCTCCAGTCTCGGCACGTTCTAGGACCACGATGACGGAGCTGGCCGAAGCGCACGCAATGGCGACCGAACGCAGTTGTGCCGTAACGGCTGTCGCGCTGAGCGCGCGCCGCCGTGAGGGCGTGCGGCTGGTGACCGGTGAGCATCGTCAGTTCAGCTTGAGCTCGGCACTGGACTATGTGCAGGTACCGTACCCGCCGCTCGGCCGCGACTGGAGCCGCAGAACATTGACCTGCGGGATCGCCCTTCAATGTTCGCCGTCGAAGGACCGGCTCGTCGGGTTCCGGCTCAACGAGCTGTCGACCCGCGAACTTCACGCGCTCACCCTCGTCGAAGCGCGGGTGGCGCTCGGCTGGGTCGCCGCGAACTGGCCGGGTCTGCTGGCCGAAGCGCTGCGTCTGCTGCCGGATCTCGAACCGCTCGCCCACGATATGGCTGGCGGGGAGATGCTCGACCGCGCAATAGTGTTGGCCCGCACCGGTAATCCACTTCCGGTGCCGGCGCTGCTCGGCAGGCTGCCGCTGGCCTATACAGCACCGCAGGGCTTGTCCGACAAGCTGCGCCGCACTTTCGGCAGGATGCCGTGGACCACCACGCAGAAGCGCCTGCCGCGTCCGTACTCGGTGCCGGTCGGCGGCGACGGCGGGGTGCGCAACCCCAACCTGCCCCCGCCGAGCCGGCCGCAGGACAACGACCTCGATATCACCCCGGAACACCGACCCGGCATCCCGTATCCCGAGTGGAACGCGTGGACCAAGAGTTTCATGCCGGACCATGTCGCGGTCCTCGAATGCGCTCACGACAGCCGGAATCGTCAGCCGGGCGCGGTATCGGCGGAGCTGCGGAGGTGGTTCACCGAACACACTCAGCGTGCGATCAAGAACCGGCTCGAAGACGGGTCCGAGTTGGACGTCGACCAGTACGTCAGCCACTACATCGACCTGACGACCGGCGAGGCGATCGAGCCGCGCATCTTCCGTGAGCTTCTCCCCAGCGACCGCGACGTCACGACGGCGCTTCTCCTGGACGGCAGCTCGTCCCTCGGCGTGCACGGCGGCCGGATCTTCAAGCTCGAATTGACTTGTGCCGACGCACTTTCGCGGGCGATGACCCATGCCCGCGAACGACACGGCATCTTCGTGTTCACCGGCAACACCCGGCATCGCGTCGAAGTCAACTGTCTGAAGAACTTCGAGGACCGGCGATTCGTGCCGCCGAGCCGACTGGGCCTGTCCACCGGCGGTTACACCAGGCTCGGGGCGCCGCTGCGGCATCTGACGAGCCGACTGCTGGCACAGCCGTCCGAACGGCGACTGCTCATCGTGATCGGTGACGGCTTGATCTCCGACGAAGGCTACGAAGGCCGCTATGCGTGGGCCGATGCCGCCCACGCCGTAGAAGAAGCCAGTGATGCGGGCGTGTCGATCTACTACGTCGGCGTCGGGCCGACGCGGGTCGACCCACTCCCCGAAGTCTTCGGACCTCGCCGGTCCCAACGTATCCGACGCGTCGAGGACCTGCCGCGGGTCCTCGCACACGTCCACCGCGAACTGGTCGCGGCCTGACCCAGCACAACCGAGGAAGATCGATGACCACCGATACTTATTACTCGAACGGCAACGAAGTCCAGTTGTTCGAGCAGGCCTACCAGCAACGGCTGCCCGTCATGCTCACCGGGCCGACCGGATGCGGCAAGACGCGGCTGGTCGAGCACATGGGAGTGCTGCTGCGACGGCCCGTCGTCACGATCAGCTGCCACGACGACCTGACCAGTTCGGACCTCGTCGGCCGGTTCATGGTGACCGGTGGGGACGTCGTGTGGACCGACGGGCCGCTCACCCGCGCGGTCAAGGCCGGCGCGATCTGTTATCTCGACGAGGTGGTCGAGGCACGCCACGACTCGTTGGCCATCCTGCATTCACTCACCGATCACCGCCGGGCCCTTTATCTCGACCGGGCGGGTGAGGTGGTGAAAGCGCCCGAGAACTTCATGCTGGTCTGCTCGTACAACCCGGCCTACCGCAGCTCGCTCAAGGAGCTCAAGCCGTCCTTCCGGCAGCGCTTCGTCACGTTGCCGATGACCTATCTGCCGCCCGGCCGCGAGGCCGAGGTGATCGTGGCGGAGGCCGGCATCGGGCTGGCGACCGCCCGACGACTGGTCGCCTGCGCCACCGCCATCCGCACCGCCGACGAGGCGTTCCACTTCGAGCCCCCGTCGACCCGCGTGCTGGTCACCGCCGCCCACTTGATCGCCGCGGGCGCAGGCGAATTGGGCGCCGCCGAGGCCTGCATCCTCGCGCCGCTGTCGAGCGACGGCGCCGTCACCGATGGTCTGCGTGAAGTGGCCGTGGCCAGCCTGGCCACCGCCGACACGCCGAACGCGACACACTAGGAAGGAGTCTTTGTGGACCCGAAGGAGAAGCAGCGCAAGCGAGCACTGATCGTCCTGCAGATCGTCATCTACGGCTACCTGCTGGCGATGTTTCTCATCCAGCTCTACATGTCGTTCGAACGCGGCTGGTGGTCGCTGTGACCGTCACGGCGGCGGTGAGTCTCGAGGACCACCACGAGGAGTCGCGTCTGGCGCAGCGGCGGGCCGACAAATGGATGATCGCGGGCGCCGCGCTGATGGGCATGTGGGCGCCGGGCCTCATCGGATTTCCGATCTTCATGCGGGGCGTGTGGCTGCAGCGCCAGGCGGCGCGCGCCGGCCTGTCTGTCCGGCCGATGATCGTCACCCTCATTGGATACCTGGTGTTGATCGACGGCATGCTCAACAGCCTGGGGTGGGCACTGGATCTGGTTGCCAACCACACGCTGATCAACCGGGTGTTGATGGTCGGGTGGGGCAACATGTTCGACGCCGGCTACTTCTGGCACTACAACGAGGCGTGGGTCGGGGGCGCGGGCGCACCCGGCGAGAAGGCCTACGTAGCGGGCCTGATCCTGACCGTCTTCGCCATGCGGTGCGCGGCGGCGATCGGCTTCCTGCAGATGAAGCGCTGGGGTCATCAGTGGATGATCGTCACCTGCTGGATGGGTGTGGTGATCTGGTGCGCCTACGTGTTCAACATGACGATGTACGCCGACGTCCGCTACGCCGGAGTCATCTTCCCGGTCATCGGATGGTGGCTCTACGACATCTTCTACATCACCCCGTTCCTCGCGATCCCGTACCTGCACACGGTCAACCGCGAAATCTTCTCCGACTGAACAGGTTAAGGAGCACACCATGACGTCATCGCCGTCTTCGTCCAGCGACGAGAAAGACCCCGCCGACGATCTGCCCCCCGGGACCACGCCCTACTACGCGCGGATGCACAAATACATCAAGCGGGCCGTGCTCGTGTGCCTGATCGCCCTCGTCATCGAGGGAGCGTTCACGTTGCCATTCATGGCGGTGTGGTACGGCTACCCGACCTTGAGCCTGACCGAGGTCTGCAGCGAACTACTCAAGGTCCGCTACTCCGACGACGCACTGGAGTGCAAGGTTCCGTACCCGCCACTGGGTGCGCCGGAGGGCGCCGAAGGCAAGGACACGGCGCGCGACGAATGGGGAATCCAGCCCGTGCCGAAATACGACCGGATCGGATTCCGCGAGCTGGTGCGTATCCACGACGAGCGCGAAGCGCGCCAGGCTGCCGAACAGCAAGGGGCGCAGTGAGACCGTTGGCGACAACAAACGCGGTGGCATGACATACCGCATCGTCCAGTGGACCACGGGAAACGTGGGAAAGCGATCCGTGCGCGCGGTCGCCCTCAACCCGGAGTTGGAGCTCGTCGGGTGCTACGCATGGTCCAAGGACAAGGTCGGCCGCGACGTTGGGGAGTTGTGCGGCCTCGACCCCCTCGGGGTGACGGCAACCGACGACGTCGACGCTCTGCTTGCCCTCGAACCCGACTGTGTGGTCTACAACCCGATGTTCGCCGACGTGGACGAGATGGTCCGAATACTGGTCGCAGGCGCGAACATCGTCTCCACGTCCGAGTTCATCACCGGACATTTCTTCGGTGGCGATCGCGACCGCATCCTCGACGCCTGCCGGCAGGGCGAGGCGACGATTTTCGGTAGCGGCATCAACCCCGGCTTCATCCAGCTCTTCGCCATTGTGTCGGCAGGGCTTTCGGAGCGCCTGGCGAAGGTGTCCGTCGTGGAGGCCCTCGACACCACCATCTACAACTCGCCCGCCACCGAAAGGCCCATGGGCTTCGGCTATCCCATCGACCACCCGGACCTGGCGTCGATCACCGAGAAGGGTTCGGCCATATTCTGCGACGGCGTCCTGCTCGTCGCCGATGCGCTCGGCGTCGAACTCGACGAGGTCCGTTGCGACGTCGCGTACGCCCAGACCACCGAAGACCTTCACCTGCCGGGTGACTGGACGATCGCGAAAGGCTGTGTCGCGGGCGTCGACGTCGGTTGGAAGGGGGTCGTCGGCGGCAAGGAGGTCATCGAGATCCGCGGCCGCTGGCGCAAGGGTCAGACACTCGATCCGGACTGGGAACTCGACATGGGCTACACCGTTGAAGTCCAGGGGACACCCACGATCAAGACAACATTGAGTTTCCTTCCGCCTGCCGACTTCGTCGGTGAGACGTTGGACGAGTACATCATGCTTGGCCTGTCGATCGTCGCGATGCCGGCCATCACCGCGATTCCTGCCGTCGTTGCGGCACCGCCGGGCATCGCCACCTACAACGATCTGCCGCTGCTACTTCCGCGAGGAGTCCTCAATGTCTGAGAGATATCGGGTTATCCAGTGGATGACAGGGGATGTGGGCCGAGTTGGGGTGCGCCATTTCGCGCAGTGCCCGGTGTTCGACCTCGTCGGTGTGCTGGTGCACAACAAGGACAAGGTCGGCAAGGATGCCGGTGAGATCGCGGGCATGGCACCGATCGGCTTGGCCGCGACCGACGACGTTGAGTCGATGACCGCCCTCGACGCCGACTGCGTGTTCTACACCCCGGTGATCATGGACGTCGACACCGTCTGCCGGCTTCTGCGTTCGGGTAAGAATGTCGTCACCACGAGCGGCTTCTTCCATCCGACGGAGACGTTCCGGGACGGCGGCGACAAGATCCGCGCGGCATGCCGGGACGGCGGCACGTCTTTTTACGCCGGCGGCATTCACCCCGGTTATGCGGGCGACCTCCTGCCGCTCACGCTTGCCCGCATCGCGAGCCGGATCGACAAGATCGAGGTGTGGGAAGTCGTCAACGTGCTGACCGACGCCCCGATGGATCACATTGACTGGATGGGTTTCGGTAAGGACAAGGACACATTCCTTTCCGAGCCAACCATTCTCGGACTCGGTGTACCGTTCTTCGCGCAGTCGATGCACATGATCGCCGATGGCCTCGGTGTCACCATCGACGATGTGACCGCCGCCGACGTGCAGGCCGCCACCGCCACCGAGGACATCCAGCATGACGAGGGTGCGATCCCGCGCGGAACCGTTGCGGCGCAACACCATCAGTGGACGGCCTGGGTGGATGGCGACCCGCTGATCGTCTACCACGCGATCTACCTGACCGGGGGGCCCGATCAGCTCGACCCCGCGTGGGACTGGGGCAGAACGCGCTACCGCATCGTCATCGAGGGCGACCCGCCCACCGAGCTGACCATGCACGGCTTGGTGGCCGCGGACGGCACCATGACGCACCCGGGCTACACCTGGACCGCGATGAGCGCGATCAACGCGATCCCGGACGTCTGCGACGCCCCGCCGGGCTGGCTCACCCATCTGGACCTCGGGCTGGTTGCGCCGCGCGGGCTGGTACGCAAATGACCACCGATGAAGGCCCCCTGCAACTGCACCATGTCGTGTTCGCGGTGGCGCCTGAACGCCAGGCTGCGATGGCGGCGCTGTTCACCGAACTCGGCTTCACCTTCGACGAGGCCGAACTCACCGAACTCGGTGTGCGCGTTCATCTGGACTGGAACCGGGGCATCGAGCTGGTCAGCCCGGTCCCCGGCTCGACGGCGTCGGTGGCGACCACCGTCAACGAATTCCTCGGCCGCCAGGGCGATGGGGTGTACACCGTCGTGGTCAGGGTGCCGGACGCCTCGGCCGCCGAAGCCGTGGCCCAACGCTACGGGTCCAGAACCCGCTTCAGGCAGGGCTTTTCGGGGGAAGGCACATTTCTCGACGAGATCGACCTGTCGGTCCTCGGGCTTCCGTTGACGTTCCTCGCCACCAACGTGCCATGACGGAGACACTCGGGCTGCCTCAGGTCCGCCACGAAAACCTGCCCATGTCGCGAGACCGCGCAACTGCGGGCCAACCCCGACGACTGAAGATCCGTGCCGCGAAGGGATCGTCATGACCGTTGAGGCCAAGCCCAGTATCTTCGACGCTGAGCTGTCGACGCTCACCTACGACATCACGGCCGCGCCGCAGCAGATCTATCCCGAGTTCCGCGCGGCACAGCAACAGGCGCCGATCGCGCTCGGACCCGTCGGTCCCGAGGTGTTGTCTTACGAACTGGCGCAGCGGATGGCGAATCCGCGCGCGTCGTCGAACCTGCGCCGTGGAAACCGTTGCTAGGGATGAGCGGACCGACCAAGCTGGCGATAGAGTTCGTCAGATGAAGTACCGGATCCACCCCGACGCCCTGCACAACGTCGCTCGGCAGGTTGCCGAAACCTCGGTTGACAACGATGAGATGATCACGCGCGCTGTCGAACTGCTCGCCGACGAGTATCCAGACCTCATCGATCCGACACCGGGACGGTGGGTCGGCAGCAAGGCCGGCGGAATCCTTGGCAAGGTGCGGTTCCTGTACTTCAGCCCACGCGAGTACATCGTCATCTTCGGCACTCCGACCGGTACACAGGGATTTTCGGGCCGATACAAGCGGGTGCAGGTCCACAAGTTCCTGCTGGCGGGCCGGATCGACTCCTACGACCTCGAGTCCGATGACACCAGCGCGACGACGTTGCTGCCCGGTGAGCACACCCGCCAGGAGAAAGGGCAGGCCAGGGGCCTTACCATTTATCCGGGTTCTTGGCACATCGAATACGGGCGGGGTGCGGTGGCCACCACGCTGCCCTTCGCAATGGTCGACACGCTGTTGTTGTCACTGGAGTTCGAGTCGGTGCGCCGGTCGGCGGTCGAGTTCGGCCGTTTGGTCCGCGGGCGACCGCGACCACGAATCCGGTAGAAACCAGGTCTATGAGCGCTATGCGCCCACCACGGCCGCCAGCGGCCGTCGGGCGGTCTCGCGCATCGTCAGGATCGTCGCCACGCTGATGACCGCCGCGGCGATCACGTAGAAGGCGGGTGCGATCTGATTGCCGGTGCGGTCGACGAGCCACGTCGCCACATACGGCGCGGTCCCCCCGAATACGGCGACCGAGATGTTGTATCCGATCGAGTAGCCGCTGGAGCGCACCCGGGTGGCGAACATCTCGGCGCCGGCGGCCAGGGACGCCGACACGAACACCGACTCGATGGCCGCCAGTGCGGCGTGGGCGGCGACGGCGGCCGCGAGTGAGCCCGTGTTGAACAGCAGGAACAACGGATAGGCCAAGACCGCGAATGCGATTCCGCCGGTGTACAGGAGCGGCTTGCGTCCGATCCGGTCGGACAGCGCGCCCAGGGGTGGAATCAGGATGATCGCCACCAAGCTGGCGACGGTGATCGACACGAAGGCGTCCACCTTGGTGAAGTTTAGCGTCTGCGTGAAATATGTTGGCAGATAGGTGAACACGATGTAGAAGCCGACGTTGTGAACCACCACCAGGCCCGCGATCTGCAGGATGGGCCGCCACGACGTGCTGATCGCCTCCTTCAACGGCGACGCCGCGACTTCGCCTTGCTCACGCAGTTTTTCGAACTCGGGGGTGTCGCTCAGCCGCAACCGGATGTAGAGGCCGACCACACCGAGCGCACCGGCGAGCAGGAACGGGAGCCGCCAACCGTAGGCGTTCATCGCCGACTCGGAGAGCACGGTCTCGAGTCCGATGACGGTCAACGACCCCAGCAGAAAACCGACCACAACCGACCACACCAGGAACGACACGACGAACCCGCGGTGTCTATCCGGAGCGTACTCGGCCAAAAAGCACGCGCCACTGCCGTACTCGCCGCCAGCCGAGAAGCCCTGCAGGCAGCGCAGAAACAGCAACGACAGCGGTGCCAGCACGCCGATGGCGGCATAGCTCGGCACCAGGCCGATGGCCAGCGTCGAGGCCGACATCAGCAGGATCACCAGAGCCAGCACACGTTGCCGCCCGATTCGGTCGCCCAACGGTCCGAAGAAGAACCCGCCCAGCGGCCGCATGAAGAACGCAGCGGCGAAGATGGCGAAAGTGTTCAGCAGCGCCGCTGTTTCGTCACCTGGGGGGAAGAACTTCTCCGCGATGTAGGTCGCCAGGAACCCGTAAATGGCGAAGTCGAACCACTCCACGGCATTGCCGACCGACGCAGCGGTGACCGCCTGGCGGATCGGCCCGGTACTCGCGCCACGCACAGCCATGCCGCTACATTCCCTCGCGGCCTTGATCTCCAACCGGATCAACGGGTGCCCAGATGTGCGTCGGCGCCGATCGTCCCCGCAGCGTCTCCGATCCCTTCGCCGCCCAACGTTGTCGTTCGACCTCGTCGGCCCGTTGGAGCGCGGTAGCCGAACAGAGCACACGCGCGCTGAAGTCCTTGGCCCGGTCGGCGAGCCTCGCGGCCTCGTTGACCGCGTCCCCGACGACGGTGTACTCGTATCGGTTCTCTGCGCCGATGTTACCCGCGAACACCGAGCCGGCCGAGACGCCGATGCCGAAATCCAGGCGCAGACACGGTAACTCCGCGGCAAGTACGCGACCGGTCGTGAGCGCCGCCGACGCCGGATCGTCGACGCGCAGCGGGGCACCGAACACCGCGAGCGCGGCGTCTCCCTGAAACTTGTTGATCAATCCGTGCCGCCGATCGACTGCCGCGACCACGATGCGGAAGAAGTTGTTGAGGAGTTCGGCGACCTCGGCCGGTTCGTGGGTGACCGCCAACCTCGTCGAGCCGACCAGGTCGACGAACAGCACGGCGACCTCACGTTCGTCCCCGGACAGCGACTCGTTCTCTTCCACCGCCCGCCGGACTACGTCCTCGCCGACGTGGCGGCCGAACAGGTCGCGCAACCGGTCACGCTCGCGAAGCCCGGCGACCATGCTGTTGAAGCCCTGTTGCAGACGGCCGATCTCGGACCACTCGTAGACGTCGACGGACCGGTCGATGTGGCCGCGTTCCACATCGGCCATCGCGTGGACGACTTCCTGAACCGGGTCCGAGATCGACATGGAGGTCAGGATCAAGGAGCGCAGGCCGACGACGACCGCGACCAGCGCGAGCACCAGCAGTGCCAGTTCGATGGCGGCCCTCTCGTCGATGAACCATCCCCTGCTGCGCATGACCAACAACGACGCGATAGCCACACTCGGCAGCGCGGTACACACCGTCCACATCAGCAGCAGTCGGGCCCGGACGCCGGGCGCGGTCAGCCGCGGTGTGGTGGAATCCGGTGCCACGCTGGCCAATACGGGTCGCAATGTTCGCAAGGTGAACAGGAAGCCGGTGCAGACGGTGGCGATGGCGCCGAAGAGCATCGCCGAGCCGATCACGGCCAGCGGTTCGGGACCGGCGTCCAGGTTCAGTGGTATCAGGACCGCGGCGGTGAGTATCCACGGCGCCACCGTCGCTGCGGACTGGCGGCGCATCATGTAGAGCGTTGAGCGGCGTTCGGCGGTGGTGGGGGTGCGGCCCGCACGCAGATAGCGCAGGGGCGGACGCAAGATGTACACGGCGCTGACTGCGACGGTGGCGGTACCCACCACGAGCAGCACCGCCGTGGTGATCACGTTGCCGAGCGTCATCACGCTGCGCCCAGCCAGGGCTGCGACCAGCACGATGACCTCGGCGGCCGTCAGCAGGTAGGCGGACGCGAGCGCCGCCGCATACCGTTGAAGCAGGCGGCGTGGCTTCACGCAGTGGACGGTATCAGTCGCTCGCGGGCAGCGGTTTGGCTTCTTTGAGCGAAAGCGGCGTCGTACCGACGCTCAACGTGCCGGCGCCGGCCTTGGTCACCAGCACCTCGGCGCCGTCGTCGTCGACGTAGCGCTTACCCATCGCGTTGCCGTCGGAAAAGCCCGGGTCGAGTTGTGCGCCGTCTGATTTCTCGGCGTCCAGGGGCACCATCGGAACGCCGCCGGCGCGCAGGTCGTCGAGGCTGTCCGCGCTGCGCACGACGATCACCTGGGTGTCACATACTTGGCTCTGCAGTCGCGTGCCGTTCTTGATCATGCTGGGCTCCTTGCTAATTGGCGGCTGTCAACTCCGCGATCAGTTCTCGACGCAGCACCTTGCCGGTCGCGTTGGTCGGCAACTCATCGCGGAACACCACTCGGTCAGGTGTGCGCGACCCGCGCAACACACGCCGCACGTGCTCGCGCAGTTCGTCGGCGTCCGGGGTGCCCGGGCCGTCTGGAGTGTCGGCGGGCACCACCACCGCGACGATGATCTGACCCCATTCGGGATCCTCCGGCCCGACCACGGCGCAATCGCGCACCGAGGGGTGTTCGACGAGAACATCCTCGATCTCTGCAGGCGCGATGTTCTCTCCGCCGCGGATGATCGTGTCGTCGGAGCGGCCGCCGATGAATAGGTAACCGTCCGCGTCGAGCATCGCGATGTCTTTGGTAGGGAACCATCCGTCCTCGTCGAGCACCGACCCGATCTCGGTGTAGCGGCCGGACACCTGCTCGCCGCGAACGAACAGCTCACCGGCCTCACCCGGGTCGAGCACCTCGCCGTCGGCATTGCGGATCTGCACCTCGACACCCGGCACCGGCTGGCCGACGGAACCCAGCCTGCGCTGGATCGCATCGTCGGACGACGCGAGGGCTTCGCGGTGGTCCTCGGGGCCGAGGACGGCGATCGTCGAACTGGTCTCGGTCAGGCCGTAGGCGTTGACGAACCCGACGTCGGGCAACAATTCGAGTGCCTTGCGCACCAATGGAAGTGGGACTTTCGAACCGCCGTAGGCCAGGCTGCGCAGGGTCGACAGCGACGTGTTCTCCGACTCCAGGGCGCTGACGATGCGGTCCAGCATGGTGGGCACGACCGTCGCCGACGTCACGCCCTCGTCCCGCACCAGCCGGATCCATTCTCTGGCGTCGAACTGCGGCAGGTACACCATCTTCCGGCCGGCGTACAGATTGGACAGCGCCGCGCTGACACCCGCGATGTGATACGGCGGCACACAGATCAGTGCTGCGTCGCCGGGTTCCGCGGAGTCGAACTCCACGGTTCCGGTGATGTAGCTGGTGAGGTTGTTGTGCGTCAGCTCAACGGCTTTGGGGCGTGATGTCGTTCCCGAGGTGAACAGCACGACGCCGACATCCTCGGGGTCTGGGAATGCTGGGACATCGGGGCCGGGCTCGCCAGTCTGCGCGGCGTCGAGGAACTCCTCGGGGCTCATCACCAGTTTGCCCGCACCCGCGACCATGTCGCGATACTCGGCGTCGGCGACGACGAGCGGCTGGGGGAGACGATCGATGAGTTCCCGCAGACCGTCGGCGCTGAGCCGGTAGTTCAGCGGCGTCACTGGGACCCCGGCCCGGGCCGACGAGAACAGCAGCAACGGCAGCATCGCGCCGCCCATGCCGACGTAGGCGACGTGCGACGCGCCAGAGGCGGCGATGACGCCCGCCCCGCGGTCGGCGAGCGTGCTCAACTCACCTGTGGTCAGCCGCAATTGGCCAGACACCACGGCCGTGCGATCCGGATTGCTCGAGGCCATCTCGAGCAGCAGTGAGATGCTCATGACTTGTCGACGAAGATATCAAGGATGGGATTGTCGCCTCCCCCGTAGCGGGACAGGTCCGTCACGCCGGATTCGGCGAGTAGTTCGGAGTCGATGAAGCACTTGCCGTTCACGTCGGCCGGGGGACGAGACAGGATCAGCGCGGCCGCGTCACCCATGATCTGCGGATCGCGGGACCGGTCGAGCATCTCCTGGAAGTTGGGAGCGTTCGCCACCGCGGACGTGGCGATGTAGGTCTCGGGCCACAGGCAACTGAAGCCGATGCCCGCATCCGCGTACTCTGCCGCCCACCCCAGCGAGAGCAGTGTCATCCCGTACTTCGACAGCGTGTAGGAGGGGTGGGCGCCCAGCCAGCGCGGGTTCATGTTCAGCGGCGGCGCCAGCGTGATCACGTGCGCGTCCGTGGACTGGCGCAGGTATGGCAGCGCGGCCCTGGTGAGCAGGAACGTGCCGCGCACGTTGATGTCCATCATCAGGTCGAACTTCTTGGCGGCCAGTTGCTCGGTCGGCTCGGTGGCGATGGCGCTGGCGTTGTTGACGACGATGTCGACGCCGCCGAAGCGCTCGACGGCCGCGTCGACCGCGCGCTGCACATCCTCTTCTCTGCGCACGTCGCCGACCACCGCGATAGCCTTCCCGCCGCCCCGCCCGGAACCCTTGACGCCGGCGGCCTCGACCTCCGCGACGGCGGTGTGCACGGTGCCGGGCAACCTGGGGTGCGGTTCGGCCGTTTTGGCCAGCAGCACCACGTTGGCACCGCGCTGGGCCGCAGCCAGCGCGATCGCCAGACCGATACCGCGACTGCCGCCGGAGACGACGAGCGTGCGGTCAGTCAAGGCGGACATAGACCTTCCTTTCGCTGCGACCTGCGTCGTCCCACGATGCTAGCCGACAACATCACGTGATCGGTATTGTCGTTCTCATTTTATGCAAGTGCCATAATCGCTGTGTACCGCGCCTTCAGCGCCTCTGGCCCCCAGCGTACGCCCGGTACTCCCGGCGCGTTTCCGCCGTGCGGTATTGGCATTCTCATTTTTTGCAAGTACGTTATCCGTGATGAGCGAGCCAGTACAGACCCCGTCCGGGATCCCGCTCGAGCCGGTCTATGGCCCAGCGGAGAGGGCCACAGAGCCGCCTCCGCCAGGCACCTACCCGTTCACTCGCGGAAACTTCGCGACCGGGTACCGCGGGAAGACCTGGACGTTTCGTCAGTACTCGGGATTCGGCACCGCCGAGGAGTCGAACCGGCGCTACCGTTACCTGCTCGACCAGGGCGGCACCGGGTTGTCGGTGGCGCTGGATCTGCCCACCCAATGCGGGTACGACTCCGACGACCCTGAGTACGGCGAAGAGGTGGGCCGGGTCGGCGTCGCGGTCGACACGCTCGCCGACGCGGAGATCCTCTTCGACGGCATTCCGCTCGACAAGATCAGCACGAGCTTCACGATCAACGGCACCGCCGCGATCCTGCTGGCGTTCTACGTCGCGGCAGCGGAGAAGAAGGGTGTACCGCGCGAGAAGCTGACCGGCACCATCCAGAACGACATCCTCAAGGAGTACGCGTCGCGCGGTACCTGGATCTGGCCGCCGGAGCCGTCGCTGCGGTTGATCGCCGACACCATCGAGTTCTGCGCGGCCGAAGTGCCGAAGTTCAACGCGATCTCCGTCGCGGGGGCGCACTTCCGCGATGCCGGGGCGAACGCGGTCCAGGAGATGTCGTTCACCTTGGCCGATGGGGTGACCTACTGCGACACCGTCGTCGAACGCGGCCGCATGACCATCGACCAGTTCGCGCCGCAGATTTCGTTCTTCTTCTACACACACGGCGACTTCTTCGAAGAGATCGCGAAGTACCGGGCAGGCCGGCGGAGATGGGCCACCATCGTGCGCGAGCGTTACGGCGCGTCGTCGGACAAGGCGTCGATGTTTCGGTTCGGATGTGTGGCCGGTGGTGCGTCGCTGTATGCGCCGCAAGCCCAGAACAACCTGGTCCGGGTGGCCTACGAGGCGATGGCCGCGGTGCTCGGCGGTGTGCAGTCGATGTTCACCGCCGCGTGGGACGAGCCGTTCGCGCTGCCGAGTGAGGAATCGGCGACGCTGGCGTTGCGGACCCAGCAGATCCTGGCCTACGAGACCGGCGTGACCAAGGTCGCCGATCCGCTCGGCGGTTCGTACTTCGTCGAGGCGCTCACCGACGCGACCGAGGAGAAGATCATCGAGATCATGCACGATCTCGAGAATCACGGCGGCATGGTGCGCGCCATCGAGGACGGCTACCTGCAAGGCCTGATCGCCGACGAGGCGTTCAAGATCCACCAGGAGATCGAATCCGGTGAGCGACCGGTCGTCGGGGTCAACAAGTTCGTCTCCGAGGAGCCGCCGCCGGAGATCGCGACCTACGAACTCGATGCGGAGGGGCGCGATCTGCAGCTCAAGCGGCTCGCAAAGGTCAAGGCCGAGCGTGACGCCACCGCGGTCTCCAAATCGCTGGCGGCCCTGGCGTGCGCGGCGGAAGGTGACGCCAACCTGATGCACAAGCTGATCGACTGCGCCAACGCCTACTGCACTGTGGGAGAAATGGTCTCGACGCTCAAGACCGCATGGGGCGAATTCCAGCAGCCGGTGGTGTTCTGATGGCGGATTCCGCTCCCGCCGCGCCGGTCCGCGTGCTTGTCGCCAAGCCCGGCCTCGACGGGCACGACCGCGGCGCCAAGATCGTGGCACGGACGCTGCGCGACGCCGGCTTCGAGGTGATCTACACCGGTATCCGGCAGCGCATCGAGGACATCGTGTCGATAGCCTTGCAGGAAGACGTTGCGCTGGTGGGTCTTTCGATTCTGTCGGGCGCACACGTGGCGCTCACGACGCGCACCGTGGAAGCCCTGCGCAAGGCCGACGCCGGCGACATCGCGGTCGTGGTGGGGGGAACCATCCCGCAGAGCGATGTGCCCAAGTTGCTGTCGGCGGGTGCGGCCGCCGTGTTCCCGACGGGCACTCCACTGGACACGCTGGTGGACGAGGTGCGCAAGCTGACGGGGATCGTTCAGTGACGTACTCGCCGAGTGTGAATTGTGGGCGACTTTTCCGAGCTTTTTTCGCCAAGGATTCACACTCGGCGCTGGACTCTCGGAGGATGAACTGACATGCGCCTTGGCGTGATGATCGGGGCCGAGCGCGGCGATATGGCCCGCAAGGTCGACAAGCTGGTCTCCGATATCGAGTGGGCCGAATCGGCGGGTATGGACACCGCGTGGATGCCTCAGGTGCCCAACGATTTCGACTGTTTGACCATGGTGGCGCTGATGGCGGCGCACACCTCGAGGATCGAACTCGGCACCGCGGTGGTTCCGCTGCAGGCGCAACACCCGATCGCGCTTGCGCGTCAGGCGTTGTCGGTGCACGCAGTGGCCGGTGGACGGTTGGCGCTGGGTGTGGGGCCGTCGCACCACTGGATAGTGCGGGACATGCTCGGCATCCCCTATGAGAAGCCGGCCGCCTACACCCGCGACTACCTCGAGGTGCTGAACAAGGCGCTGGCCGGACCCGGCGATGTGGATGTCGAAAACGACACCTTCACGGTGCATAATCCGACGGTGCTGGGCGCGCAGAACCCGTTGCCGGTGCTGGTCGCCGCGCTGGGGCCGGTGATGCTGCAGATCGCCGGCGAGCGCGCGGACGGAACCGTGCTGTGGATGGCCGACGAGAAGGCGATCGGCGAGCACATCGCGCCGAAGATCAACAAGGCCGCCGCGGAGGCCGGCAGGCCCGCTCCGCGCATCGTGGCGGGGATTCCGGTGTGCCTGTGCGCGAACTCGGAGATCGAGACGGCCAAGGAGCGGGCGAATCGCATTCTCGCCGAGGCCGAGACGTCGCCGAACTACCAGCGGCTGCTGGACCGCGGTGACGCGCGCGATGTCGGCGACCTGTGCGCCGCCGGGGACAGTGAACAGATTCTGCGGCGATTCCGAAAATTCGCCGACGCGGGCGTCACGGATCTGTCCGTTCGGCTGTTGCCGATCGGCGACAATCGCGACGAACTGATCGCGTCGAAATACCGGACGCGCGAGGTGATCGCGGAGTTGGCCAAGGCCGTGCGGTGACGGGCGCGGGCCCGCTGGACCCGATTAGCGGCCCGCCGCTGGCAGGTATCCGGATCATCGAGGTCGGCGTGATGCTGGCCGGCCCGTACGCCACCATGCTGCTGGCCGACCTCGGGGCGGAGGTCATCAAGATCGAACCGCCGGGCGGTGAGATCTCGCGTCAGGTCGGCGACAGCTACTTCGCCAGCCTCAACCGCAACAAGCAGAGCGTCGTGCTCGACCTGCGTTCGGATACCGGGCGACAGCGACTGGGCGAGCTCGTCGCGGAATCCCATGCGCTTCTGGTGAACATGAAGCCGTCGGCGATCAAGAAGCTCGGCCTGACCTACGAAGCGCTCCGGCAGTTCAACGAGAGCATCGTCTGCGTGGCGATGACCGGCTTCGGGCTCGAGGGCGGCGACGATCCCGCGTTCGACTACGTCATCCAGGCCGCGACCGGGGTGGCGGCGATGACGGGTCATCCGGATGAGCCGCCGACGCTGCCGGGGTACTCGTCGGCCGACAACTCGACCGGCCTGGCCGCGGCGCTGGGGCTGCTGGCACAGATCGTGTCGGGCCGCGGCGGTCAGGTCGATGTGTCCCTGCGGGACGTGATGCTTTCGCAGCTGAACTACCGCGCCTCGGCGTACCTCAACGACGGCGCGGCGCCGCTGCGCTACCCGTATGGGGCGCACTCGTATTACGTTCCGGCGCAACTGTTCGCCACCGCGGACGGTTATCTCGCGCTGTTCATCACGCATGACGCGTTCTGGCGGGCGTTCTCGGCCGAAGCGGGCATCGAGGGCTTTCCGACGATGGCCGAACGCGCTGCGAAGCGCGACGAGGTGCTGTCGGTCGTGGCCGCCGCGCTGGCCACCGACACCGCTGCGAGTTGGGAGTCGCGACTCCGCCCGCTCGGCATTCCTGTCGCCGCGGTGCGCACGTTGCCGGAGGCGTTGGAGCAGACGCCTGAAGTGATCGTCACCGCAGGCGATTTCCGGTTGGTGCGCAGTCCGATCCAGATCGTCGGTTACGAACCGGAGTATCGGCCCGCGCCGCATGTCGACGAGCACGGCGACATCTCGGCTCAGTCGTCGTAGGTCACGCTGACGGTGTCGGTTTCTGGAACCGCTTGGCAGGTGAGGATGTATCCCTCGTCGACCTCGTCCGGATCGAGTGCGTCGTTGACGCGCATGGTCGCGCGCCCCTCGGTGATCTTGGCCATGCAGGTTCCGCAGTTACCTGCTTCGCATGAAAATGGCGGCGACAATCCGGCGCGTCGGGCGCTCTCCAACACTGTCTCGTTGGAGACTTGGGGCACCGATACCTTCTTGCGGTCGAACACGATCGTCACCTGTCCGCCGCCCTGTGTCGGCTGGTCAGGCATCGGATCCGCCGTCATCAAACCCTCTCCCGGGACATAGATTCTAACTGGATGAGAACATCATTCTCGCTAAATGATACGCTATTCTCAATGCGATCCGTGGCCCGGTAGGCACTAGTGAGGACAGGGTGTGAGTGAGCCGATCGCGCTGGCCTTCGAGCAGCGTGAGTACACGCTGTCGCAACTCGATGCGCTGAGTGCCGGGATGGCCGCCGCCCTGGACCGCCGCGGGGTGCGGGCGGGGGACCGGGTCGCGTTGATGGCGTCCAATCGTCCCGAGTTCGTCGTCGCGCTGCGCGCCGTCTGGCACCTGGGCGCATCGGCGGTGCTGCTGAGCCCGGCGTGGAAGCGCGCCGAGGTCGAGCACGCGCTGGCACTGACCCGACCGGCGCACGCCGTCGGGGACCATCCCGTGCTCGCCGATCTCATGCCCATGTTGTCGCTCGACGAACCGATCGACCCGGCCCGACGGAACCTCGATGCGTTCGACCCGCAAGCCGATGCTTTGTTCGTTTTCAGTTCCGGCACCACCGGTATGCCGAAGGCCGTGCGTCACACGCATGCATCGTTGGCCGTTGCGGTGCGGCACTGGCGTGATGCGCTGCAGCTGTCCCCGTCCGACCGCATGCAGATCATGACGCCGCCCTCCCACATCCTGGGCCTGCTCAATATCGTGATGGCGCTCGAGACGGGCACCTGGCTGCGACTGCATCGACGCTTCGACATCGAGCTCATGTTGCGACACATCGAGAGCGATGGCATCACGATCGAGATGGCGGTGGCACCAATCGCTTTGGCGCTGGCGGCGTATCCGGACCTCGAGTCCTATGACCTGTCGTCGCTGCGCTACATCATGTGGTGCGCGACGCCTGTCACCGAGAGCGTCGCGGAGGCCGTCACCGGCAGAACCGGTATCACGTGGGTGACCGCGTACGGGGCAAGCGAGTTGCCGGTCATCTCCTGCAACGATCTCGACGGCGGGCATCTGGACACCGTGGGCCGAGCCGTTCGCGGCGTCAGCGTGCGGGTGGTGTCGTTGGACGGCGGCGGTGTTCTGGATGCGGGCGAGGTCGGCGAAATCCAGGTGCGGTCGGACTCGGCGATGGCGGGCTATCTTCCGGAGTCGGCGACGGTTGGCGCCTTCGACGACGGGTGGTACCGCACCGGCGATGTGGGCGTACTGGACGACGACGGGCGGCTCCGGATCACCGACCGGTCGAAGGAGATGATCAAAGTGCGTGGCTTCCAGGTCGCGCCCGCGGAGATCGAGGCGGTGCTGCACGGGCATCCCGGCGTCGATGACTGCGCGGTTTTTGGTGTGCCGGATGCGATCGACGGCGAGGCGATCGTCGCCGCGGTGACGACGAATGCGCCGGTACCCGGGGAGGAGTTGGCGTCGCTGGTCGGGGATCGACTTGCATCGTACAAGCGGCCGAGCCGGGTGGTCGTCGTGCCCGAGATCCCGCGGCTGCCGTCGGGAAAGGTATTGCGTCGAGTGCTGAAGGAGCGTCTGTGGACGTCCGTCTGACCAGTGAACAGCAACAGTTGCGCTCGGCCGCCGCGAGCCTCGCCGACGACCTGGGTCCGGGATCGGTGGCCGACCTCGACGATGCGAACCGTATCGCCAGGTTGGAGAAAGCGGTGGACGCCACGGGCTTTCGCACGCTGCGCTCGGATGGCGCGTCGGGTGTGGAAGTGGCGATCGTGGCCGAGGAGTTCGCCCGGGGGCTGGTCGATGTGCCCTTCATCGGGCCGGTGCTCGCCGACGACCTGCGGGTGCGCTCCGGGCGGGAACCCGCTGGAGCGGGGCCGCGGGAGTCGGTCGATCTGACGAACAGCCTTGCCGGCGTGGTGGAGTCACCCGGTGAGCTCGGTGAACTTTCGGAGGAGGGTGCCGACAGGTGGCGCGCATTGGCGCTGACGGTCACGTGTGCCGACCTGGTCGGGGCGGCCCGTGGGGCGCACACGTTGGCCGTCGAATACGCCAAGGTGCGTGCGCAGTACGGCGCGACGATCGGGTCGTATCAAGCGGTCGGCCATCTGCTGGCCGAGAGCCTGGCGCTCATCGAGGGTTCCGTGAGCGTGGCGCGGCACGCCGCCTGGGCGGTCGACGAGTTGCCGGTGGCCGAGGCGATCGAGGCGGCGCGCGTAGCCAAGATCTACTGTGCGCGAGCCGCTCTGACCGTCTGCGAGACATCGATACAGGTGCACGGTGGCATCGGCAACACCTGGGAGTGCCTGGCGCATGTGTACCTGCGTCGGGTGCTGGCCGCCACCGAGACGTGGCCCGTGAAGCTGGAGGAGCTGTCCATTGGACTTTCGTGACTCACCGGAGGAAGCCGCCTTCCGCGATCGGTTGCGCGGCTGGCTGACCGCGCAGAAGGGGAGGTTCCCGACGTCGGGCGACGAGTACTGGGCCGCCCAGGGCGTCTGGCATCAGGCGCTCTACGAGGCCGGGTTCTTCGGCACGTCCTGGCCGAAAAAGTATGGCGGACAGGATCTGCCGCCGGTCTACGACGTGATCGTCGACGAGGAGATCGCCAAGGCCGGTGCGCCGGCCCGGCCGAGCCTCGGTTATCTGGTGGTGGGGTTGTCACATTACGGGAGCGAGGAACTCCGGCAGCGATTCCTGCCCGGCATGATCAACGGCACCGAGCGGTGGTGCCAGGGCTTCTCCGAACCCGGTGCGGGATCGGACCTGGCCTCGTTGACGACGACCGCGACGCGCGAGGGCGACGACTACATCATCCTTGGCCACAAAGTCTGGACCAGCTACTCCGACGTCGCCGACTGGTGTCTGCTGCTGGCTCGCACGGACAAGGACGCGCCCAAACACAAGGGCATCTCGGCGTTCATCGTGCCGATGCACCAACCCGGCATCGAGCAGCGACCGTTGAAGATGATCAGCGGCGTCACCAAGGAATTCGGCCAGGTGCTGTTCGATGGGGCGCGGGTGTCGGCGGAGAACATGGTCGGCGCACCCGGCGAGGGATGGAAGCTCGCGATGACGGTCGTCAGCCACGAGCGGGAGCCGTCCACGCTGGGGTTCTCGGCTCGGTACGGAAAGCTGGTGCGACAGTTGGTTTCCCGAGTCGACGGTTCGACTCCCGAGGAGCTGTCCTGGGCATGGGTGCAGACCGAGATGCTGCGACTGCACGTGCGTAGAAGGTTGTCCGAGCAACTCGACGGGATGACGCACGGACCCCAAGGCTCATTGGACAAGCTGTTGATGACGTGGGTCGAGCAGTCGGTGGGCCACGCCGCGCTGGCTACGGTCGGCACCAGTGATCCCGAGTTGTTCGGCGCCTATATGTACAGCCGTGCGCAGAGCGTGATGGGCGGCACCTCGCAGATTCAGAAGAACATCATCGCCTCGCGCATTCTTGGATTAGGAGTCTGAATTGTACGATCTGCCACCGGAAATCGACGTCCAAGCCGATGGTGCGCTGCGCATCATAACGCTGAACCGGCCCGATTCGCTCAACTCGGTCAACGATGACCTGCACGTCGGTCTGGCGCACGTGTGGAGCCGCCTCGCCGAGGATCGCGAGGCTCGCACCGCGGTGATCACCGGTGCGGGACGGGCATTCTCGGCGGGCGGCGACTTCGGCTATCTGGAAGAGTTGCGGCAGGACGCCGATCTGCGGGCGAAGACGATCCTGCACGGCCGCGAGATCGTGCTGGGCATGGCCCGCTGCCGGATCCCGGTGGTGGCTGCGGTCAACGGTCCGGCGGTCGGTCTGGGCTGCAGTCTGGTCGCGCTGAGCGACATCGTCTACATCAAAGAGGATGCCTACCTTGCCGATCCGCATGTGCAGGTCGGCCTGGTCGCCGCCGACGGTGGGCCGTTGGTGTGGCCGCTGCAGATGAGCCTGCTGCACGCCAAGGAATTCGCGCTGACCGGCACTCGGATCTCGGCGCAGCGCGCGGCCGAGTTGGGTTTGGCGAACCACGTCGTCGAGGACCCACTCACCGAGGCCATCGCGTGCGCAAAGAAGATCATGGAACTGCCGCGCCAGGCCGTCGAAAGCACCAAGCGGCTGTTGAACATTCACCTCGAACGTGCCGTGCTCGCTGTGCTCGACTATGCGAACACCGCCGAGGAGCAGTCGTTCAAGACCGACGACTTCCGCGAGATCGTCACCCGGCTCAACGCCAAGAAGAAGTAGCGCCCCTTTTTCTTGAGCCGAGCGTGCGTGTCCGCTGCGCGACACGCCGCTGGCAGGCAGCATGTGCGCACCCTCGCTGGGCGGCGACGGTGCGCAAAGTGCTGCCATTGCGCGGCGTGTCGGAGTCAGACACGCGCCGTCGCGTTGGTACGAGCGTGCGCAACCTATTGTGAGTGCGCGGCGCGTCGTGTGCAAACACGCGCGCTCGCGCAGACGGTCACTTCGGCGGGAAGCGCAGCGCGCCGTCCAGGCGAATGATTTCGCCGTTGAGGTAATCGTTTTCGACGATGCTCTGCGCCAGCTGCGCGTACTCCGTCGACCGGCCCATCCGCTTGGGAAACGGCACCTGCGGACCCCAGTACTGCTCGAGCTGGTCGGCCGCCTGGCCATAGGCCGGGGTGTTGATCGTGCCCGGGGCGATGGTGACCACCCGGATACCGAGCGGCGAGAGATCGCGTGCGGCGACGAGCGTCATACCGAGCACGCCGCCTTTCGCCGCCGAATACGGGAGCTGGCCAATCTGGCCCTCGATGCCGGCGATCGACGCCGTGTTGATGATGACGCCCCGGGCGCCCTCATCGAGCGGCTCGGACTTCGCCATCTCCGCGGCCGACAGTCGCATCACATTGAAGACCGCGGTGAGATAGAACTCGATCGTCTTCTTGAAGCCATCGAGATCCAGCGGCGATCCGTCCTTGCCGATGAGCCGACCGCCGCTGGCCGGGCCGCCGTGCGTGTCCACCGAAATCCGCAGGGGAGCCAGCGAGGCTGCCTCGGCGATCGCCGCGCTGACGGAGTCCTCCGACGTCGCATCGGTGCGGACGTACCGCACGCCGAGTTCGCTCTCGAGCTTCTTGCCCTTGTCGTCGGCCATGTCCGCGACCACGACCTTGGCCCCGGCGCCGTGCAGACGCCGGACCGTCGCCTCGCCGAGTCCGCCGGCGCCGCCGACCACGATCGCCGAGCTACCCGCGATTTGCATATGGTTCCCCTTCTTGCAACTGTCACTCTCAGCCTGAGAGAATAGCATTCTCATACCGGTCGAGACGGAGACACCTATGCCTGAAGCCGAGATCGTTTCTGCCCTGCGCACCCCCATCGGTACCGCGATGAAGGGCACGCTGCGCGACACCGACGCCTACCACCTGGCCGAGCACGTAGTGGGCGCGGCGGCCGCCGAGTTGGGCTCGCATCCGGTCGACGACGTCATCCTCGGCGAAGGGCTGTACGGCGGCGGTGTCGTCGCCCGGCACGCGGCGATCACCGCGGGCCTGACCTCGGTGCCCGGCCTCGCGCTGAATCGGCATTGTGCAGCGGGGCAGGCAGCCGTCCAGAGCGCCGCCGCCGGCATCCGGGCCGGCATGGACCAACTGGTGATCGCCGGTGGCGTCAACTCCGCCTCGACGTCGCCGCGGTTCACGCGCAGAGCGGGGGACGAGCAGGTGGACTGGTTCCCGCCCACGCACCCGGACCGGCCTGACGCGCCGAACATGGACATGTCGATCACCGTCGGCTGGAACGCCGCCGTGCGCGCGGGCGTCAGCCGCGAGGAGATGGACCAGTGGGCGCTCGGCTCACACCGCAAAGCGATCCAGGCTATCGACGAGGGCCGTTTCAAAGAAGAGATCGTCCCGATCGAGACGCCACACGGGGTGTTCGACACCGACGAGCATCCGCGCCGCGACACCAGCATCGAGAAACTCGCCGCACTCAAGCCGCTGCACCCCGAAATCGAAGGCTTCTCGATCACCGCCGGTAACGCCTGCGGCGCCAATGACGGAGCCGCCGTGCTGACGCTGGCCAGCGACCGGCTCGGGTTGCCGTCTCTGGGCACCGTCAAGGCGTGGGCATCGGTCGGCGTCGATCCCGCCTTCACCGGCCTGGCACCCATCGAGGCGATCCCGAAAGCACTCAAGCGCGCGGGCATCTCGATCACCGACGTCGACCTGTTCGAGGTCAACGAGGCTTTCGCGGCGATGTGCGTGGCCACCGTCAAACTGCTCGACATCGACCCCGACCGCGTCAACGTCAGCGGTAGTGGTTGCTCACTCGGCCATCCGGTGGCCGCCACCGGGGCACGCATGCTCGTCACGCTCGTCCACGAATTGCGCAGGCGGGGCGGCGGGATCGGTGTCGCTGCGATGTGTGCCGGCGGCGGGATGGGATCGGCCACGGTCATCGAGGTTCCGGCTCCGTAGACTGCGAAAGCGATGACCAGCTCAAGCAGCGTTGCGGAGCTCATCGAGGCGGCACGCAACGGTTCGGCCCGGGCGGCCGGCCGGCTGCTCAGCATTGTCGAAAGCCCGCGGCGCAGTGAACTTCTCGATGCGCTCGGGCAGGTCGACGCGCCGCGCGTGGTGGGTGTGACCGGCCCGCCGGGCGCGGGGAAGTCGACGACGGTCGGCGCGCTCGTCGGCGCATACCGCGAGCGCGGCGAACGCGTCGCGGTCCTGGCGGTCGACCCCTCGTCGCCCTACAGCGGGGGAGCGCTGCTGGGTGATCGGATCAGGATGGCTGCCCACATCAACGATCCCGACGTGCTCATCCGGTCCGTTGCGGCGCGGGGACATCTCGGTGGGCTGGCCGCGGCGGTGCCCGCGGCGATCCGCGTGCTCGCGGCGCTGTCCTACGGACTGGTGGTGCTGGAGACCGTGGGCGTCGGGCAGTCCGAAATCGAGATCGCGGCCGTCGCCGATCCCACCGTCGTCATCCTCAATCCCGGCGCCGGCGATGCCGTGCAGGCCGCCAAGGCCGGACTGTTGGAGGTGGCCGACATCGTGGTGGTGAACAAGGCCGACCGCGAGGGCGCCGACCAAACGGTGCGTGACCTGCGCGCCGAGACCAAGGTGCCGGTCCTGAAACTCATTGCCGCGCAAGGCGAGGGCGTCGGCGAGCTGGTGGAGGCAATCGAGGTGCACCACCGCTCCGACAGCCCGGAACGACGCGCCGCGCGGGCCCGGGCGCAGATCTTGTCGCTGGCGCAGACGCTGCTGCGCACGCATCCGGAGCTGGATCGGCTGGCCGTGGCGGTCGCCGACGGCGGCGACGACCCCTACACCGCCGCCGAGCGTCTCTTCGCCGTCCGTGCGGAGCCCTGATCCCGCTCAGGCAGATCCAGCATCCGGCCTGACATCCGGATCAACTGTGCGCGAAGGGTTTCCGCGTCGAGATCGGCCACCAGGGGGTGCATGACGGCCACGCTGATCGCGCTCGACAGCATCGCGGCGTGCAGCCGAGCCTCCGGCCCGGCCTCGGTGCCCAGCAGCGTGGCGTAAAGGCGTTCGATGAACCGCTGGAACGGCTTGTGTTCGGCCTGCAGGCGAATGATCACCGGATCGAACTGCAGCACGCTGACGATCCCGCGCCGCTCGATGGCCTGGTCGATCATCCGGTCGAGCAGGATCTCGCGTGACCGCAGCCCGTTGCCGGCCGCCTCGGCCGCTTCCAGCGCGTCCTCCAGCCGGCTCATTTCCCGCTCGGTGATCGCGATGACGATTTCTTCCTTCGTCTTGAACTGCCGGTACACGGCCGCTTTGGTCACACCCATCGTGTCGGCGATCATCTGCAGCGACGTGCCGCTGACGCCGTGCTCGGCGATCAACTTCAGTGCCGCGTCCAGGACCCGGGTCTGGGCAGCGGTGCGGGTGATCGCGCTGAAACTCTGTTTAGCCATCTGTTTAGCCGTCGCCACAACGACGAGGGTAGCCGACTATTGACCATCAAGTTGCCGATCGGCTACCGTCCGAGTAGCCGATCGGCAACTAGCGTTGGAGCGGACGATGAGACGAACTGACGGCGAGTTGATCATGTTGTGGGCCTTGCCTGTCATCGGGATCATCTGGGTGTCCGCATTTTTCCTCTTTCCCGGCTTCGTTCATCCCATGTCGCCGACCATGTCCGCGGAGGAGGTCGCCGGCTTCTACCGCGACGAGACCGCGCGGATCCGCTACAGCATGATCTTGTTCAACTGGTTCGGCGTGGGCTTGATCCCCACCGTCATCCTGTTGGCGATGCAGGTACGCCGAATGGCGCACCGCACGCCGATCCTGTCCTACTGCCTGATCGCCTGCGCGGGCGGACCGCCGACGCTCTTCCTCATCGCCAACATGTTCTGGCTCCTCGGCGCCTTCCGCCCGGAGCGTGCCCCCGAACTCACTCTGTTGCTCAACGACCTCGCGTGGGTCACCTTCACGGTGCTGGTTCCCTACCTCATCGCCCAGTGCCTGGTGCTGGCGCTGGCGATCTACTGGGATCGCCAGGACCAGCCCGTGTTCCGGCCGTGGGTGGCGCACTTCAACCTGATCATCGCGGTCGCCCTGATGCCGGCAGCCTTCGGCGCGGTGACGTTGCGCGGACCGATCGCATGGGATGGCTTGCTGTCGTTCTGGGTCAAGAACATCGCGATCGCGGTGTGGATAGTGGTCATGGGAGTTGTTCTCGCCCGGACTATTCGGCGCCAACGGGCCGAAGCTGTGATCGCCGCATGAGTACGTCGACAGCGGCGTCGGTGGCCGTGCCGGAACCCCCCGCCGGTTCACGACTGGGCCGTTTCGCATGGAACTTTCGTCACCACCCCAAGCGCGAGTTGTGGTTCGCGTGGTGGGTCATGGTCGTGTTCTACCAGTTGTACGGGTTGCTGTTCTTTCTTGTCACCCGGGTACAACCACCCCCGAGCCCCGACTGGGATTCACCGCTGGTTGTGCAATGGTTCGACGGCCGCCACGTCGGTATCCTCACCGGATTCGGCGTCGTGTTCCTGATCTCGGGTATGTGTGCGCCGATGAATGCCCTTCTCGCATACTCGATGCGGCGGATGTCGGTGAGTCGCGTCTTCGCCTATTCGTACTTGATCATGTATTCGCTCGCTGCCCTCCCCGGCATGCTGGTGATGGCTATTGCGATGACCGTCGGAGCTCTTCGCACCGACCGCGACCCCGCACTGACCCAGTGGCTCTACGATTTCGCGTTCCTGTCGTTCAGCGGCACCATGGGTGTGTTCCTGGTCGGTTCGGTGGTCTGGTTGGTCGCCATCCTGCTCGACAAGAACAACGTCTTTCCGAAGTGGTTCGCATATCTCGGGTTGTGCAACGCGCTGACCGAGGTCGTCGTCGCGCCGGCGTGGATCTTCCAACGCGGTGCCTTCGCGTGGAACGGCGCGATCGCGTGGTGGATCAACATGGTCGTGTTCGTCACCTACACCGCCGCGTTCATCGTGTTGTTACGCAAGTTGATCGAACGGGAAGACTTCGGCGCCGGGCCGCTACCCGATCTCCCGCGCAAAGGTGAAGCCAAGCAGGCGGTTTCGGTGGAGGCGGTTCGATGACGGATCTCGCCGGTACCGAGCCGCAACAACTCGAGGACACGCCGAAACGATCAGTGCCGGGGCAGCCGGACATGTGGTTGTTCGTGTTGTTCGAGGCGCTCCTGTTCACCGGGTACTTCTCGGTCTATTTGGCCTTGCGCACTCAAAACGCGGACCTTTTCCTACAGTCGCAGGCCGATCTGGATCTGCGGATCGGGGTCTTCAATACCATTGTTCTGCTGTCGAGTTCATGGGCGATCGCCCGATGCGTCCGCGCGTCCCGGGAGGGCGCGTACCGGCCGGCGATGGCGTTTGCCTTCGTGACAGTCGGCTTCGGCGTGATGTTCCTGATCTCCAAGGTGCTGGAGTGGCTCCAGGAGATCCACATGGGGAACACCTTCACCAGCGACGAGTTCTTCCAGCACTACTTCTTCTTGACATCACTGCACTGCATCCACGTGCTGATCGGCTTCATCGTGTTGGGTGTGGTGATCTATCAGTTGCGAAGTCCGGCCCGGCGGTCCCAGAAGCTCGTGGAAACGGGCGCCACCTATTGGCACACAGTTGATTTCCTGTGGGTCTTGATCTTCGCCATGCTCTACGTCGTGAGGTGACCGGGTGAGCAACATATGAGCACGATATTGCACAAGAGACTGCTGATCGCCTGGACGATCCTCACGTTGCTGACCCTGGTCTACGTCTGGATGGACGAGTCGGTCGATCAGAACGGCACGCTGCGGGCCAGCACCGTGGTCACCGTGAGTGCGATCACGATCGCACTCATCAAGGTGCGCATCATCTTTCGTGAGTTCATGGAGGTACGCCACGCCCCGGTGTGGCTGTGCCGCCTCACCGATGGCTGGCTGGTACTCGTCGCAGCATGCCTGTTGGGCAGCTATCTCATCGGCGCGGCGGTATCCGGTTAGGGCCGAGCGGAGACGGCCAGCCCCGCGCGGTAGCCAAACACCAATGCGGGCCCGAGAGTTCCGCCTGCGCCACCATATGCCTTGCCGGTCGCACCTGCCATCGCGTTTCCTGCGGCGTACAGCCCCGGGATCGCTGCCCCGTTGACGTGCAGGACGCGACCGTCGCGGTCGGTGCGCGGGCCGCCTTTGGTGCCCATCGCCCCGATCGAAACCGGCACGGCGTAGTACGGCGGCGTGTCGATGGGCCCCAGGGTGCGACCGGCAGGGGTGGCGGCCTTGTCGTCGCCCCAGTAGCCGTCGTATGCGCTCGAGCCGCGGCCGAAGTCCGGGTCGTCGTCGCGGGAGACGTTGGCGTTCCACGCCTGCAGCGTGCGAGCCAGCCCGTCGGGGTCGATGCCCGTCTTCCTGCCGAGCTCGGTCAAGTCCTTCGACGGCGAGAACCAGTCCGGCGCAGGGCCGTCCGGCTCGATGCCGAGGAAGCCGTACTTCTTCAGGTGCAGCGAGTCGAACACGATCCACGCCGGATCGTTGGCATAGCCGCGCCGCGGGTCGAGGAAGTGGAACGGCCCCGCCATCGAGTTGTATTCGCCGGCCTCGTTGAGGAACCGCCTGCCAGCACGGTTGACGATGATGCTGCGCGGCCGTGTGCGTTCCAACCGCACACTGCGACTGCGCGGCTGACCCGCGAATGTGTCGCCGGGAAGTTGAACGATCGGCACCCACCAGGCTTCGCCCATGTTGGCCAGATCGGCGCCGAGTGCCATCGCCATCCGCAGTCCGTCGCCGGTGTTGTTGGGCGGTGAGACCGGGCCGCGCATCGGACCGCGCAGATAGGCTTCGACCAGCTTGCGGTCCCACTCGAACCCGCCGGTGGCCAACACCACGCCGCGGCCGGCGCGCACGGTGAAATCGTTGTCGTCCTGTGAGATTCGTACGCCCGTGATGCCGAGCGGATCGGTGAGCAGTTCGATGGCGCGGGTGTCGGTCCGCGGCACCACACCCAGGTCCAGCAGCCCCTTCAGCAATCCGGCGATCAGTGCGGTGCCCGCAACGCAGTAGTCGCCGGACTCGTCGTCGACCGACGCGTGGATGCGCGCGCGGGTCTCCGCGTCGATGCCGACATTGCTGAAGTCCGCCGGGAACGACGTGATGCGGTCGCGCCACTCGCCGAGCCTGCCCAGGTCGAACGGTTTGGCGTTGAGCGAGCGGCCGCCCGAGGGCCGCCCACCGGGAAGTTCGGGCTTGTAGTCGGGAAATCCCTCGGCGACCTCGAATCGAAGCTCACTATGCGCCTCTACGAAATCGAGCATCTCCGGACCGGTGCGCACGAAGGTCTCGACCAGGTCGTCGTCCATGAACCCCAGCGACTGAGCACGGAGATAGCTCATGGCATCCTCCACCGTCAGTTCGCCTTCGGACGATCGCTTATGTGCGGGGATCCAGATGATGCCGCCGGAAACCGCGGTGGTGCCGCCGACCGTCGCCGCCTTCTCATAGACCGCGACCGAGGCGCCGTTCACCGCAGCGGTCAACGCGGCAGTCAATCCGGCGCCGCCGCTGCCGAGTACGACGACGTCGACGTCACGATCCCAATCGCTCACCGTCTCATCCCTCTCTACGCGCCCCGAACGTGAGCTCGTGTTCGAAGAACCACGAATACTTCGCACACAAGCTCACGTTCGACACCAGACTCTCAGGACAGAATCTCGGATAACTCGTTGGCCGCCTTGATGACCGCGCCCCTGCCATCCATCAGGACATCCTCGCGATGCGAGATCAGGTTGATGCACGTCGGTGGCGCCGGTGGCCGCCGCCGCACGGGCACCGCGAGGCCGTAGGTGTGCGGTTCGACCTCCCCGTGGGTCATCACCCAGCCCCGCTCCCGGGTCAGCGGCACGAGGTCACGCTCCCCCGGACGCGGCGGCATGCTCGCCAGCAACGCGATCCCGGCCGCGCCGCGGTCCAGCGGATAGCGGCTGCCCTCATGAAAGGACAGTTGATAGAAGACGTTCGTCGGCACGATGACGGCGATCGCGACCTGCTGATCGCCTTCGGCGACGAGAAGTGAAACTGTGCTTGCGAGTTCGTCGGCGAGGCCCCGCAGGGTGGGCAGGCTGAGCTGGCGCACGTTGTTGTCAAACGACGCCCCAAGCACCGCCAGGGCCGCCGCGGAGCGATAGCGACCGTCCTCACCCTTGGCCACCAACCGGAACTGCGACAGCGTGGACAACAGCCGGTAGGCGATGGTCCGGTGTACGCCGATGTCGTCGGCTACCTGCTGGGCGGTGAGACCGGTGCGCGAACTGGCGACCAGCTGCAGCGCGGCCAGCCCCCGGGCCAAGGTCTGGGAGCCGGGCGCACCGTTGGGCACGGCGCCGACCGGCTCCGTCCCTTGTCGGGCCCGACTAGACGGCATGGCGACCCTTCCTGGACTTCCCTTGACATTGACCAGCCACGAGAGTGATGCTCTGACTATAGTGCACATGGGTGTGCGATAAATGAGCAGAGTGCTTACAAATCGCGAGAATTCGGTTCTCGCACTCAAGAGAGGGTGAGGGTGTCGGAGCCTCGTGCGTCGGCCGCGGCCGACGGTCGTTCCGCGGCAACGGAGTTCGAGAGCGTCTGGAGCGATCTCCAAGGCGTCGCATTCTCGCAGGGCTACCTCGACGCCGGCGGCGTTCGGACCCGGTATCTGCACGCCGGGGACGCCGACAAGCCGGTGCTCGTCTTCCTGCACGGCTCCGGCGGGCATGCGGAGGCATACGTGCGCAACCTCGAAGCGCACGCTGAGGACTTCTCGGTCTGGTCGATCGACATGCTCGGCCACGGCTACACCGACAAACCCGGCCACCCGCTGGAAGTGCGCCACTACGTCGACCACCTGATGGCGTTTCTCGACGCGGTCGGCGCAGATCGCGCGCACATCAGCGGGGAGTCGCTCGGCGGCTGGGTCGCCGCCCGAGCGGCGGTCGACCACCCCGGGCGCGTGGACCGATTGGTCCTCAACACAGCGGGCGGTTCACAGGCCGATCCCGAGGTGATGAAGCGGATCATCACCTTGTCCATGGCCGCTGCCGAAGACCCGACCTGGGAGACGGTCCAGGCCCGCATCAAGTGGTTGATGGCCGACAAGTCAAAGGATTACGACGACATCGTCGCGAGCAGGCAGCGGGTATACCGGCAACCCGGCTTCGTGTCGGCGATGCGCGACATCATGGCGCTGCAGGATCCGGACATCCGGGCACGCAATCTGCTCGGGCCGGCGGAGTACGGGGCGATCACCGCGCCGACGTTGGTGGTGTGGACCAGTGACGATCCCACGGCGGACGTCACCGAGGGGCGGCGCATCGCCTCGATGATTCCCGGTGCACGCTTCGAGGTGATGCCCCGCTGCGGTCACTGGCCGCAGTACGAGGACCCCAAGACGTTCAATCGCCTGCACCTCGATTTCCTGCTGGGGCGGTAACCATGACCGAGCAGGTCGACGTCGTCATCGTCGGTGCGGGCCCGTCAGGCCTGACGCTGGCCAACATCCTTGGCCTGCATGGGGTTCGGACCCTTGTCGTCGAGGAGCGCGACACGCTCATCGACTATCCCCGCGGGGTCGGCCTCGACGACGAGGCGCTGCGGACATTCCAGTCCATCGGCCTAATCGACCGGGTGCTGCCGCACACCGTGCCCAACCAGATCCTTCGGTTCTTCGACGCCAAGCAACGACTGCTCGCCGAGATGGCGCCGCCGGACGCCCGATTCGGCTGGCCCAAACGCAACGGCTTCGTGCAGCCGATGGTCGACGGCGAATTGTTCGGCGGCCTGGACCGATTCGACCACGTAGAGGTGCGGTTCGGATGCCGCATGGAATCCTGTGCCGAGACCGACGACGCGGTGACGGTCCAGTTCGGCGACGGCAAATGCTCCGTCACGGCCAGCTACGTCGTTGGCTGCGACGGCGGCAGGAGCGCCACCCGGCGGCTGATGGGTGTGTCGTTCGACGGCACGACGTCCTCCACCCGCTGGCTGGTGGTCGACGTCGCCAACGACCCGCTCGGCCACCCGAACAGCGAGGTCGGCGCGGACCCGGTGCGACCCTACGTGTCGATATCGATCGCCCACGGCATCCGCCGCTTCGAGTTCCTGATCCACCCGGACGAGACCGACGAACAGGCCGACGATCCGGCGTTCGTCAGGAAGATGCTCGCGCAACGGGTTCCGCATCCCGAGCAGGTCGACATGATCCGCCACCGGGTGTACACGCATCATTCGCGCATCGCCGGCTCGTTTCGCAAGGGCCGACTGCTGTTGGCCGGCGACGCCGCCCATCTGATGCCGGTGTGGCAGGGGCAGGGATACAACAGCGGTATTCGTGACGCGGCCAACCTCGGCTGGAAACTCGCCGCCGTGGTGACCGGACAGGCCGAGGACGCGCTGCTGGACACCTACGACGTCGAGCGCCGCAAGCACGCCCGCGCGATGATCGACCTGTCCACAATGGTTGGCCGCGTGATCTCGCCGACGAACCGGCGGGTGGCCGCCTTGCGCGACCGGGTCATCCACGCCGCGTCGGTGGTGCCCTCGCTGAAGCGTTATGTGCTCGAGATGCGGTTCAAGCCCATGCCACGCTATCAGCAGGGCGCGGTGTTCCATTCCGCACCGGAAGCCGGTGCCGCAGACTCGATCTCACCCACCGGCACGCTGTTCATCCAACCCCGGGTCGACACGCGGGTCGAGCAGAACGTGTTGCTCGACGAGGTGCTGGGGCCGGGCTTCGCGGTGCTGTGCTGGAGCAACAACCTGCGGGCGATCCTCGGCGACAAGGCATTCAGCCGGTGGAAGGCGTTGGGCGCGGAGTTCATCGAGGCGCGCCCGATGACACAGTTGCACTGGCCGGGCCACGACGACGCCGATGTGGTGGTCGTCGGCGACAAGACCGGCGCTTTGAAATCCTGGTTCGACACCTACACCGACTCGGTGCTGTTCTTGCGTCCCGACCGCTGCATCGCCGGCGCCTGCATCGCCCAGCGCGCCGCCGAACTGAGCGAGTCGCTCTTCGACGTCCTTTGTCTCACGCAGGGAGGAGGCTCCGGTTCTCATGGGCACACTGGCCCTGTGCTGCACGTCGCACAGCCCGCTACTGAACCTTCCGGGACCGTCACGGGAACTCCTTGACGACATCGAGGCCGCACTGGCCGAGGCACGCCGGTTCGTCTCCGACTACGACCCGGAACTCGTCGTCATCTTCTCCCCGGACCACTACAACGGGTTCTTCTACCGCACGATGCCGCCGTTCTGCATCGGTACGGCCGCTCAGGGCGTCGGGGACTACGGCAGCCACGCAGGACCGCTGAATGTGCCCGAAGCCATCGCGACCGACTGCGCCCGAGCGGTTCTCGAGTCGGGCATCGACGTCGCGGTCTCGGCGAGCATGGACGTCGACCACGGTACGGTGCAGCCGCTGCAGAGCCTGTTCGGCGATGCGACGGCGCGACCGGTGATACCCGTCTTCGTCAACTCGGTGGCCACCCCGCTCGGACCGGTACGCCGCGTGCGCGCGCTCGGCGCCGCGGTCGGCACTTTCCTTGCGACGCTCGGCAAGCGGGTGCTCGTCGTCGGATCCGGTGGTCTGTCGCATGATCCACCGGTGCCGACGCTGGCCACCGCCCCGCCCGCGGCACTCGAACGAATCGTGCACGGCGTGCCGATGACACCGGAGCAGCGGCAGGCCCGTCAGCTTGCGGTGATGGACGCTGCGCAGGCGTTCGCGCACGGCGAGAGCCCGTTGCAGCCGCTGAACCCGGATTGGGACGCGGCGTTCCTCGAGCTGATCGACGGCAACCGGCTTGCCGAGGTGGATGGCTGGTCGAACGAATGGATCGAGCGGGAGGCCGGCCACTCCGCACACGAAGTGCGCACGTGGATAGCGGCTTTCGGCGCGCTTGCGGCACACGGCCGGTATCGGACCGAGCAGCGGTTCTATCGGGCGGCGCCCGAGTTGATCGCAGGCTTCGCGATCAGGACGGCGGTACTGGATGTTTGACAAGTTCGACCACACCGTCGACGTGCTCGTCGTCGGCTCCGGTGGCGGCGGGATGACCGCGGCGCTGGCCGCCGACGCGTTCGGTTTCGACACGCTCATCGTGGAGAAGTCGCCGTGCTTTGGCGGCTCCACGGCGTTGTCCGGTGGCGGTATCTGGGTGCCGGGCGCGCCGGCGCAGCGCAAGGCCGGTTACGTCCCAGACCCCGACGGCGTCGTGCAGTACTTGCGCCGCATCACCGGCGGCCTCGTGAGCGACGCCCGGTTGCGGCAGTACGTCGAGACCGCGCCGCAGATGATGGAGTTCCTCGAAAAGCTCAGCCCGTGGTTCGAATTCGTCTGGAAGCCCGGCTACGCCGACTACTACCCCGAGTTGCCCGGCGGATCCGAGCAGGGCTCCACGATCAACGTGCCCGCCATCGACCTGCGCAAGCTGGGCGACGATGAGCAGCACCTGCTGCAGCCGCTCGCCCTAGCGCCGAAGGGAATCTGGTTCGCGCCGAAGGATCTTCGACTGTTCTACCAAGTCCGCCAGAACTGGCGCGGTAAAGCCGTGCTGGTCAAGTTGATCTGGCGGATGTTCCGGGCGCGGGTGTTCGGCGATCGGATGGCCGCCATCGGGCAGTCGCTCGCAGCGCGGATGAGGTTGGCGCTCAAACAGCAAGACATCCCGCTGTGGCTCAGCTCGCCGATGACCGAGCTGATCACCGACGCTGACGGAGCTGTGACCGGCGCGGTGGTGGAGCGCGACGGCGACCAGCAGCGGATTGGGGCCCGGCACGGAGTGATTCTGGCCGCGGGCGGTTTCGACCATGACATGGAGTGGCGCCGACAGCATCTGCCGGTGCTCGAAAAAGATTGGAGCTTCGGCAACCCTGCAGCCATGGGCGACGCGATCCGCGCCGGGCAGAAGGTGGGCGGATCCACCGATCTGCTGGACGAGGCGTGGTGGTTCCCCGCGATCTGCTGGCCCGACGGCCGGCTGCAGTTCATGCTCAACGAACGCATGATGCCGTCGCAGTTCGTCGTCAACGGTGACGGCAAGCGGTTCATCAACGAGGCTGCTCCCTACATGGATTTCGCGCACGCGATGATCGACGGCCAGAACGCCGGCGTCACGCATATTCCATGTTGGTTGATCACCGACATCCGGTCCTTTCACCGGTATGTGGTTGCCGGGCACCTGCCAATCCCGAAGATTCCGTTCGCGCCCGTGCCGACCGGTCAGAAGGTGCCCAGAGCGTGGCTGGAATCCGGTGTCGTGCACGAAGGGAGCAGCTTCGAGGAACTCGCGACCAAGATCGGAGTCCCGCCGGCGCAACTGCGCCAGACCGCCGAGCGCTTCAACGAGCTGGCACGCAGCGGTCACGACGACGACTTCAACCGCGGTGAGTCCGCCTACGACAACTACTACGGCGACCCGACGCTGCCGAACCCGAACCTGCATCCGCTGGGCAACCCGCCGTACTACGCGTTCCAGATCATCCTCGGCGACCTCGGCACCTCCGGGGGCTTGCGCACCGACGAACACGCCCGGGTGCTGCGCGCCGGGGACGGCGTCATCGAAGGCCTGTACGCAGTGGGCAACACGTCGGCGGCGGTGATGGGCCGCAGCTACGCGGGCGCGGGTGCCACCATCGGCCCAGCAATGACTTTCGGCTATGTCGCGGCCAAGCACATCGCCGAGAAGCTGTCCGGTTCTGGTGTTCAGGCCGGCGCTAATACCGATTCGACCGTCGATAAACACCGAAAGGTAACGAAATGAAAATCTCGCTGTTCTACGAGTTCCCGCTGCCGAGGCCGTGGAGCGAAGACGACGAGCACAAGCTTTTCCAGGACGGCCTCGACGAGGTGGAGCTTGCCGACAAGGCCGGCTTCTCGACCGTATGGCTGACCGAACACCACTTCCTCGAGGAGTATTGTCACTCGACCGCGCCCGAGATTTTCCTGTCCGCGGCCAGCCAGCGCACCGAGAACATCCGCCTCGGCTTCGGCATCATGCATCTTCCACCGGTCGTCAACCACCCCGCCCGCGTCGCCGAGCGGGTCGCGACCCTCGACCTGGTCTCCAACGGCCGGGTGGAGTTCGGCACCGGTGAGTCGTCGTCGGTCGGCGAACTGGGCGGCTTCGGCGTCGATCCGGCCGACAAGCGGGCGATGTGGGAAGAGGCGCTGGAGGTTTCGATCCGCTGTATGACCGAGGAGCCGTTCAGCGGTTTCAAGGGCCAGCACATCGAGATGCCGCCGCGCAACGTCGTGCCCAAGCCGCTGCAGAAGCCGCACCCGCCCGTGTGGGTAGCCTGCACCCGACCCGCATCGGTCGCCATGGCGGCTCAAAAGGGTCTCGGCGCATTGAGTTTCGCCTACACCGGCCCGGGTCCTCTGACCGAGCGGGTGAACGGCTATTACAAGGAGTTCGAGGAGAACGGTGCTCCGGTGACGCCGCAGATGAACCCGAACATCCTCGCCATCGGCGGTGACCTGTCGATGATGGTGGCTCCCACCGACGAACAGGCCGTCGAACGTCTCGGCATGGGCGGCGGTTTCTTCGCGTTCGGCATCATGCACTACTACATGACCGGTATGCACACACCGGGCCGGACCGGAGTGTGGAAGCGCCACCTCGAGGAGATCGAGAAGGATCCCAGCGTCGTGTACGGACCGGGCCGCGGCCCGATTGGAAGCCCGGCCACGGTGCGCGAGTTCTTGCGCGGCTACGAGGAAAGCGGTATCGACGAACTGATCCTGCTGCTGACACCCCGTCGTCACGAAGAGACGATGGAGTCCATCGAGCTGATGGGCAAGGAGGTGCTGCCGGAGTTCATCGAGCGCGACGAGAAGGCGCGAGCGGAGAAGGCCAAGCGCCTCGAGCCGATCATCGAGAAGGTGGAAGCGCGCCGACCGGCGTCGCAGGCCCCCGTCTTCGACGAGAGCTACGCGTTCGGCGGTCTGCCGACGGGCCGCCAGAACTACACCGCCAACGAGGTGTCGCTGGCGATGGATGAGATGAACGCGGGCATCGAGGCGGCGGCGGCGAAGCTGAAGTCAGGAGAGGGGTGGACGAGCCGCAACCCGGAGGCGGACGCGAGGAGCCCCAAATGACCGGTGCCGACACGATATGAGCCATGGGCGTAACTGACGAACTGTGGCGCTATGACGGGCGCCGCGTGGTCGTCACCGGATGCGCTTCGGGCATCGGTGCGCACGTCGCCCGGCAGGTCGCCGACTTCGGCGCCGAGGTGATCGGGCTCGACGTCAAGCCGCCCAGCGCTGAATTGGGGCAGTTCATCTCGCTCGATCTCTCGGATCCGGAGTCGGTCGAGCGGGCGGCCGACGCCGTCGGCGACCGGGTCGACGCGCTGTTCAACGTCGCCGGTGTGTCATCGGGGATCAAGGATCCGCTGCGCGTGGTGACGATCAACTTTCTCGGCACCCGGCTGTTCACCGAGGCACTGGTGCCCAGAATGCCGGCCGGGTCGGCGATCGCGAACGTATCATCGCTGGCGGCGTCGGCCTACCGGGAGAACGCGCCCGTGACCATGGGTCTCGTCGACACGGACTCGGTCGCCGCCGGAATCGATTGGTGCAAGCGCAATCCCGAAGCCCTCGCCGACGGCGGCGGCTACCGACTGTCCAAGGAGGCGGTCATCCTCTACGGCATGACTCATGTCGCGGCGCTGGGCGCCAAGGGGATTCGGATCAACTGCACCGCGCCCGGCGTGACCGATACGCCGATCCTCGATCAGTTGCGCAGCGCATACGGGCAGGGCTTCCTCGACTCCTTCCGCACGCCGCTGGGCCGGGCCGCCGGTCCCGAGGAGCAGGCCAGCGTGCTGACGTTCCTCAACAGCAGGGCGGCCAGTTACCTGACCGGCCAGGTGATCTGGGTCGACGGCGGCACGATGGGGGAGACGGAACTGTCGGGGACGGTGCAACGACGATGAGAGGCGAGAGATGGCCACTATGAAGGACTTTCGCCGTGTCGCTGACGATGTGCGCAACTGGGGCCGCTGGGGTGATGACGACGAACTCGGCACCCTGAACTTCATCACCCCCGAGAAGGTCGCCGAAGCGGCCTCACTCGTCAAGAAGGGATCGGTCATCCCGCTCGGCGGTGACTTCGGGTCGAACGGTCCACAGGGGGCGTTCCAGTTCCGGTCGAACCCCACCCACGTGATGACCGTCGACGGCGGAGACGCGAACACCCTGACGCAGTACGGTCCGCAGTGGCTGCGGAACTCGGTCGCCCACCAACTCAGTGAATTCTTCGCGGACAACCCCTTTCGCTTCAACGATGACATGATCGTGATGCCGCTGCAGGCGGCTACGCAGTGGGACGCGCTGTCGCATGTGTACTACGAGGACAAGCTCTACAACGGCTTCCCGGCGGACTCGGTGACCAGCTTCGGGGCGTTCCACTGTGGCATCGACAAGGTCGACGCCAAGGGCATCACCTCGCGCGGCGTGCTGCTCGACGTCGTACGCCACCGCGGCGCCGACGTCTTCTTAGAGCCCGGGAATCCGGTGACGCCGGCCGAACTCGACGACATCGCCAAGGCCCAGGGCGTCGCGATCACCGCCGGGGACATCGTCGTCGTGCACACCGGCTGGTGGACCAGGTTCCTGTCGACGGGCGACGGGGCCGAGCCGGGTTCCGGACTGGACTGGACCTGCGCGTCGTGGCTGCACGACCACGACGTCGCCGCCGTCGCCGCCGACAATCTCATGGTCGAGGACCCCGACCCGGCCAACGGAGTCGAGGGCACTTTCCTGCCGATGCATATGATCTGCCTGCGCGACATGGGCCTCATGTTCGGCGAGTACTGGGACCTCACCGGCCTCGCGGCCGACTGCGCCGCCGACGGCGTCTACGAGTTCCAGTTGATCGCACCGCCTTTGAAAGTCGTCGGTGCGGTGGGCGCACCGGTCAGTCCGATCGCGATCAAGTAGTAGGTGGAGAAAATGACCGCAAGCATCAGGACCGGCGGCGGGCCGTTCGTCGTCGGACTCGGCGGAACCCTGCGGGCCGACTCGTCGACCGAACGTGCGCTGCGCTACTGCCTGGGGGCCGTCGAGCGGCAGGGCGGACGAACCCGATTGTTCGCGGGGCCCGACCTCGACTTACCGATGTACGCTCCGCACTCACTGGAGCGCACGCCGCACGCGCTCGAACTGGTCAGCGCGTTGCGTGACGCCGACGCCGTGGTTGTGGGCTCGCCCGGGTACCACGGGGCGATCTCCGGGTTGGTCAAGAACGCGCTCGACTACATCGAGGATCTGCGTGAGGACCCCCGCGTCTACCTGGACAACACGCCGTGGGGATGCATCAGTTGCGCATACGGCTGGCAGGCCGCGGTCGGCACACTCACGCAGTTGCGGTCCATCGGGCACGCACTGCGCGCGTGGCCGACTCCGCTCGGAGTGGCGATCAACTCCGCCGACCAGATCTTCGACGCGGCAGGGGAGTTGGTGCACGACGCTACCCAGAACCAGCTGGACATGCTCGCCACCCAGGTACTTTTCTTCGCCAAGACCGCACGGGAGACCGCGTGACGCAGCCCGAGCGCAAATCCATCCTGGTCGACGGGCTCGCCACCGGCTATCTGGAAGCGGGACAGGGTGATCCGGTCATCCTGCTGCACGGCGGGGAGTTCGGCGCCGGTGCCGAGATCGGCTGGGAACACAACATTGCCCCGCTCGCCACCCGCTACCGCGTGCTCGCGCTCGACATGCTCGGCTTCGGCGAGTCGGCCAAGGTCGTCGACTTCAACGACGGCCGGGGCATGCGGATCCGGCACATCGCGCGGTTCTGCGAGGCCGTCGGTGTGAAGTCCGCTCATTTCGTGGGTAACTCGATGGGCGCGGTGAACCTGTTCGTCGACGCGACCTCGGAGTCGCCTGTGCTGCCGGCCCGCAGCCTGGTGGCCATCTGCGGAGGCGGCGAGATCCAGCGCAACGAGCACTCTGCGGCGCTCTACGACTACGACGCGACGCTCGCCGGGATGCGCCGGATCGTCACGGCTCTCTTCTACGACCCCTCCTACCCCGCCGAGGAGGCATACGTGCAGCGTCGCTACGAGGCGAGCATCGCGCCGGGAGCGTGGGAGGCATTGGCGGCGGCGCGGTTTCGACGCCCCGGCCTCGAGGCCCCGCCGCTGCCGTCCAGTGCGCGCGCGTACGAGCGGATCGGCGTGCCGACACTGGTCGTCGAGGGCGGCGGCGACAAACTGCTGCCCGCCGGATGGGCGGCCGAGATCGCCGCTCAGATCCGCGGTGGTCGTTCGGCGGTGATCGACGCGGCTGGGCACTGCCCGCAGATCGAGCAGCCTGACGCGGTCAACGAACTACTGCTCGGCTTCCTGGCCGACTTACACGAAGGGGCGGTTAGGTGACCGGCGAACTCGAAGGCAAGGTTGCGGTCGTCACCGGCGGCGCCTCCGGTTTGGGCGAAGGCTTGGTGCGGCGGTTCTGCGCCGAGGGCGCCAAGGTGGTCGTCGGCGACATCGATCGCGACGGCGGCGCCGCGCTGGCCGCCGACCTCGGGGATGCCGTCCGGTTCGTCCAGACCGATGTCGCCGATGTGGCTCAGGTGACAAGCTTGGTGACGACGGCGGTCGAGGAGTTCGGCGGCCTGCAGGTGATGGTCAACAACGCGGGCGTGTCGGGCAAGATGTTTCCCAGGTTCCTCGACGACGATCTGGCCGACTTCCATCAAGTGATGGCCGTCAACGTGCTGGCCGTCATGGCCGGTACCCGCGATGCGGCCCGGCACATGTCCCGACACGGTGGCGGGTCGATCATCAACCTGACCTCGATCGGCGGCATCCAGGCCGGCGGTGGCGTGATGACGTACCGAGCGTCGAAGGCAGCCGTCATCCAGTTCACCAAGTCGGCGGCGATCGAGCTCGCGCACTACGAGATCCGCGTCAACGCGCTCGCCCCCGGCAACATCCGGACCGCGATCGTGCGCAAGTCGGCGACAGGGGAGGACCTGCAGCGCCTCGAGGAGTTCGAGGCCAAGATCCGTGAGCAGATGCGCAACGACCGACCGCTGAAGCGCGAGGGGACCGTCGACGACGTCGCCGAGGCCGCGCTCTATCTCGCCGGAGACCGCTCCCGGTATGTCACCGGAACCGTGCTGCCCATCGATGGCGGCACGACTGCGGGCAAGGTCATGGCTCGCAAACCGAAACCGTGAGAGCTTTAAATCAGTCGCTTGACTTAAGCATGCTGCGGCGGTTGACTGTGACGGTGACCACCGCCAGGAGTGTGCGTACCGAACGCGCGAGCATCACGCGGGAAGCGATCTTGGCCGCCGCGGAGCGCCTGTTCGCCGAGCACGGTGTGTACGCGGTGTCGAACCGGCAGGTCAGCGAGGCCGCCGGCCAAGGAAACAACGCCGCGGTCGGCTACCACTTCGGCACCAAGGCCGATCTGGTGCGGGCGATCGAGCAGAAGCACCGCGTCTCCATCGAGCGGCTGCTCGCCCGCATGGTGGCCGCGATCGACGACTCGACCGAGTTACGAGACTGGATCGCGTGCATGGTGTGCTCGCTGACCGAGCATCTCGACCAGCTCGGGAACCCGACGTGGTACGCGCGGTTCGCCGCACAGGCGCTGGCCGATCCCGCATATCAGAAGATCGTCGTCAAGGACGCGTTGGCCTCACCCTCGCTGCTGCAGGTCGTCGACGGCATCACGCGTTGCCTGCCCGATCTGCCGATGGCGGTGGTCATCGAGCGAAACATCATGGTGCGCAACCTCATGATGCACACCTGCGCCGATTTCGAACGCGCCTTCGCCGAGGGCGCCGACATGCCCCGGACCACGTGGAGTTCGGTGGCTTCCGGTCTGATCGACGCGATCGTCGGACTGTGGCGGGCACCGATCACGGAGCGGCCCGCGCAATGAAAATCACCGTCGATCAAGACAAATGCGTGTCATCCGGCCAGTGCGTGCTCAACGCCGGTGACATCTTCGACCAACGCGACGACGACGGCGTCGTGGTCCTGCTCGACGACAGCCCGGCGGGAGACCAAGCCGAGAACGCCCGCAAGGCGGCCGCGGCCTGCCCTGCAATCGCCATCCACATCGAGGAATGAGAAAGACACCCAATGTCCGACACCCTGACCGGCGCCCCCGACGTGTCCGCGGATATCCCCGAGTACCCGATGGAGCGCGACGCCCGCTGCCCGTTCGCCCCGCCGCCGCAGATGCTGCGGATGGGCGAGGTCAAACCGCTGTCCCGCGTTCGGATCTGGGACGGCAGCACCCCTTGGCTGATCACCGGACATGCGGTGGCGCGCGAACTGTTCGCCGATGCGCGGGTCAGCGTCGACGATCGTCGTGACGGGTTCCCGCACTGGAACGAGCACATGCTGTCCACGGTGTACAAGCGGCCGCGCTCGGTGTTCACCTCCGATGCCGAGGAGCACACCCGGTTCCGCCGGATGTTGTCAAAACCGTTCACCTTCAAGCGGGTGGAGGGTCTGCGGCCGGCCATCCAGGAGGTGACCGACGAGTGCATCGACAACATCCTCGCCGGCCCGCAGCCCGCCGACATCGTCACTGGCCTGGCGCTGCCGGTGCCCACCCGGGTGATCAGCGAGATGCTCGGGGTGCCTTACGAAGACCATGAGTTCTTCCAGCACCACGCCAACGTCGGCCTGGCCCGTTACGCATCCGCCGAGGATGGCCAGAAGGGTGCGATGAGCCTGGCGAAGTACCTGAGCGACCTTGTCAAGGCCAAGATGGAGAACCCCTCCGAGGACGCGGTGTCCGACCTCGCCGAGCGCGTCAACGCCGGCGAGATCAGTGTCAAGGAGGCCGCGCAGTTGGGGACCGGCCTGCTCATCGCCGGTCACGAGACCACCGCCAATATGATCGGTATCGGAGTGCTGGCGCTGCTGGAGAGCCCCGAACAGGCGGCGCGGCTGCGGGATTCGGATGACCCAAAGTTCATCGCGAACGCCGTCGAGGAGTTGATGCGCTACCTGTCGATCATCCAGAACGGCCAGCGTCGGGTGGCCGTCGAGGACATCGAGATCGCCGGCGAAACCATCCGCGCGGGCGAGGGCATCATCCTCGACCTCGCACCGGCGAACTGGGACGCCACCGCCTACCCCGATCCCGACAAGCTCGATCTCAGCCGCGACGCCAGCCAGCAGTTGGGCTTCGGCTACGGCAGGCATCAGTGCGTCGGCCAACAACTCGCCCGCGCCGAACTGCAGATCGTGTTCCACACCCTGCTGCGGCGTATCCCGACGTTGCGACTGGCCGTGCCGATCGGCGAGGTGCCGTTCAAACACGACCGCCTCGCCTACGGCGTCTACGAACTTCCGGTGACCTGGTAGTCAGGTCCGTCACACAGCCCGATTGGAGTGTCAACGATGTCCACCCCGACAGCTACGCTTTATCCCCCCGAGGGTTTCGGCGCACCCAAGCACCGCAAGGGCCATGCCACAGGCGATTTCGGACTGCCGGCGGGCACCGAGATCTTCTCGGCCGACAACCACATCTCGGTCGCCGAGGACATCTTCTACGACCGCTTCCCCGAGGAGCTTAAGGGCGCCGCGCCGCGCATCTGGTACGAGGACGGCGCGTACATGGTCGGCATGAAGGGCAAGGCCTGGACCGGCGGCGATTTCGGGCGGGTGCTGATGCAGTACGACGACCTCGCCGGAGCGGCAACGAACAACATCGAGGCACGCGTCCGGCAGCTCAAAGAGGACGGCATCGACAGAGAGTTGGCGTTCCCCAACGCCGTGCTGGCGTTGTTCCACTATCCGGACAAGGCTTTGCGCGAGCGGGTGTTCCGCATCTACAACGAGCACATCGCCGATCTGCAGGAGCGCAGCAAGGGTCACTTCTACGGCGTCGGGCTGATCAACTGGTGGGATCCCAAGGGCACCCGCAGCACGCTCGAAGAACTGAAGTCGCTGGGCCTCAAGACGTTCCTGCTGCCGTTGAATCCCGGCAAGGATGACGACGGCAACATCTACGACTACGGAGCCGCCTCGATGGACGCGGTGTGGGACGAGATCGAGGCCGCGGGCCTGCCGGTCAGCCACCACATCGGCGAGACCCCGCCGAAGACGCCGTGCGAGTTCAACAGCGTCGTCGTCGGCATGATGGTCAATGTCGACTCGTTCCGTGAGCAGTTCGCCAAGTACGTGTTCTCCGGCATCCTGGATCGCCACCCGAAGCTGAAGATCGGCTGGTTCGAGGGCGGGATCGCCTGGGTGCCAACCGCGCTGCAGGACGCCGAGCACATGCTCGCGTCGTACCGGCACATGCTCAACCACCAGCTCGAGCACCCGGTCCGGCACTACTGGGACAACCACATGAGCGCGTCGTTCATGGTCGACCCCCTCGGCCTGGAACTGATCGACAAGATCGGCGTCGATAACGTCATGTGGTCGTCGGACTACCCGCACAACGAGTCCACGTTCGGGTACTCGGAGAAGTCGCTGAAGACCGTCGTCGACGCGGTCGGACCCGAGGACGCCGTCAAGATCGTCAGCACCAATATCAAGAAGTTCCTGGGGATCTCGTGACCACCCTTGCGCCGCAATCGACGCTGATCGACATACCCGAAGTTCCTGATCACGCACGGATGTACCGCGAGTGCGGGGTCCGGTTGCGCGACTCGATGAAGGAAAAGGGTGTCGACGCAATGGTTCTGATCGGCAACGGCAACGTCGTCTACGCGACCGGCGTGAGCTGGCCGCTGCTCGACGCCGGCCTGTCCCATGTGGAACGGCCGGTGGCGATTGTGCTCGCCGACGATCCGCATCCGCACTTGTTCATGCCGCTGCGCGAGGGCTCGACCGCGCAGTGCGAGGTGCCCGACGACCATGTGCACGGCCCTCTCTACCTCGAATTCGACGAGGGTGTCGAAAGTTTCGCCAAGGTACTGGCCGATCTCGTGCCCACAGGCGGCAAGATCGCGGTCGACGAGGTGACCGGTGCGATGCGCCGCGCATCGGGCAAGCTTTTCCCGTCGGGCCCACCGTCGGATGCGGCGCAGATCGTCGGCCCCGCCAAGCTGGTCAAGACCCCCGACCAGATCTCGTGTCTACGAAGAGCCTGCCGCATCACCGAGGACGCCATGGTGGACGTGCAGAAGGGACTTGCGCCCGGGGTGCGCCAGATCGATCTGTCCGGCCAGTTCGCCCGTCGGGCCTTCGAACTCGGTGCGACGGCGAACATGCTCGAGGCGATCTGGCAGGTGATGCCCACGACGAAGACCAGCGGATCGGTCTGGACCACGACCGGTGACCTCGCGCTGCCGCTGCTGAGCACCGAACGCAGACTCGAACGTGGCGACGTGCTGTGGACGGACATGAGCATCACCTACAAGGGCTACTGCTCGGACTTCGGTCGTACCTGGCTGGTCGGCGATGAGCCGTCCGAGCGCCAGCGCGCGCAGTTCGAGAAGTGGTGGGAGATCCTGTCCGCGGTGCTGTCGGTCACCAAGGCGGGCGCGACGTCCGGCGACCTCGCCCGCGCCGCCATCGCGGCCAACGCGGGCGCCAAACCCTGGCTTCCGCACTTCTACCTCGGTCACGGCATCGGCACTAACGCCGCGGAGATGCCGATGATCGGAACCGATCTCGGCGAGGAGTTCGACGACAACTTCGTGTTCCCGGCCGGCATGCTGCTGGTCCTCGAACCGGTGGTATGGGAGGACGGCACCGGCGGTTATCGGAGCGAGGAGATCATCGTGGTCACCGATGACGGATATCAGTCGATCACCGATTATCCATACACCCCCTACGGACTGGATCGGACAGGCGCCAAATGAGCACTGAAATCCTGCCTGACGCAGCACATCTGCGCAGGGGCCGCCGCGAACGAGCACTGGCTCAGATGGCCGACCGCGATATCGACATTCTGGTGCTGGGCCGCCAGGCCAACGTGCGATACGTGACCGGCGCACCGCAACTCTGGGTCGCCGGCACCCGGCCGTTCGGGCCGATCTGCGAGATCATTCGGTCCACCGGGGAGATCTACCTCAACAGCACCTGGGACGAGGGCATTCCCGACGAGATCCCCCACGACCACCTGTACGGCTTGGCCTGGAACCCGATGACGCTCGTCGAGGTGCTCAAGGCACTACCCGGTGCCGCCACCGCCAAACGCGTGGGAACCGACTCGCTGACACCGACATTCGCACAACTGTTGCCGATGGCTTTCCCCACCGCCGAAATCGTCGACGCCGAACCCGCGCTGCGGGCGGCGCGCCGGATCAAGACACCCGACGAAATCGCGGTACTGCGCGGCGCGTTGGACGTGGCCGATGCCGCGTTGGAGGCTGCACGCGCCGAACTGGCCCCCGGCGTCACCGAGCAGTCGCTGACGGGCGCACTCATGGAGGCGATGGCCGCCGGCGGCGTCACCACTCCGGCCACCCAGGACGGTGCGTGGATAACCAGCAAGGACCATCCGTGGCGGCGCGCCCGGACGGATGGCCGAGTTGAGTACGGCGACCTGGTCGCGTTCTCGGCCGGCGTGATGGCCGACGGCTACGTGGGCGAGGTCGGCCGCACCTGGCCGGTCGGTGAGGTCGACGGCTCGCAGGTGCCACAGCTCTTCGACCGCTGGAGCCGCCTGTGGGACAGGCTGATCGGCGCCTGTCGTCCGGGCTATCCCGCGAGCGACCTGCTCGCCGCGTATGAGGCGGCCGGTGAACCGTTGCCCGCGATGCCCGTCGCGCACGGCCTCGGCCTGGGCTACGACTCGCCGGTCGTCACCCCCGCGCTGCGAGCCACCGTGGCCGAGGAGGTGCTCGAACCCGGCATGGTGCTCGCGGTGAGCGGCTACGTCTGGCAGCAGGGCGTCGGTGCTGTCTTCAGCCGCGACGCCGTGCACATCACCGCCGACGGGGCTGAACTGCTGACCTCCAGCCCGTTCTGGAGTGGTGCGGGCGTGGGAATCGGTTGAGGACAGATGTCGGACTCCGGGAGTCGGCCCGCCCCTGAGGAAATCGTCCTCTACGAGAAGGACCCGGCGACCAAGATCGCGACGATCACGTTCAACCGGCCCGACTATCTGAACGCGCCGACGTCGGCCGCGCGGTTGCGATACGCCGACCTGTTGCGCAGCGCCACCGTTGACGACGACGTGAAGGTCGTCGTGATCCGCGGTCTAGGAGAGGATCTCGGCAGCGGCGCGGACCTGCCCGAGTTCATGGCGGGCGACGACGACGAGCGGCTGGCGGAACTGCGGGTGGACGATCCGAACGTCGTCTATCCGCCGAAGGGGTCATTCCGGCACGGCGCGACGATGGGGCAGTGGTATGCCAACGTCGCGGCGGGCAACCGGGCGTTGCAGGAGCTCAAGAAGATCAGCATCGTCGAAGCCAAGGGCTACTGCTACGGCTGGCATTTCTACCAGTGCGCCGACGCGGACCTGGTGATCTCGAGCGACGACGCGCTGTTCGGCCATCCCTCGTTCCGGTACTTCGGCTGGGGTCCGCGGATGTGGACATGGGTGATGACCATGGGCCTGCGGCCTTTTCAGGAGATGGTGTTCACGGGGCGGCCGTTCACCGCCGACGAGATGATGGCGTGCAACTTCCTCAACAAGGTGGTGCCGCGAGACGAGCTCGAAGCCGAGGTCGCCAAGTACGCGCACGCCTGCGCGCGAAACCGGCCGGTAGACAGCGTCTTTCAGCAGAAGATGTTCTTCGAGGTGGTCAAGCAGTTCCAAGGCGAATATCTCGGCAGCCTGCTGTCCGCGATGTTCGAGTCGATGGGCGGCATGGCGCGACCCGACGGCAATGACTTCATGCTCGCCGACGCGATCGATGCGGGCCTCGCCGACGCCGTCAACGGCAACGACGAGAACTTTCCGCCCGAGTTCCGGTTGAGCAAGACGAACCGCAGGAAGAAGGACTAGTGGCGGCGCTGGACGAGTACACCGTCGTTGACCTCTCGAGCGGGATCGCCGGGGCGTACGCCACCAAGCTGCTCGCCGACGGTGGCGCCACGGTGATCAAAGTCGAGTCACCGCACGGTGATCCGCTGCGCACCTGGTCGGCATCGGGCGCTCAAATCGAGCCCGGCAGCGACGGGGCGCTGTTCAGCTTCCTGGCGTGCTCGAAACACAGCGTCGTCGTCGACCCGCGAAACGCCGGCGATCTGGACCTGCTGCGCGGGCTGTTGCGGTCAGCGGAGGCCGTCGTGTGGTCGGGTGGGTCCACGATCACCGCGCTCGACGAATTCGCGCCCGCGGCGCTCGTCGACGCGTATCCGCAACTGACCGTCACCGCGATCACCCTCTTCGGGCTCGACGGCCCGTGGGCGGACAAGCCCGCCACCGAGTTCACGGTGCAGGCCTGGTCGGGCGGTGTGATCGGATTGGGCAGGGGCGCGCAGGACCGCGCGCCGGTGTTCGTGGCGGGGCAGATCGGAGAGTGGCTCACCGGCGCGTTCGCCGCCGCCGGCACCACGGCGTTGCCGTCGGGGCTGGTGGACGTCTCGATGCTCGAAGCCCAAATCCTCTGTCTCACCTACTATTCGGTCTCATTTCACGACGCGCTGGGTCGGCCGTTCCGGGACCGTCGCCGGTTGACGATCCCCGGTGTGGCGTCGGCCGCCGACGGGTTGGTGGCGTTGGGATGCGGCACCGCGCAGCAGTGGTTCGACCTGTGCGCCATGGTCGGTCACGACGAGTGGATCGACGAGCAGGCCGACCTGTCGATCACCGAACAGGCCAACATCCACGCCGAGCAGATCTACCAGTGGGTGCAGGAGAACCGCGTCGAGGACATCCTCGAGCTCTCGAGCGCGTTCCGGATTCCGAACGCACCGGTCGGAAACGGCGCCACCGTCACCGCCTTCGAACAGTTCGTCGAGCGCGGGACGTTCGTCACCAATCCGCGCGACGGTTTCACCCAGCCGGGGCCGCCGTACCGCACCACTCCGTCGCTGCTTCGCGCTCCGCAGCCCGCGCCCCGCCTCGGCGAGCACACCGACTTGTATCGCCGAAATAGCATTCCTGGTCGCGAATCGGGTGCTGTAACGGCCCGGAATGCTATTTCGGCGCAGTCACCGTTCGAGGGCCTTCGCGTGCTCGATATGACGAGCTTCTGGGCCGGGCCGTCGTGCACCCACATGCTGGCGCTGCTCGGCGCCGAGGTGATCCACGTCGAGTCGACCGCGCGACCGGACGGCACCCGGTTGATCGCCGGCGTGCCGGTCACCGAGGAGCAGTGGTGGGAGCGCTCGCCGATCTTCTCCGGCCTGAACACCAACAAGAAGAGCGTCACTCTCGACATCCGCTCGGAGCGTGGCGTCGAACTCCTGCGCGAGTTGATCAAGACCTGCGACGTGATCGTCGAGAACTACACCCCGCGAGTGCTCGACCAGATCGGCCTCGGCTTCGGCGAGGTACACCGTCTGCGGCCCGACGCGATCATGATGCGTTTGCCGGGTTTCGGGCTCGACGGACCATGGCGCGACAAGCCGGCGTTCGCCTACGTGATCGAGGACTGCTCCGGAATCACCTGGCTCACCGGTCATCCCGACCAGAACCCGGTCGAGCCCTATTCGGTCGGCGACCCGAACGCCGGCGTGCACGGGCTCAACGCGCTGCTGCTCGCGCTGGCGCACCGGCGGCGAACGGGAGAGGGCGTACGCATCGAGGCGGCGATGGTCGACGCGGCGCTCAACGTCGCCGCCGAACAGGTCATCGAATACTCGGCGTACGGGAACCTGCTGCAACGACAGGGAAACCGGGGGCCGACCGCGGCGCCGCAGAACCTGTACCGCACCGGTGAACTCGACGAGTTCGGCCGCCCCGACGACTGGGTGGCGATCGCGGTGGCGACCGACGAGCAGTGGGCGGGTCTGGTCGCCGCCCTCGACCACCCGGCGTGGGTCACCGAAGAGTTGGCCACGGTCGACGGCCGGCGCCGCAACCACGATGCGATCGACGAACGGCTGAGCACGTGGTGCGCCACCCGCACCGGCGACGAGATCGTCGAAACGCTCTGGGCGGCAGGCGTACCGGTCGCCAAGGTGATGCAGCCGCACCGCGTCGGCGACCTGCCGCAGGTGGTGCACCGGAGCTTCTACGAGCGCGTGGGCCATCCCGTCAACCCCGCGGCCCGGCACAGCACACTACCCATGCGGATCGCGTCGGTACCGAATTTCCATCGCACGCCGGCACCGCTGCTGGGACAGCACAACCGCGAAGTGCTCACCGCGCTGGGACTCTCCGACGATGAGATCACCGATCTCGAGCAGCAGGGGGTCATCGGAAACGCGCCGGCGGGGCTGACCATTCGCACCACCAAGACTGGTTGACTCGACCCGTGGCCATCGATCCCTCCGACATCCTGCTGACCGGACGCGTGGCGGTCGTGACGGGCGGCGGCGCGGGCATTGGCAAGGGCATCGCCGAAGGCCTTGCGGCCTTCGGGGCGTCGGTTGCGATCTGGGAGCGTGAGCCCGACACCTGCGCCGCCACCGCCGAAAGCGTCGGCGCGCTGGGAATCGTCACCGATGTAAGGGACAGTGCACAGGTCGACGCCGCGCTCGAAGAGACGGTCGCCGAACTCGGCGAGGTGTCGATCCTGGTCAACAACGCCGGCGGGGTGTTCAACTCACCGCTGCTGGAGACCACCGAGAACGGCTGGGATGCGCTGTACAGAGCCAACCTTCGGCATGTACTACTGTGCACCCAGCGCGTCGCCCGCCGGCTCGTGGACGCCCGAAGCACCGGCAGCGTGATCAACGTGACGTCGATCGAGGGTGTGCGGGCAGCTCCGGGATACGCCGCCTACGCCGCGGCCAAGGCCGGCGTCGTAAACTACACCCACACCGCGGCGTTCGAGTTGTCGTCGTACGGCATTCGCGTGAATGCGATCGCACCCGACCTGACGCTGACCGAGGGTCTGATGCAGATCTCCGGCGGCAGGCTGCGGCCCGACGTCGCCCCGGGCATTCCGATGGGGCGGCCCGGTCACGTCGACGAAATAGCCGGGGCCGCAGTCTTTCTCGCATCCGATCTGGCGAGCTACATCACCGGACAGACGATCCACGTCGACGGCGGCACCCAGGCGGCGGGCGGCTGGTACCACCACCCGCAGACCGGCCGGCCGACACTCGGCCCGGGCTAGCCGCTTCGCGAGACTGCGGTTTATGACGAGATCCGCTTGTTTTCCGTCAGAAACCGTCGTCTCGACGGGGGTTTCGGGTCAGTGGTTCCAGCCCTCGGCGGCCTGGTCGTCGAAAGTGCGGTCGATGCGCTCGAAGCGGCGCCGAATCGACCCGCGGGCCGCGTTGTGCGGCAGGACATAGAGCCGGTTGGCCTCGATCGCATCGGCGGTCAGGCGGGCCACGTTGGCCACACCGAGCACGGAATCGTCGGTGGGATCCGACGCCAATTGCTGCACCGTGTCGGCGGTCGAGGGGGTTGCCGGCCCGTAGTCGGAGCTGCGGACGCGTTCCGTGTTGGCCAGCAGGTTGGTGTCGACGATCATGGGGCACAGCACCGTGACGCCGATTCCGTTGCCGCGCACCTCGCGCGACAGCGTCTCGGCGAGCGCGACGACACCGTACTTGGCCACGCAGTACGGCCCGAGGCCGACGTTGGGGATCAGCCCGGCGAACGAGGACGTGAACGCGATGTGACTGTCGGCCTCCTGTGCGATCAGTCGCGGCAGGAAGGCCTCGACGCCGTGGATCGGGCCCCACAGGTCGACGTCGATGACGAACCGCCAGTCGTCGTGGCTGGCCTGCGCGATCGGGCCGGCGTAGGCGATACCGGCGTTGTTGAACACCAGGTGCACGTCGCCGAAGACGTCGAAGGCCGCGTCGGCCAACCGGTTGACGTCGTCGAGTTTCCGGACGTCGCACACCACACCATGGGCGTCGACGCCGTCAGCGCGCAGATCCGCGACCGCACGGCCGAGCGCCGCCGAGTCGATGTCACTGATCATGATGCGTGCACCGCGGCCCGCGAATTCCTGTGCGCTGGCGAAACCTATGCCGCTGGCGCCGCCGGTGATGACCGCCGCGCGTCCCTTGAACGTCTCCACCCGGCGAACACTATGCGGTCAGGACAGCTCGCGGGGATGATCCCACGACGGGTCTCCCAACCGGGCACGGATCGCGGCCCACGGATCTGCATACTTGCCGGGCTTGTTCCAGTACGCGCCGCGCCGTTTCAGGATCTCGCGCAGCAGCGGGGCGAGCGGGCTGAGCAGTCGCAGCAGGTGGCGCGTCCACCCAGCGTTGGCCGCGGCCTCGGCTTGCATGTCGGGCCATGAGTAGTGCTGGAACTGCAGCGCCTCCTGCGCGCGGGTGGTGTCCATCCAATCGGTGACGAACCAGGCGTCGTCGCGATCGGGGTCGCCCGGCCTGCCGGGCGGCAGCACACCGGGCAGGCCGCGCGCCGCTGCCAGCGCCGGCCCCACGTCGCCCTGGCGGATCCGGTGCGAGTCGTCCCCCGCGATCAACAAGATCTCTCCGACGACATCGGCGGTGGTGGCGGCGGCGAAGGCCCATGCGACATCACGGACGTCGACGCTGTGCAACTTGCCGTCGGTGGGCAGCAGGCTCTCGAAGTACAAGGCGTCGGCGCTCAACGGCATCGCGTTGGGATCGGTGCTCAGCACGCCGCCCAGCCGCAACACCACCCACGGCAGTTTCGAGGACCGGACGATCGCTTCGGCCTCCGCCTTCGTTCCGCTGTAGAGATCGCACGGCCGCATCGGATCGTCGTCACGCAGCGCCGCCGTGGTGGTGTGCGGGTTGCGCGCACCAAAGACCGCGTTGCTCGAGGCGTGAATGAAGCGGGGCGGCGACGGCTGTTGTTCGGCGATGCGCACCAGCGTCGCGGTGGCGTCGACGTTGACGCGGCGGGCGAGTCCCGGGTTCTTGTAGATGGGCGGTGGAATGACCGCGGCGAGGTGGATGATCGCTTCCGGGGCGATGTCGGCGATCAGGCGCTGCACCTGACCCCCGTCGGTGAGGTCCGTCCACCGCACCGATGCGCCTTGCGGCAGTGTCGCTTCTGCCTTGCGGTTCGCCGGGGTGTCCAGGTCGGCCACGATCACCGTGCGGCCGAGTCCGGCCAGCCGGCGTACGGTCGCCGAACCCACCAGGCCGAAGCCGCCGGTCACCAGTACTGTTCCCGCCATCGCGACTCCCACCTGCGAATATGACATTCTCTTTTTTCGAAAGTAGCATATTCACGTGGAGGAGGCGGGCGGCGCGGGTATGACAGGTAGGCCATGAGTAGCAACGGGGAGCAGAAGCCGGAAGTCGCCAAGTGGGACCCCGCGTTCACCCGGGGTGTGGTCAACACGGTCGGCCCACTGATCAAGCGGTACTTCCGCGCCCAGGTGCGCGGCCTGGAGGCCATGCCGGCCGCCGGTGGCGCGCTGGTGGTGTCGAACCACTCCGGTGGCATGTTCACCCCCGATGTGATGATCTTCGCCCCGGCCTTCTACCAGAAGTTCGGCTTCGACCGCCCCGTCTACACGCTCGCTCACTACGGCATCTTCATGGGACCGCTGGGGGACTGGCTGCGCCGCGCCGGGGTCGTCGAGGCGAATCGCGAGAACGCAGCCAAGGCGCTGAGGGACGGTGCTGTCGTGCTGGTGTTCCCCGGCGGGGACTACGACTCCTACCGGTCGACGTTCACCGAAAACGTCATCGACTTCGCCGGTCGCACAGGGTATGTGCGGACCGCGATCGAGACCGGCGTGCCGATCGTTCCGATGGTGTCGATCGGCGGCCAGGAGACCCAGTTGTTCCTCGCGCGTGGCGACTCGATCGCCCGCCGCCTCGGGTTGAAGAAGGCACGCATGGAGATTCTGCCCCTGTCGTTCGGTTTCCCGTTCGGATTGTCGGCGATCTTCCCGCCGAACCTCCCGTTGCCCGCCAAGATCGTCACGCGGGTGTTGCCACCGATCCATGTGGCCGAGCAATTCGGGGCGGAACCCGACGTGAAGGAGGTCGACGCGCACGTGCGCTCGGTGATGCAGGCCGCGCTCGACGAGTTGGCCACGGAACGTCGATTCCCGGTGCTGGGCTGACCGGTGGCAGACGTTCTCGGACTCGTGCAGACGCTGTGGCGGGCCGGCCTGATCGCACCGCTGCGCCCCGACAAATATTTGCGCATGGGCGCGGCGATGCGCCGGGTGGGGATGACGGCGACGGTCGGCTTCGCCGCGGCCGCGCAGCGGTGTCCGGACCGCCCGGGACTGGTCGACGAGCGCGGCACGCTGACGTGGAAGCAGCTCGACGACCGCTGCGACGCCGTGGCCACCGGGCTGCAGAACCTTCCCGGCGGTGCGCCGAAAACCGTTGCGGTGATGTGTCGCAACCACCGTGGCTTCATCGAGGCCCTGGTGGCTTCGAACCGGGTCGGCGCCGACGTACTGCTGCTCAACACCTCGTTCGCGGGGCCCGCCCTGGCCGAAGTGGTCGATCGGGAAGGCGCTGACGTCGTCATCTACGACGAGGAGTTCGCCGAGATCGTCGACCGGGCGATGGCCGGCAAGCCCGCCACCCGCATCCTGGCCTGGACCGACGGACCCGCCGACGGGCTGACGCTCGATCGACTGATCGAGACCAACCTCGGCAAGCGGCCCGCTGCTGCCGAACGCAAGAGCGACGTCATCCTGCTGACGTCCGGCACCACCGGAACCCCGAAGGGCGCCAAACGCGGCGAGGGCAGCGGTGGCGCAGGCGATCTCAAGGCGGTGCTGGACCGCACGCCATGGCGCGCCGAGGAGGCGATCGTCATCGCCGCGCCGATGTTCCACGCCTGGGGTTTCTCGCAGTTGCTGTTCGCCGCGCTGTTGGCCTGCACCATCGTCACGCGCCGCAAGTTCGACCCCGAGGCGACGCTGGACTTGGTCGACCGGTACGAGGCGACAGGCCTCGCCGTGGTGCCGGTGATGTTCGACCGGATCATGGATCTGCCCGAAGAAGTGTTGAACCGCTACAGCGGCAAGACACTTCGGTTCGCCACGGCATCGGGTTCCCGGATGCGTCCCGATGTGGTGGTCAAGTTCATGGACCGGTTCGGCGATGTCATCTACAACAACTACAACGCGACCGAAGCGGGCATGATCGCCACCGCCACACCGGCCGACCTGCGGGCCGCGCCCGACACGGCTGGAACTGCCGCCGACGGCACCGAGATCCGCATCCTCGACGCGGAGTTCATCGAGCTTCCCACTGGAGAGACCGGGCAGATCTTCGTGCGCAGCGGCACGCTGTTCAACGGCTACACGTCGGGCAAGACAAGAGACTTCCACGAGGGCTTCATGGCGTCGGGGGACGTGGGGTACCTCGATGACGCGGGCCGGTTGTTCGTGGTGGGCCGCGACGACGAGATGATCGTCTCCGGCGGCGAGAACGTCTACCCGATCGAAGTCGAGAAGACGCTGGCCGGGCATCCCGCGGTGAAGGAGGCGGCGGTGCTGGGTGTCGACGACGAGCAGTACGGTCAGCGCCTCGTTGCGTTCGTCGTGCTCGACGATGGAGAGGAGACCACCCCCGAGGACCTCAAGCAGCACATCCGCGAGAACCTGGCGAACTACAAGGTGCCGCGGCAGATCACCGTGCTCGACGAGTTGCCGCGGGGCAGTACCGGCAAGGTGGTGCGCAAGGACCTGCTCGATCTCGTCGACTAACCGACGGCCCTGGCCGGCGCCATCGCGGTGCTCACCACGGACAGCGCCGGAAGCCCTGCGGCCGAGCGGATCTCGTCGAGTGCGTGCACCATCGCGTCGGTTGCCTCGTGAATGTCGTCGAACGTGCGGTCGTCGGACAGGATCGAAATGTCCACCTGGTCGACGTAGCTCCACACCGTCATGTTGAACGCGCTGCCGGCCGAAAGCACACCGATCGAGTAGATCTCGCTCACCGGGGCGCCACCGATGTGGCCGTGCCGGCGCGGCCCGGGCACACTGGACACGGCGACATTCATCAGCGGGTTGTGTTTGGCGCGCTGACTCTGCCACCGCAGCAGCGGCGGTGTCAGCGGTGGCGGCAGGTACTCCATCAGCCGGCCCTGCAGCTTCGGGCCGAGCAGTTCGTAATCCTCCTTCGCGCGCGCGGTCGCCAGGGAGGTCAGCCGGACTCGCTCGAGCGGATCGTCGATGTGCACAGGAAGAGACACTGACAGACCGCCGATTTCGTTGCCGGTGATCCTGTCGGGTGACAGGTCCGTGCTCACCGGGACCGATGCCATCAGCGGGCGGTCCGCGCGTCCGTCGTAGCGCAGGAGCAGTTTCCGCAAGCCGCCGGCCGCCGTCGCGAGCACGATGTCGTTGAACGTGACTTCGAGATGTCTGGCCGTCTCCTTGACTTCGGCCAGCGAGATCGACGCCGTGGCGAAGGTCCGGATCGGTGACACCACATGGTTGAGAAATGTTGGTGGCGTACGGAACATCTTCGCCAGGTCCGGTTGATCGGTTCGCTCCCTGGCGCGGCGGCGCACCTTGGTGAACCCCCGAACCGCATCGCGGGCGAGTGCGGGCAGTGCCGCGACGTTCGAGGCGTGGTCGCGCATCGCGACCTTCAACAGCTCGGACCGACGCGGCGCTTCGCAGGTTTCGTAGTCCTCGCGCTCGTCTTGTGTGCCGTCCGCCAGATCCATCAGCCGCGCAAGCAGATTCGCCGAGGCGACACCGTCGGCCAGTGTGTGATGCACCTTGCCGATGAGCGCGAAACGGTTATCCGCCGATCCCTCGGCGAAGTGGAATTCCCACAGCGGGCGGCTGCGGTCGAGCGGCGTGCTGGCGATCCGGCCGATCACCTCGTCGAGCTCACGGCGGCCGCCCGGACTCGGTACGCGCACCCGGCGCAGGTGGTAGTCGAGGTCGACCGGGCAATCCTCGAGCCACATCGGGTGGTGCAGCTTCCACGGGATGTCGACCAGGCGGTAGCGCAGCGGGTCGAGCAGGTGCAGCCTTCGGGCGATCGTCCGGCAGAAGAGGTCGAAAGTGAACTCGCCGTCGAAGTCGGTGGCGTCGATGATCGCGACCTTCAACGTGTGCGTGTGCAGGTTGGGCGTCTCGCTGTAGAGCAGCATGGCGTCCATGCCGTTGAGTCGCTTCACATCCCCACCCCCTGTGGACCGTCGGTGTCCAAGGGCTCCATCGAACCACTCGGACGGTCATGATCGGGTGGTTTCGGTCAGCCGGGGATGTCCTACGCTCTGGACCACGGGCACGTTCGGTTGTCCGTGACCGACGGAAGTGAGGGTCGATGAAGGCGATCGTGTGCCGGGAGTACGGCGATCCTGACGATCTCGTGCTCGACGAACTGCCCGACCTCACACCACAACCCGGTCAGGTGGTGATCAGGGTTCGGGCCGCTGCGGTCAACTATCCTGACGTCCTGTTGATCGCGGGCAAGTATCAGGTCAAGGTGCCGCCGCCCTTCAGCCCGGGCAGCGAGATGGCCGGCGACGTCGTCGCGGTGGGTGACGGGGTGGATTGCCCTGTGGGCGCTCGAGTGGCTGCGACGACGTTCGTCGGTGCGTTTGCGGAGCAGGCGGTGGTCGACGCGCGTGCGGTGTCGCCGATTCCGGACGGGATCGACTACGCCGACGCCGCCGCGTTCGGCGTCACCTACCGCACTGCGTACTACACGTTGCGGACGGTCGCGCCGGTGCAACCGGATGACTGGGTGGTCGTGCTCGGGGCCGCCGGAGGTGTCGGTCTGGCCGCGGTGGACATCGCGAAACTTCTCGGGGGCAGGGTATTGGCGGCGGCGTCCGGATCGGACAAGCTCGACCTCTGCCGCGAGCGCGGGGCCGAAGCGGTCGTCGACTACGACCGCGAAGATCTGCGTGACCGGATCAGGGAGGTCACCGGCAAGGCCGGCGCACGGGTCGTCGTCGACCCCGTCGGCGGACCGTACTCGCTGCCTGCGCTTCGCGGCCTCAGACGCGGCGGGACCTTCGTCACGCTCGGTTACGCCGCCGGCGCCATCCCGTCCGTTCCCCTCAATCTGGTTCTCCTCAAAGGCATTACAGTTCGCGGCATGGAGATCCGGACCTTCGCGTCCGACTATCCGAATGAGGTCGTACGCGACGACGAGGAACTGCATGCGCTCTATGCCGAGGGCAGGCTCCGTCCCTACATCGGCGCCAGGTTCCCGCTCCACGACGCAGCGGTGGCGTTACGCCACGTCGCCGATCGCAAGGCGCTGGGCAAGGTCGTCATCGACATCTGAGTAACCGGCGGCCTACGTCAGTGCCGCCAGCGCAGCGCGGGAGTCGAGGTCGATGAACGCCGCCGAATACCGTTGCGCCAACGCCAGGCAGATGTCCGCACCCTGCCAGGCGTCACCGCCGGACAAAGTGGCCATCCAGATCGCGAGGCCGTGTGCGACCGATGCGCGGTACCGCAGCCAAACATCTTCTGCCGACGGAAGTTCCGAGGACGGCAGAGCCAGCGCGCTGCGGTACTCGTCGAGCAGATCGCGTTCGGCACGCCGACGGTCCTCGATCGTCAGCGCCCCTTGCAGGAAGTAGCCGAGATCCAGGGACCAGTTGCCGTGTCGCGCCATCTGCCAGTCCAGGAACCCCACGTCGTCGTCGGGGAGGACGTAGGTGTTGCCGATATGCGGGTCTCCGTGAAGCAGGGTCTGCGCGCTGGTGGTGAGAGTGCCTATGTAGCGGGCCCAGATGTCGACGAACAGCTCTGTGCCGCTCAATTCGAGGATCTCCGAGGAGACCGAGTCGCCCAGTCGCTCATGGGCGATGTGCAACGGGGCGTATTCGAGCCCTTCGAATGCGACGAATGGTTCGAGCCAGTCCAGCGCGGAGTTCGCGGTCAGCCGCTCACCCCAGAACTGGCTGTGCATCCGTGCCAGGCCCCGGACGCCGTTGGCAACTTGCTCGACCGTCATCGGCCGGGTGGAGTCGCGCGGGTCGGCGCCGCGGGCGACGACGTCCTCCATGATCATCAGGAAGTTCGAGCCCGGCTCGTCGATCAGCGCCGCGTAGACGGTCGGATGGTCAAGTGGCAGCGCCACACCGGAACTGAACAGCCGCGGTTCGTGGAACAGACCGCTGGTGAGTGCGACCAGCGCGGCGTGGTCGGGGTCGACGGCCTTGGCGAACACCGTCGCCGGCCCCGAGCCCGCCGAGTACGTCAGCGCCAGTCGCGCCCGGCGGTTGGTGCCGTCGTCGCGCAGTACGACGGTGACACCGTCGACGGTGGCGCCCGGGAAGTGCTCCGCGAGCGCCGCCGTCATCCAGCCCGGTGTGATCTCGTCCCAACCGCGTGGCAGCGACAGCTCGACAGCGGTCACTACTTGAGGCAGCTGCCGCCGTCGACAGGCAGCGTGACGCCGGTGATATAGCGGCTCTCGTCGGATGCCAGGAAAAGCACGGCGTTGGCGATGTCCTCGGGCTCCACCCAGCCGATCGGCAACGTGTGCATCAACTGTGCCACGACCTTCATGTCGTCGGGACCCGGGTTTTCCAGATCAGGGCGGAACAGCTTCATCGTGCCCTCGTTCATGAAGAGCGGGGTGTTGACGTTGGTCGGGTGCACCGAGTTGACCCGGATGTTCTGCGCGCCGAGTTCGACCGCGAACGTCCGCATCAGGCCAACCACACCGTGTTTGGCGGCGACGTAATGGCCGGTATGCGGGTACGCCTTCAAACCGCCTACCGAGCTGGTGAGGATGATTGACCCGCCGCGACCGCCGCTGAGGATGTGCGGCACGCCCGCCTTGACGGTCTTCCAGACCCCGCCGAGGTTCACGTCGATCATGGCGGTCCAGTCGGTTTCGCTGGTCTTGTCCAGGGTCTGGCCGCCGTTGCCGATGCCGGCGTTGGCGACGATGATGTCGAGGCGGCCCAACTGCTCGACGCCGGTGTCCACCGCCGCCTTGAGTGCGTCGAAGTCGCGGACGTCGACCTCGGCGGTGTAGATGCGGCGGTTGTGGCCCTTGACCAGGTCCGCCGTCTCGGCCAGATCCTCGGGCGTCGACGGCGCGATCAGGTCGACCGTGTCGACCTTCTTGCAGATGTCGACGGCGATGATGTCGGCGCCTTCGGCCGCCAGTCGCACCGCGTGCGCGCGGCCCTGGCCGCGAGCGGCACCGGTGATGAATGCGACCTTGCCTTCAACACGTCCAGTCATGGGTTACCTCTATTCGTCGTCGTTACAGGGGTTTTCAGAAGTCTCCAGGAATGAAGGTGGGCATGGATTCCCAGCCGCGAACCGCGGTCGTCGGGGACGGCTTGGCGTTCGGCCAGTCGACTTCCCACGTCGGGAACCTCTTGAGGATTTCCTCAAGCGCGATGCGGCCCTCCAGACGTGCCAGCGCGTTACCCATGCAGAAGTGGGTTCCCGCACCGAACGTCATGTGCGAGTGCGCCTCCCGGTGGATGTCGAAGACGTCGCCGTCCGGCGGGAAGCGGCGGTGGTCGCGGTTCGCGGCGCCGACGAGCATCAGCATCGCCGATCCCTCGGGTACCGTCTGGCCGTAGTATTCGACGTCACGGGTCACATAGCGGGCGATCTGCAGGGCCGGTGGCTCCCAGCGCAGGATCTCCTCGATCGCCTGGGGTATCAAGCCGGGGTCGGCTGCCAGTTGGGCCCGCTGATCCGGGTAATCGGCGAGTGTCTTTCCGGCCCAACCGATCAAACGCGTCGTGGTCTCGCTGCCCGCCGTGGCGATGACCGTCAGGTACATCAGCAGTTCCTCGCGCCGCAGCTTGCGTATGGTGCCGGTCTCGTCCTCGAACTCGGCGTTCAGCAGGTCGGTCATGATGTCGTCGGACGGGTGGTCGGTGCGGTAGTCGATGAACTCGGCGAACACCTCACCGGTGGCCAGCAGGTCGACTTCCTTGCTCTGCAATGTGGCTTCACCGTGATCGGTGACGCGACGCTGATCCTTCTCCGGAATACCTAGCAGCATTCCGATGACACGCATCGGCATCTGCTCGCCGAGATCGTTGACGAAGTCGAACCGGTCCGAGCCGATCAACGGATCCAGACAGCGCGCGGTGAACTCGCGGATCTGCGGTTCCAGCGCCTGAACCTTGCGAGGAGTGAACACGCGCGACAACAGATTGCGGTGAATGTTGTGGATCGGCGGATCCTCGAAAATCAATGTGCCGGGCGGGATCTCCATCCCGGACTTGATGATTTCGAGCAACGCCCCACGACCCGAGATGAACGTCTGGTGGTCGATCACCGCCTTGTTGACGTCGTCGAAGCGGCTCAACGCGTAGAAGTCGTGCTTGGTGTTGTAGTACAGCGGGGCCTCTTCGCGCAACCGTGCGAAGACGGCGTATGGGTTCATGTTCAGATCGATGTTGTACGGGTCGTAGTACAACTCGTCCGTCGCATCGTGCACGTCGGAGTTCTCTGCACTGATCGTCACCGCATCGCCTCTCACCGGACCAGGGCTCGCATAAGACATGGGGCTGATTTTTGTCTCACACTCTGGCATCCGTCATAAAGGGGTGTCAATAAGGGACTCAATTCCGACCATTTAAGCTCTTCGCTCAGAAGAACCGGATTCTCCAGACGGGCGCGCCGGTCGCCGCGTCGATGTTCGCGGGACACGAGAACAGGGTTCGCTCACAACGTGAGAATGAGGTTCTCGGTTAGCTGGCGGCGAATCCGTGCGAGACGAAGTCCCAGACTTCGTCGGCTGTGATCGGATGGGTGGTGCCGTCTTCGGCGCCGTTGGACTGCGCGACGAACATGACGGTCTGCATGGTCATCGCCGCCATCCGCTTCGGGTTGATGCCCTCCCGCAGTTGGCCCGCCGCGCCTGCCTCCTCCATCAGCTCGGTGAGCAGCGCCAGCAGCGGTGCGTGGGCGACCTTGACCTCGGCGGGGTGCGAGAGCAGAAGTCGGGGAGCGAAGTCGGTGAACAGCGGCCGCTTCGCAGTGGGGTCCGGGCGGGAGGATTCGAACAGCAACTGGACCGCGACTTGGAGTCGCTCGATCGGCTCGTCGGCGGTGGTGGTGGCCGCCCGGATCTGGTCGGCCGACCGGCTCAGCGCGTCCTCGAAGAGCGCCAGCAGCAGTTCGTGCTTACCGTCGAACTGCAGGTAAAAGCTGCGCAGCGACTGCCGCGAGCGGTCGACGACCTCCTGGACGGTGAAGTCCGTGCTGCCCTTTTCGATGATGATCGCCTGCGCGGCGTCGAGAAACCGTTGCACCCGCTGCGCGGCCCGGAGCTTCGCGGTTTTTATCGACCGTTCAACCGCGCGCTGCTTCCAGGCAGGCTCTTCGCTGGGGCTCGTCACCGGCGGCTCAGACGCCGGCCGGGTGGGGAGAACATGAACTGACTGTACCGGAGAACGCCTCGCCATTGCGGTCCTGGACCCCCTCGCGGCCAACGTGTCAGAGATTGTAACTTTCTCACGATGAGAATAGTATTCTCATTTTGGAGATAACAATAGTCCTACCAAAGATTTGATCTGGCGGGAGTCGCGTGCAGCTCACCTTCGATGCTGATGTCGAGGTATTCCGTGCCGAGTTCAACGCCTTCCTCGACGAACATCTTCCATCCGACGCCGCCGCGCTGCAGCGGTCGCGGTCCAGTAGCGACGTCCCAGGCTGGGCGCGAGACTGGCAGCGGTTGATGTTCGACCACGGCTGGCTGCTGCCCGGCTACCCGCCGGAGTTCGGTGGACGCAACGCCACGATCTTGCAGCAGTACGTGCACCAGCAGGAATTGGCGCGTCGACGCGTGTATCTGACCTACAACCCGCAGGGCGTCGGGATCATCTCGGCCTCGCTGATCTCGTTCGGCACACCCGAACAACAGCGCCGCTGGGCGGTGCCGATCCTGCGTGCCGAGATCACCGCATCGCTGGGGATGAGTGAACCGGGCGCCGGGTCGGACCTGGCGTCGCTGAGCACCAGCGGGGTGTTGGACGGTGAGTATTTCGTCGTCAACGGGCAGAAGGTGTGGACTTCGGGGGCGCACGACGCCGATGTGCTGCTGACTTTCGTTCGCACCGATCCGAAAGCCGCCAAGCACAAGGGGATCAGCGTGCTGATGATCCCGACCGACCTGCCCGGTGTGGTGCGCCGTCCGTTCGCCTCGGTCTGCGACGTCGACGACCTCGACTTCAACGAGGTCTTCTTCAACGACGTGCGGGTGCCCGTGGAGAACTTGATCGGCCCGCTGAACGAGGGTTGGCGGGTCGCCAACGGTTCGCTCGGGCACGAACGAAACATGCTGTGGCTCAGCTACGCGGACCGACTGCAGGAACTGGTCGAGGATTTTCGTCCGCCTCCCCGCTCGATCGCGACCGGTACGCCGCGATGGTGATGGACAACCAGGCCCTGCGCTTGCTCGGCTCGGTGGCGCTGGCCCGGGCCGCGCGCGGCGATGAGGATGTGCCCGCTCTGTCGGTGCTGAAACTTCTCGGCTCGGAGGCGTCGCAGGCTGGCACCGAGTACGCGATGGCCGCCGCCGGCATCGACGCGCTGGCCCATCCGACGTTTTCGGGGCCCTACAGCGCACAGCACCTGGAGTTGTACCGGTGCGGTTGGTTCGAGCGCTACGTTCGCACGTTCGGCGGCACGATCGCCGGCGGCACCTCCGAGATCCAACGCAACATCATCGCCCAGCGGTTGCTGGGCCTGCCGCGAAACTAGAAGGACTGCAGCATGTACATCGAGTACGAGGTCGCCGACCGCATCGCGACCATCACCCTGAACCGGCCTGAAGCCGCCAACGCGCAGAACCCCGAGCTGCTCGACGAACTCGACGCCGCATGGACCCGCGCGGCCGAGGACGCGGAGGTTTCGGTGATCGTGTTGCGCGCCAACGGGAAGCACTTCTCGGCCGGTCACGACCTGCGCGGCGGGGGACCCGTGCCGGACAAGATCACGCTCGACTTCATCGTCCAGCACGAGGCCAAGCGCTATCTGGAGTACACGCTGCGCTGGCGCAATGTGCCCAAGCCGTCGATCGCCGCGGTTCAGGGTCGCTGCATCTCCGGTGGGCTGCTGTTGTGCTGGCCGTGCGATCTGATCATCGCGGCCGACGACGCTCAGTTCTCCGACCCGGTGGTGTTGATGGGAATCGGCGGAGTCGAATACCACGGCCACACCTGGGAACTCGGACCGCGCAAGGCCAAGGAGATTCTGTTCACCGGTAGGGCGATGACGGCCGAGGAGGTGGCCGGCACCGGCATGGTGAACAAGGTGGTGCCCCGCGATCAGCTGGATTCGGAGACCAGGGCGCTGGCCGAACAGATCGCGAAGATGCCGCCGTTCGCGCTGCGCCAGGCCAAGCGCGCGGTGAACCAGACGCTGGACGTGCAGGGTTTCTACGCCGCCATTCAGTCGGTGTTCGATATCCATCAGACTGGCCACGGCAACGCGCTGAGCGTGAGCGGATGGCCGGTGCTGGTGAACCTCGACGAAATGAAAGCCAGCATCAAGTAGTTCGTTGGCGCGAGCGTGCGTGTCGCCACACGACACGCCGCTGACTTTCGGCACTTTGCGCGCGTTCACGCCGCACGAGCGCGACGAAGTTGCCGGTCGACCCGCGCGACGAAGTCCCACGTTCGATGACGCACGTCGTCGAAGACGATCGCGATGACGGTCCAATCGATGTCCTGTAACGCGAGTCGACGACGACGGTCGTTGCGCACCGCTTCCGGATCGCTGTGCCAGTCGACGCCGTCGTACTCCACCGCGACGCAATGCTCGGGCCATGCGAAGTCCAGGCGCCGCAGTTCACCGTTGCCGTCGACGATCTCGTACTGCAATTCCGGCATCGGCAACCCGCCGTCGATCATCGCCAGCCGTGCCTCACTTTCCATGGGCGACTGGACGCGTGCGTCGGCGAGGGCGAGAAGATCGCGTACCGCGACGACGCCGCGCCGACCCGCCTGTTGGATTGCGGAGCGCCACAACTCACCGCGGGTGCATGTGCCCGAGCGAAGCGCGGCGTCGAGTGTTGCAAGCGCGCGGGGCCGACGCAGCGCGCGGGCCACTTCGACCGCGGTCCATGACGGCGACGTTGCGTGTCTCCCAGCCGCCGCCACCAGCGGCGCGCCGTCGCGGCGGTGCACGACCAGACCCTCGACGGAGCGCAGTTGATGACCGGGCGGATTGAGCACGTGAAGTTCGGCAGGTTCCTCGGTGTCGAAGCCGAACAGCGCTGCGGCTGTGGCCAGGCATACTGGGACGCTGGTGCCACACGACAGGTCGAGGCCGCGAAGCCGCAGCTCATCCGTCGGCTCACCGAGACAGTAGATTCCATGCCAAATGCGCTCCAGGGACCGTCTTTTCAGTACCGACTCGAACTCGTACCGGGGGACGACCGCCAAGATCTGGCCGCTGGTCGCCACTCCACCTTGCTCTTCGAACAACTGCTTCAGCGCTGCATCCATAGCGGCAATCGTCGGTCCGGCCGAGCAGTGCCGGTGACGCTAGGAGCTCACCCTGTGGATGAATCCGGAGTTGTGCACAATCGGTGCGGGACGAGCGTGCGCAAAGCGATGAAATTCCGCGGCGTGCCGTGTGCAAACACGCACGCTCGCGCAAACGAGTTACAGCTGCGCGAGGCGGGGGGCCGAGCCGCGCGCCCGCAAGCCCGCACCGGCCTTCTTGGTGAGTTCGCGTGAGCTGCCGAGCAATCCGTCGAGCACGAGTGCCCGCTTGATGTGGCGATGCAGATCGTGCTCGGCGGTGAAGCCGATGCCGCCGAGCACCTGCTGGCAGTGCTTGGCCGCGGTCAGCGCCGCCTTGCCCGCCGCCGCCTTGGCCAGCATCGCGGTCAGGTCCGCGCTTTCCGTTCCCGGCAGGCCCAGCGTCGCCTCGGCGCCTTCGATGGCCACCAGCGTCTCGGCCAACCGGTGCCGGATGGCCTGGAAGGACGCGATCGGCTTGCCGAACTGGACCCGATCCAGCGCATGCTGACGGGCCAGAACCAGCATCGCCCTGGCCGAACCGACCAGCCACCAGCCCACCGCGCGTCGCGCCTCGCCCATCCGCATCAGCTCGCCGTCGGGCACCCGGCGCAACGGCAGGTCGCCCAGTGTCGGTTCGCTGTTCGGCGTGCGATCCCACACCACCCAGCTGCCGCCGGTGTACGGCATCGGCGGTGTCCCGCCGGGCAACCCGCCGATGGTCTCCAGCAGCACATCGTTGAGAACCGAGGCGTGCGAACCGGTTTCGCCCAGCAGCCGAAACACCAGCGGTATCCCCACGTCCGGTATATCCGCCAACATCTCGGCCCAGCCCAGCTCCGCCAGCGCCGCGTCCAACTCTGCGCCGGACGCTGACAGCATGGTCTTGCGCAGGGTGTCTTCCAGCATCACCAGTGATTCGGCATCCAAACCGTTGTCCACGGTCACTCCTTACCGAGATCGAGCAGGCGGCGGGCGATGATGTTGCGCTGCACTTCTGCAGTCCCGCCGTAGATGCTCGCCGCCCGCGAATACAGGAACTCGGTCCGCCAAGGGTCGTCCTCGAGTTCGATGCGCCCGGGCAGCAGGTCGCGAACGGTGTCGTAGAGCCGCTGTTCGGCGCCGGCGAGCAACACCTTGTCGATCGAGGTGTCCGCGCCCAGTTTCCGTCCCTCGCCGAGCCGGTGCTGGGTGGCGCGAGAGCGGCAGCGCAACGTGTGCAGCGCCAGGTACACCTCGCCGAGATCCGAATCCGATGCCGTGCCAAGCCCTTTTACTTCGTCGATGAGCGCGTCGAACCGGGAGTACAGGTAGGCAATGCGCTGCCAGAAACAGGTGGAGCGCTCATAGGGAAGCAGGTCCATGGCCAGCTTCCACCCCTCGCCCGGCTTGCCGAGCATACGGTCCGCAGGTACCACGACGTCGTCGAAGTACACCTCGCAGAATTCGTCGACGTCGTGCATGGTGCGCAGCGGCCGCACGGCTACCCCTGGAGAGTCAAGGTCGACGAAGAACGCGGTGATCGCCTCGTGATCGGGCGTGTTCGCTTCGCCGGTGCGGGTGAGCAGGATGCATCGAGTTGCGTACTGCGCGAAGCTCGTCCACACCTTCTGGCCGTTGACGACCCAGTTGTCACCTTGCGGCACGGCGGTAGTGCTCAGCGATGCGAGGTCACTGCCCGAGCCGGGTTCGGAGAAGCCCTGGCACCAGGACTCCTGACCCGACAGCAGCCGCGGCACCATCTCGGCCGCCAGGCCCGCTCGCGCGTAATCGATCATGGTCGGAGTCAGCACGTCGAGCATCGAGTAGGGCCCGGGATGGTCGAGTCCGCGTCCCACGACCTCCTCGCCGACGATGGCGCGCAGGATGTCCGGGCCGCCCAGCCCGCCCGCCGACTCCGGCCAGCCGTAACGCATCCAGTCCGCGTCGTACAGCGCCTTGAGCACCCGCAGGTGTTGGGCTTGATGCGCGTCGAGCGAGTGGTCCTCCGGGGGAGCCAGGTCGTTGGCGTCGAGCCACTCCCGCAGTGCTGTACGAAACGCGGCGGGCTCGAAGAGGTCTGTCATCCGGCCTCCGGAGCCGCTTCGGCGGCGACATCGGGCTCTGGCCTTCCGATCGCGTGCGGGCGGCCCGAGTCGTGTTCGCCGCTACGGCGAATGAACGTCATGGCACGGGTTTTCAGCCGCCAGCCGGCATCGGTGCGGACGTAGGTGTCGTTGTAGTACCCGATGCGCATGTCATGTTTGGAGTGTTCGATGAAACACAGCGGTTGGGTTCCGCTCGCCTTGTCGGGGTCGTTCTCGTCGAGGTGCACCAGCGACGTACCCGTCATGAACAAGCCTTTGGGCGCGGCGGCGACGAGCTCGGGGAAGCGGTTCAGCGTGTAGGTGGAGCCGAATGCGCTGTAGGTCCCGTCCGGGGTGAACACCGAGACCAGCCCCTCGATATCGCCCTGGGTGATGGTGACGGCGTACTTCGCCAGCAGTTGTTGGATCTCGACGAGATCCTCGATTCGCTTCGACTCAGTCATGTCGGAAGACCTTACCGCCCTTCATCACAAAGCGGACATCCCGCGTGACGCCGATATCGGTGAGCGGGTCGCCGGGCACCGCGATGATGTCGGCGAGACAGCCTTCGGCGATGCGGCCCAGGTTGGGTCTGTCGATCAGATCCGCGGCGACGACGGTGGCCGCGCGCAGCACGGCCGCCGGCGGCATGCCCCAGTCCACCAACGTGACGAGTTCGTCGGCGTTCTTGCCATGCGGGATGGCGGGGGCGTCGGTGCCGACGGCGATCTTCACGCCGGCCTCATAGGCGGCCTTGATCGACGTGCGCGCCTTCGGGAACATCTCGGCCGCCTTGTCCTGCAACTCTTTCGGCGCCCGGGACACGTCCATGGCTTCGGCCAGGCGACGCGTGGTCACCAGCCACCGATCGTTGTCGACCAGCATCCGGATGGCTTCGTCGTCCATCAGGAATCCGTGCTCGATACAGTCGATGCCGCACGCGACCGCGTGCTTGACCGCCTCGGCTCCGTGGGTGTGCGCGGCCACCTTCAGGCCGCGCCGGTGCGCCTCGTCGACGATGGCCCTCAGTTCCTCATCCGAATAGTGTTGTGCGCCTGCTTCTCCGGTCAGTGACATCACGCCACCGGAGACGCAGACCTTGATCAGCTGAGCACCGTGCTTGATCTGGTAGCGCACCGCTTTGCGGATCTCGTCGACGCCGTTGGCGATGCCCTCCTCGACCGTCAGCTCCAGCGCGCCCGGCATGAAGGCCGCGAACATCGTCGGATCGAGGTGGCCACCGGTCGGGGTGATCGCGTGGCCGGCCGGGATGACCCGCGGACCGTCGATCCATCCGGCGTCGATAGCCTTGCCCAATGCGACGTCGAGCAGGTAGCCACCGGTCTTGACGAACAACCCGAGGTTGCGCACCGTCGTGAAACCGGCCCGCAATGTGCGCCGGGCGTTGCCCACCGCACGCAACACCCGGGTCGCGGGATCGTCCTGAACCTGGGAAAGGCCGGGGTTTTCACCCCGGCCACCCATCAGGAGGTTGACCTCCATGTCCATCAGGCCGGGCAACAGGATCGCGTCACCGAGATCGATGACCTCGCCTTCGCCGTCAGCCGCACCGTCGCCGACCCCTACGATCCGGTCGTCGTCGATCCGGACAATGCCCGGCCGGACGATCTCTGCGGCGTCGACGTCGAGCAGACCCGCTGCCTTGAGGGTCACTGCGCCCGGCGATGAGCCGCTCGCGCGAAGAGCAGACAACGTCAAACCACCGGCTCCTTGATGCACTCGATGTACGCGGCGCCGCTGTCGAGGACGCGTGGCTGCTTCCACACCTCGATCGGAAACGACACGTTGACCAGTGACTGCATCATGTGGATGAGTGCCTTTGCGTCATCGGGCATTCCATCCAACGGGAACCGGGCGTCGCAGTACTCCATCACGTCCTCGAGCCGCGCCATGCCGGCGTCGTAGAACTCCTGCATCTCCTCCATCGTCGAGGACAGCCGCTTCTGATAACGCTCCGCTTCGGTGGGCAGGCACCAATCGGTGAACCGCTCGAGGTCGGCGAACTCTTCCGGCAACTTAGGCATTGATGGCATCCTTCTCGCTGGCCGCATTCGTGGTCTGGCCGTTGGTCAGACCCTTTTCCTTCTTGTAGGCATTCACGTGGTCCCAAGCCGTCTTGTGCAGGTGGCGCAGCAGAACCTCCTGATCGCACAACAGGAAGTCCTTGACCACACCGGTGCTGATCATCGTCTGAGTGGCCTCGAGGGTGTTGGCGTCCTGGAACGCATACTCCTTGAACGTCACCGCGGCGAGCTCGTGCGCGAGCCGTTCCCGGGTGTTCGTCGCCGGCACGAAGTAGAGCGTGCACTCGAAGATGTGCTTGTCCACGTCGGTGGGCCAGTAGTGGTAGGTGAGGTACCAGCCCGGCGCCCAGAGCAGCAGCGTGAAGTTCGGGAAGAACTCGAACGAGTCCTGACCCCAGGAGGGGTGGCGTGACGGGTTGACCGCCGGCGGCAGCTCGTCGGGCAGGATGCCCTTGATCTTGGGCCGGTCCCAGGGCCCGAACAGCCCGCTGTGCAGTATGCGTTCAATGGGCTTGACCATGTTCAGGTCCTTGGGCGGGCTCATACCTCCCCAGGACGAGATCATCGAGTGCCTGCCCTTGATGTCGTAGTGCAGCGCCTCGAAGCCGTAGCCGGCCAGCTTTTCGGCTTCCTCCTTGACCGCCTGCTTCATATGCAGGACCGGTGCGTGGTAGAACTCGGTGAACGCGTCGATGAACAGCTTCCAGTTGGAGTTGACCTCGGCACGATAGGAATAGGTTTCCGTCATCTCGTGGAACGGATAACCTTCCAGGCCCGTCGCGAAGTCGCCCAAATAGTCGATCAGCGGTTCGGCGTCGTTGTCGAAGTTGATGAAGATGAAGCCTTCCCACACCTCGCAGCGAACCGGCACCAGCCCGTAGTCCGCTTTGTCGACGTCGAAGAACTCGCCTTCCTGTTGGATGAACGTCAGATCGCCCTTGAGGCTGTAGCGCCACGCGTGGTACTTGCAGGTGAACTGCCGGCAGGTACCGGAGACCTCTTCGCCGGGATAGTCGTTCCACACCAGCTTGTTTCCGCGGTGACGGCACAAGTTGTAGAACGCGCGCACCTCGTTGTCACCGTCCTTGACGATGATCACCGACGTGCCCGGCCCCGCCGACGGCATCTCGCGAGTGAAGTAGCTGCCCTTCTTGGGGAGCCGCTCCACCCGTCCGACATTCAGCCAGCACCTTCTGAAGATGGCCTGCTGCTCGAGCTTCCACTGCTCGGGGTCGACCGAGTCGGTGTAATCGACTGGCGCGGTGCCGAGTTCGGGCCAGTGCTCGGTCCAGCTGCCCTCTTTTGGTTTGGGGAAAAATGCCACGATGTTTACCTTTCTGCGTTTTCGGAGTCGGGTTCTACGCCGAAAGTGTTGATGGCCATGGCCAGTGCGCCATAGCACCCGATTGTGAAGACGAGGTCCATCAGCTGACGTTCCTCGAGATGTTCGGACAGTGCAGCCCATGTGGCGTCCGAGACGCTGGCCTTGTCCTGCAGCTCGTCCACCGCGCGCAGAACGGCGCGATCCAGTTCGTCCGACGCCTCGCCGCGCTGAAGCGCCTCGATGTTCTCGTCGGTCAAACCCTCTTCGCGGCCCATCACCACGTGATGGCGCCACTCGTACTCACAGTTCGTCAGGTGCGCGACCCGCAGCACCGCCAACTCGCGCAGCCGCGGCGGCAGCGTCGATCCGTACAGCAGGTGGAAGTTGAACCGCAGGAACGCGCGGGTCAGCTTGGGATGGCGGACCAGCGTCGCGAGCAGATTGCCCGCCAGGTCGGGATTGCGTCGTTCGGGAGTCATACTCGAGAGGGCGTCGTGGACGGACTCGTCCCACTGGTCCGCCGGCAGTGGTGGCACGCGCAAAACGGGCTCCTTCCTGTGTGCTCTCGGCGATGAGAATCAGGTTCTCATATTTCGCCAATAGATTTCCACCTTTCCTGCGAATGGTCAACGTCCGAGGTCACGACCCGGGGTCGCGAAGGGGGCCCGCAGGACCTAATCGCGCTGACAGGAGGCCATAGGGTGGCTTTCGGACATTGATTCTCGTACGGTGAGAAGATAGTTTCCTCACATCGAGCACTGGACCGATGGATAGCCTCGGGGAACGAGACGAAAGGAACGGGCATGCACAAGGACGAGATGATCTTGATCAGCGTTGATGATCACATCGTCGAGCCGCCCGATATGTTCAAGAATCATTTGCCGAAGAAGTACATCGATGAGGCGCCGCGGTTGGTGCACAACCCCGATGGGTCGGATACGTGGCAGTTTCGTGACACGGTGATTCCGAATGTGGCGCTCAACGCGGTGGCGGGCCGGCCCAAGGAGGAGTACGGGCTGGAGCCGCAGGGTCTGGATGAGATCCGGCCGGGGTGTTGGCAGGTCGACGAGCGGGTCAAGGACATGAACGCCGGCGGGATTCTGGGGTCGATGTGTTTTCCGTCGTTTCCCGGATTTGCGGGTCGGTTGTTTGCCACTGAGGATGGCGAGTTCTCGTTGGCGTTGGTGAAGGCTTACAACGATTGGCATGTCGAGGAGTGGTGCGGGGCGTATCCGGCGCGGTTCATCCCGATGACGTTGCCGGTGATCTGGGATCCGGTGGAGTGCGCCAAGGAGATCCGGCGCAACGCTGCGCGTGGGGTGCATTCGTTGACGTTCACCGAGAACCCGGCGGCGATGGGTTATCCGAGTTTTCATGATTTCGAGCATTGGAAGCCGATGTGGGATGCGCTGGTCGACACCGAGACGGTGCTCAATGTGCATATCGGTTCGTCGGGGCGGTTGGCGATCACGGCTGCCGATGCGCCGATGGATGTGATGATCACGCTGCAGCCGATGAACATCGTGCAAGCCGCGGCGGATCTGTTGTGGTCTAGGCCGATCAAGGAGTATCCGACGCTGCGGATCGCGTTGAGTGAGGGCGGGACGGGTTGGATTCCGTATTTCTTGGAGCGGGTGGATCGCACCTATGAGATGCATTCGACGTGGACTGGCCAGGACTTCGGGGGCAAGTTGCCTTCTGAGGTGTTCCGCGAGCACTTCTTGACGTGTTTCATCGCCGATCCGGTCGGGGTGGCCACCCGGCATTCGATCGGGGTGGACAACATCTGCTGGGAGGCCGACTATCCGCACTCAGATTCGATGTGGCCCGGGGCTCCCGAGCAACTCGACGAAGTCCTCAAGGCCAACGAGGTGCCCGACGACGAGATCAACAAGATGACGTATGAGAACGCGATGCGCTGGTATCACTGGGATCCGTTCACCCACATCACCCGCGAACAAGCCACCGTCGGCGCCCTGCGCAAAGCCGCCGAAGGCCACGACGTCTCCATCCAAGCCCTGTCGAAGAAGGAGAAGACCGGGGCTACGTTCGCGGACTTCGCGGCCAGGGCAAAGGAGCTGACCGGCAACACCGACTGATACAGCTCTCGGAGATTTCGGCGTGCTTGGTGGCGCACAGCGACCGGTCACGCCGAATCGCTTTGCGACGAAGGAGAACCACGTGCCGGGCATGAGTTTCGAGCTGACCGAGGACCAGGAACTGATCCGCAAGTCCGTTCGCGAGTTGGCGGGCAAGTTCGACGACCACTACTGGATGGAGAAGGACCTCGCGCACGAATTCCCGCGGGAGTTCTACGACGCGATCGCCAAGGGCGGGTGGCTCGGCATGACCATCCCGGAGGAGTACGGCGGGCACGGGCTCGGCATCACCGAAGCGACGCTGCTACTCGAGGAGGTCTCGCGGTCGGGCGCCGCGATGAACGGCGCCAGTGCGATTCATCTGTCGATCTTCGGCATGCAACCCGTCGTCAAGCACGGCTCTGACGAACTCAAGGCCGCCACCTTGCCCCGGATCGTCAACGGCGACCTGCACGTCTGCTTCGGCGTCACCGAACCCGGCGCGGGGCTCGACACGTCACGCATCACCACGTTCGCCAAGCGCGAAGGCGACAAGTACCGCGTCAATGGCCGCAAGGTGTGGATCTCCAAAGCCATTGAGTCGGAGAAGATCCTGTTACTGACCAGGACCACACCCTTCGATGAGGTCAGCAAGAAGACCGACGGGATGACGCTGTTCCTCACCGACCTCGACCCCGGCCACGTCGACATCCGGCCGATCAAGAAGATGGGTCGCAACGCGGTCAGCTCCAACGAGGTGTTCATCGACGACCTGATGGTGCCGGTCGAGCATCGGGTCGGCGAGGAGGGCAAGGGCTTCAAGTACATCCTCGACGGGCTCAACCCCGAGCGGATGTTGATCGCGGCCGAGGCGCTGGGTATCGGACGGGTGGCCTTGGAGAAGGCCGTCAAGTACGGCAACGAGCGCCACGTGTTCAACCGGCCGATCGGCATGAACCAGGGCCTGCAGTTCCCGCTCGCCGACTCCCTGGCCCGGCTCGACGCTGCCGAACTAGTGTTGCGCAAGGCCAGCTGGCTTTACGACAATGGCAAACCCTGCGGTCGCGAGGCCAATACCGCGAAATACCTGTGTGCCGATGCCGGTTTCGGGGCCGCCGACCGAGCGCTGCAACTGCACGGCGGCATGGGATATTCGGAGGAATATCACGTGTCCCGCTACTTCCGTGAGTCGAGACTGATGAAGATCGCGCCGGTGAGTCAGGAGATGATCCTGAACTTCTTGGGTGAACACGTGCTCGGATTGCCGAGGAGCTACTGAAAATGAACTACTTCGATCTGTCGGGCCGGTCGGCGTTGGTGACCGGCGCCGCGGGTGGTATCGGCTCGGCCGTCGCGCAGGCGCTCGCCGACGCGGGTGCCGCGGTGTTGGTCACCGACCTCGACAAGGATGCCGCCGCGGCCGTGGCCGAACGCATTTCGGCCGGCGGCGGCCGTGCCGAGTCCGCGGCGCTGGATGTCTCCGACCGGGACTCGGCCGACGCCGCCGCCGCGCAGGCCGCCGCGCTCGCCGACGGCGCCCTGCACATCGTGGTCAACAACGCCGGCGTGACGAAACCCTCGATGTTCTCCAAGACGACACAGGAGTCGTTCCGGCTGCTGTTCGACATTCATGTGATGGGCGCCTTCAACGTCACCCAGGCGGCGCTGCCGCACATTCCCACCGACGGCACCGGTCGCATCGTCAACGTCACCTCGGCTGCGGGCCTGACCGGAACACTTGGCCAGGTCAACTACTCGGCAGCCAAGGCGGGCATCATCGGATTCACCAAGTCCCTTGCCCGCGAATTAGCCACCAAGAGCATCATGGTCAACGCTCTGGCCCCGCTGGCGGCGACCCCGATGACCGAAACCATCCGCACGAACGAAAAGTTCGCGGCCAACATGATGAACCGCATCCCGATGAAGCGGTGGGCCGAACCGGCCGAGGTCGCAGGTGCGTTCGTGTTCATGGCGTCCGATGCCGCGTCTTACATCACCGGACAGGTGCTGCCGGTCGACGGCGGCATGGTGATGTGACAGGCCAAGCCCCGCTGACCGGAATCACGGTCGTCGCAATGGAGCAGGCGGTCGCCGCTCCGATGTGCACCCGGGTGCTCGCCGACTTCGGCGCTCGCGTGATCAAGATCGAGAATCCCAGCGGCGGCGACTTCGCCCGCGACTACGACGACGTCGTCAACGGTCCCGGCGGCCTGGCCGCGCACTTCGTCTGGTGCAACCGCGGCAAGGAATCGGTGACGCTGAACACCAAGGCACCTGAGGGCATGGAGTTGCTGCACCGCCTGCTCGACCGGGCGGACGCGTTCGTGTCCAACCTCGCGCCGGGCGCGACCGCGCGAATGGGACTGGCCCCGGCCGACCTCGCCGAGCGCCACCCCCAGGTGATCCCCGTCGAGATCGACGGCTACGGCCCCGGTGGGCCGATCTCGCACAAACGCGCGTATGACCTTCTCGTGCAGGCAGAGTCGGGCTCATGCGCGGTCACCGGCTACCCGGGGATGCCGGCCAAGCCCGGCCCCGCCGTGGCCGACTTCAGCACGGGGCTGTACGCAGCGATCTCGATCCTGGCGCTGCTGGTCGGTCGCAACGGCGCCAACGGTGGAGCACCGGCCCCGTCGGTGGCGCTGAGCCTGTTCGACGTGATGACCGACGTGATGGGTTATCAGCTGACCTACACCCAGCATTCGGGTATCGACCAGGAACCGCTCGGTGTCGGCTCACCCGCCGTCGCGCCCTACGGTGCGTTTCCCACTCGTGACAAGCAGACTGTGGTGCTCGGCACCACGAACGACAGGGAATGGCAGCGGGTGGCGCTGGAGATCATCGACCGCCCCGACCTCGCCCAGGATCCGCGCTTCGCCACCAACCCCGATCGCTGCGCCCACCGCGAGATCCTCGAGGAGGCGATCAGATCCTGGTGTGAACAGCACGATCTCGCCGACATCCAGAAGATCGCTGACGACGCCGGGATCGGCAACTCCCGCTACAACGTACCCAGCGAGGTGGTCGCGCACCCACAGCTGACCGCCCGCGACCGCTGGCGCCTCGTCAACACGCCCAAGGGTGACATCCGTGCGCTGCGCCCGCCGCCGGTGATCACCGGATTCGAGCAGCCGATGGGCCCGGTACCCGGGCTCGGGCAGCACACCGACGCGATTTTGGGTGAATTGGGTTTCACCGCAGCCGATCTCGCGAGGCTGCGCGCTGACGGAGTGATCGGACCGGCATACTCGTGAGTGACGATGTGCTGTTGACCTCCGAGCTCGACGGGGTGCGGACCCTGACGCTGAACCGGCCGGACCGCAAGAACGCCATCAACGCGCGGCTGTGGGAGGAGCTGGCCGACGCATTGCGGGCGGCCGCCCGCGACACCGAGCTACGTGCGTTGGTGATCACCGGCGCCGGCGGGGCGTTCTGCTCGGGGGCCGACATCGGCACACCCGAGGACATCCATCCGCGGCATAAGCTGCGCCGCCTCACCGACGTCGCGCTGGCCCTGCACGAACTGTCCGTGCCGACCGTCGCCAAGGTGATCGGGGTCGCGGTCGGGGCGGGCTGGAACCTCGCGCTCGGCTGCGATCTTGTGGTGGCGACGCCGGAATCGCGGTTCTGTCAACTCTTCTCGAAGCGCGGACTGTCGGTGGACCTCGGTGGTTCCTGGCTGCTGCCCAAGCTTGTCGGCCTGCAGCAGGCCAAACGGCTCGTGCTGCTGGCCGACATGATCGACGCGGAAGAGGCCCGTTCTCTCGGACTCGTCACCTGGGTCAAGACCGCCGACGAGATCGACGGCTTCGTTGACGAGCTGGCGGCCCGCCTCGCGGCAGGTCCGCCGGTGGCGCTGGCCCAGAGCAAGGCGCTGCTCAACGACGGGGCGAACGGCACTCTGCGCGAGGCGCTGACCAACGAGGCCCGCGCACAACCGGGCAACTTCGCCACCGCAGACTCGACGGAGGCATACGCGGCATTCGCGGCGAAACGCGACGCCGTCTTTACTGGCCAATGGGCACTACGGCCCGGATCGGAGAAGGACAATGCGTGAAACCGTGATCGTCGAGGCGGTGCGCACACCGGTCGGCAAGCGCAACGGCGGGCTGTCGGAGATGCATGCCGCCGACCTGTCGGCGATCGTGCTCACCGCGCTCGTCGAGCGGGCGGGCATCGATCCCGAAATCATCGACGACGTGGTGTGGGGCTGTGTGTCGCAGGTCGGCGACCAGTCCAGCAACATCGGCCGCTACGCGGTGCTCGCCGCGGGCTGGCCCGAGACCATCCCGGGTACCACGGTCAACCGTGCATGCGGCTCGAGCCAGCAGGCGCTGGATTTCGCCGTCCACGCGGTGATGTCGGGCCAGCAGGACGTCGTCGTCGCCGGAGGTGTCGAGGTGATGAGCCGGGTGCCGCTCGGCTCGGCAAGGGCCACCGGGATGCCGTACGGCCCGAAAGTCCTTGAGCGGTACGGAGATTTCACCTTCAACCAGGGTATCTCAGCGGAACTGATCGCCCAGAAATGGGGATTCTCGCGGACTCGACTCGACGAGTACTCGGTGCGCTCACACGAACTGGCCGCAGCCGCCCAGGACAGCGGGGCGTTCGAATCGCAGATCATGCCGGTCTTCGCCGACGGCGAGCCCGTCGTCGCCGACGAAGGGGTGAGGCGGGGAAGCACGGTCGAGAAGCTCGCCGGACTCAAGCCGGCTTTCAAGGACGACGGCGTCATCCACGCGGGGAACTCGTCGCAGATTTCTGACGGCGCGGCGGCACTGCTGGTGATGACGGCCGAGAATGCCGTCGCGCTGGGGCTGAACCCGATCGTCCGCTACCGCGCCGGCGCCGTCACCGGCGCGGATCCGGTGCTGATGCTGACCGGGCCGATCCCGGCGACCGAAAAGGTCCTGCACAAGGCCGGGGTGAGAATCGACGATGTCGGCGTGTTCGAGGTCAATGAGGCGTTCGCGCCGGTGCCGCTGGCCTGGCTTGCCGAGACGGGCGCCGACGAAAGCAAGCTCAACCCGCTCGGCGGCGCGATCGCGCTGGGCCATCCGCTCGGTGCATCCGGCGCGGTACTGATGACTCGGATGCTCAATCACATGCGCGACAACGGGATTCGATTCGGCCTGCAGACCATGTGCGAGGGCGGCGGAACCGCCAACGCCACGTTGGTGGAGCTCATCGCCTGACCTCACGGGAGGACCTCGCGTGCAAAGAGATCTGTTCACCGAAGACCACGAGGCGTTCCGCGGACTCGCCCGCGACTTCGTCGAAAAGGAAGTGGTACCGCACTATCCCGACTGGGAGAAGGCCGGCCGCATGCCTCGTCAGGTGTTCAAGCAGATGGGGTCGCTGGGCATGCTCGGCATGGCCATCCCCGAGGAGTACGGCGGGGGCGGCGCCCCGGACTACCGCTACAACGTGGTACTGCAGGAGGAGGCGGCGCGCGCACTGGTCACACTGTCGACCGTGCGCACCCAGCTCGAGGTGATTCTTCCGTACTTCCTGCACTATGCGGACGCCGAGCAGCGCAAGCGGTGGTTCCCCGGACTGGCGGCCGGTGAGCTGCTGACCGCCGTGGCGATGACCGAACCCGGCACTGGATCCGATCTCGCTGGTGTGCGTACCACCGCGGTACGCAACGGAAACGACTGGATCCTCAACGGCGCCAAGACCTTCATCACCGGCGGCATGCAGGCCGACCTGGTGATCGTGGTCGCGCGCACCTCGACCGACCCGGACAACCGCCGCAAGGGCCTGACGCTGTTCGTCGTCGAAAACGAGATGTCGGGGTTTACCCGAGGCCGCGAACTGGAGAAGATGGGCTGTAAGGTTCAGGACACCGCCGAACTGTCGTTCGTCGATGTCCGGGTGCCCGCGGCGAACGTGCTGGGGGAGGAAGGCGAAGCATTCGGCTACCTCGGCCACAACCTGCCGCAGGAGCGGCTCACCGTCGCGGTCGGATCGGTCGCCCAGGCGCGCTCTGCGATCGCCGCTGCGATCGACTACACCAAGAACCGCAAGGCGTTCGGTACGCCGGTCGCGTCGTTCCAGAACACCAAGTTCGAACTGGCGGCGTGCTCGGCCGAGGTGGAGGCCGCGCAGGCCATGCTGGACCGCGCGGTGGCCCTGCACGTAGCCGGCGAGTTGTCAGGTGCCGACGCGGCGCGGGTGAAGCTGTTCTGCACCGAGATGCAGCAACGCGTCGTCGACCGCTGCCTGCAGTTGTTCGGCGGCTACGGCTACATGATGGAGTATCCGATCGCGCGCTTGTACACGGATGCGCGGGTGGCCCGCATCTACGCCGGCACCAGCGAGGTGATGAAGGTGATCATCGCCAAATCGCTCGGCCTCTAGCGTTTTCGGTGCGCTACCAGTCGCTCAACGATCGTTTACGCGCCGAAATCGCCAGGTTACTTCAGCATGCTGCCGGCGTCGATGGTGACGGGAAGGCCGGTGACGTACCGGGATTCGTCCGAAGCGAGGAACAGCACCGCGTTGCTGACGTCGACCGGTTCCACCCAGCCGACGGGAAGCACATGCATGAATTGGGCGGCGACGGCGAGGTCGTCGGGGCCGGGGTTCTCCAGGTCGGGACGGAACAGCTTCATGGTCCCCTCGTTCATGAACAGGGGTGTGTTCACGTTGGTGGGACACACGGCGTTGACGCGGATCGAATGCTGACCCAGTTCGACGGCGAAGGTGCGCATCAACCCGATCACGCCGTGCTTGGCGGCGATGTAGTGGCCGGTGTGCGGGTACGGTTTGAGACCGCCCACCGAGCTGGTGAGAATGATCGAACCACCGCGTCCTCCGGACAGCAGGTGGGGGACAGCGGCTTTGACGCTCTTCCAGACGCCTGAGAGGTTGACGTCGATCATGTCGCGCCAGTCGTCTTCGCTGGTCTTGTCCAGCGTTGCGCCACCGTTGCCGATACCGGCGTTGGCAACGACGATGTCGAGGCGACCCAACTGCTCGACACCGCCGTCCACGACGGCCTTCAACGCGTCGTAATCGCGCACGTCGACCTCGGCGGTGATGATGCGGCGGTTCAGGTTCTTGACGAGATCGGCGGTCTCGGCGAGGTCGTCCGGTGTCGCCCACGGGATGTCGCTGTTACTGGAGATCTGCTTGCAGACATCGACGGCGATGATGTCGGCGCCTTCCTCGGCGAGTCGCACCGCATGGCTGCGGCCCTGACCGCGCGCTGCACCGGTCACGAACGCGACTTTGCCCTCAACCCGTCCACCCATGTGTCCACCTTCGGTCATTCCAGATTTTATCAATCGACCAGGAGCGTGGCATTAATGGGCGCAGGTGTCAACTCGTCCGGCCGGGGGACGTGCCGCTCGAGCGACACCGGCGACGGGTGCGTCGCTCAGTTCGGTTTGCTGAACCGTCTCGCGTTGTTGAGTCCATCGGTCAGCGCGCGCAACTGGCGCTCCATGAAGTCGCGCATCTCGTCGTGGCCAAGCGTGACGCCGACGGCGCTCTCGTTGCACAGACTGCGCGCGATCTGGACGATCATCATCGAGACCGCCACCGGTGGGTAGTCGTCGAGGTCGATGCCGTTGGCGCGCAAGGCGACCGTGACCGCTGCCGTCTCGATGTCGCGGACCCGCTCCGCGTACGCCTTGAGTTCTGCGCGAATCACCTTGCGGTGGTTGGCCAACGCCATGAACTCGGTGTTAAGGCCCGTCATCCGGAGATCGCTGTTGATCAGCCACAGCGTGCGCAGTGGATCGTCGTCGGTGAGCGCGGCACGCATGTTGTCCAGCGACGCCTCCGCCCCCGCCCGCAGCACCTCGACGAACAGGTCGTCCATCGTCGGGAAGTAGTAGTAGACCAGCGCCTGTTTGACCCCGGCTTCGGCGGCCACGCGTCGCGATGTCGCGGCGGCGTAACCCTCGTCGCGCATGACCTTCGCGGTGGCCTCGATGAGTCGTTGCCGCGCCCCGGCTCCGGCGGGCTTGCTGTTGTCAGCGCGCGGCATCAGCGACCCTCCGCTCGATCGCTTGACCGTCCGTCACGCCCCGTGGTAGGCATGGCGCATCCTAACAGTTTGATCGGACGATCAAATGCGGATGCGGGCGCCAGGACCGAAAGGACGACCGTTCATGAGCGATCTCGCCTCGGTGGACTACTTCTCCGACCATGCGATCAGTCAGGACCCCTACGACTACTGGGATCACCTGCGCGAGCAGGGCCCGGTGTTCCGGGAACCGAATTACGGCGTCGTCGCCGTCACGGGCTACCAGGAAGTGGTGGCGGCGTTCAAGGATCATGATTCGTTCTCGGCGGTCAACGCGATCGGCGGACCGTTCCCGCCGCTGCCGTTCGTCCCGGAAGGCGACGACATCTCCGAGCAGATCGAGGCGCATCGTCATCTGTTTCCCATCCACGAGCACATGGTCGTGATGGACCCGCCGGCCCACGAACGGGCCCGGTCGCTGCTGACCAAGCTCCTGACGCCGCGGCGGCTGAAGGAGAACGAGGACTACATGTGGCAGCTGGTCGACCGCCAGATCGACCAGATCATGGCCAACGAGCGGTGCGAGTTCCTGTCGGAGTACGCCAAACCCTTCGCCACTTCGGCGATCATCGACCTCCTCGGCGTTCCTGAGGAGGATCGATCCGAGTTCCTGGCAGCGCTCGGTGCCGAACGTCCGGACGGCAGTCGCGTGGGCGCTCTCGACGGTGCACCGGTGGGTCTGGACCCACTGCAGTACCTCGACGACAAGTTCGCCGGTTATCTCGCTGAGCGTCGTCGTGAACCGCGCGCAGACGTGCTGTCGGGAATGGCGGCCGCGGTGTATCCCGACGGCTCCACGCCGGAGTTGATCGAGGTCGTCAAGCCGGCGACCTTCCTGTTCGCCGCGGGTCAGGAAACCGTCACCAAGCTGCTCAGCGCCGCGGTGCAGACCCTCGGCGACCGACCGGACTTCCAGCAGATGCTGCGGCGCAGCCCGGAGCGGATTCCGGCGTTCATCGAGGAGTCGCTGCGAATGCACTCGCCGACCAAGGTCGACTTCCGCCTGGTGCGCAAGAGCACCAGGCTCGGCGGGGTGCCGTTGAAGGCCGGAACGGTCGTGATGCTGTGTCTGGGCGCGGCCAACCGCGACCCGCGCAAATTCGACGATCCGCACGAGTTCCGGCCCGACCGCAAGAACGTGCGCGAGCACATTGCGTTCGGCCGCGGCATCCACTCCTGTGCGGGCGCGCCGCTGGCCCGGGTGGAGGGCCGAATCACCGTGCAGCGGTTGCTCGAGCGCATGCGTGACATCCGGATCAGCGAGTCGGTGCACGGTCCGGCGGCCGAGCGCCGCTATTCCTACGAGCCGACCTTCCTGCTGCGCGGCTTGACCGAACTGCACATCGAATTCACCCCTGCCATGTAGGGGGTTCGGTGCGCTGGTGGCCGCTCAGCGATCGATTGAGCCCCGAAATCCACGCTTTCCGTCTAAACGCAATTTCGCTGAGACGCTTGTCACAGCGGCCAAACCTACCTACTGTGTGTTCACTAGGTTGGTTGATCGAAGGGGTTCGGTGTCCGCCACAGAGTCCGTGGGGCCGTCCGCGCGGCCGTATGCCACGCTCCTCGCCAAGGGCGAGGACCGCAGGCACCGCATTCTTTCGGTGGCCGAACGCCTGCTCGCGCGTAACGGGTGGCGCAACACCGCACTGGCCCAGATCGCGAAGGAAGCCGGGGTCACGCCCGCGGGCCTGCTGCACCACTTCGAGTCAAAGGAGCAGCTGCTCAACGCGGTGCTCGACACCCGCGACGCCGATGATGCGATTCACGCCGACTACCGATCCGGCGACCTCGTCACCGAGCTCGGCCGGGTGCCCGAACGTTTCGACCGCGCGCCCGAACTGGTCGGAACATTCACCGTGCTGCTGGTGGAGAACATCGCGCCCGAGGCACCTCTGCACGATCGTCTCGTCAAGCGTTACCGCGACGCGGTGGACATCATCACCGCGATCATCGAGCGCGGTCAGGAAAGCGGAAAGTACCGCCCAGACGTCGACGCGGCCGGCAAGGCCGTGGAAATCCTCGCCTTCACCTACGGAATGGAGACCTTATGGTTGCTCGACCGATCGATTCAATTGGCCGAGGTGTTCAAGGGGTACGCCGAGTCGCTGGGGCGCGAGCTGGCGCCTCGGAGCTCGACATGAGGTACCGGTTGGACATCGTCGCCCCGACGGTGACCGACGCGGTGAAGTACGCGGGTGGCTGGATCTACGACCGCGTGATGGCCGGGTGGGACGTCACCGTGCTCATCGACAAGGACGAGGATGTCCGTCCGCTCACGATTCTCGGCGCCGAGACGCTCGACCTGGAGGCGGTCCTCGCGGAGTGGGAGGACCGGCCCCATCCGCAAACCGTCGCGGTCGCAGCGAACATGATCGACCGCGACAAGCGTGTCCTGCAGCATGTGCGCAACGCCCTCGATCAGGGCGCGACCGAGGTGACGCTGTGGGGTGAGCGACTGCCCGCCGAACTCGACAGCAGTGTCGACTCGGTCGAGCACCGCCTGAGCGCGGCGGCAAGGGCTTTCAAGGCCAAGGCGCTTGCCGCGGCCGACGATCCCGGTGTCGCCGACGTCGGCGGATGCGAGACGTTCCGCTGCGGGATGATGGTCTCGGTCGCCGCCGACCTGGTGCCCGCCAGCTAATTCGCGGGCGCCATCAGCGATAGTCGCTGTTTTCGGCCAGCTCGGCGGCCGAGCGCATCAACTCGACGATGACCGGTCCGTAGGCGAGCAGTTTTTCGTTGTCGCCCGCGCGCTGGAAACCCTGCTCGAGCACGATCGCCAGCTTCCACTTGGCCAGCACCAGGTAGTAGTCGAGGTCATCGACCTGGCGCCCGGACACCTTGGCGTAGTGGTCGACGACCTCTGCGCGCGAAGGCATTCCGCGCATGTCGACGTAGCCCATCTCGGACGGCGCCGGCGCGGCGGTGTTCTCGGGCCAGCTCTGCACCATCCAGCCGAGGTCCAGCTTCGGGTCGCCGACCGTGCCCATCTCCCAGTCGACGATCGCCGCCAGCCGCGCGGGAGCCCCGTGCCGGTACATCACGTTCGCGAACTGGTAGTCGCCGTGCATCAGCCCGGGAACGAAGTCCAGGGGCCGGTGCGCACGTAGCCAGTCGGTGGCGGCGTCGAGGCCGTCGATCTCGCGACCCCTGATGCGCTCGAAGAACGCGATCCACCGGTCGACCTGCCGTTCGTGAAAACCGTCGGGCCGGCCGAGGTCGTACAGTCCCTTGGCCTTCCAGTCGACCTTCGACAGCAGCGCGATGCCCTCGGCGAGCTGATACGCCAGTTCGCCGCGCGCGCAGAAATCAGAGTCGAACGGCTCCGGCCACCGCCGGTCCGCGAGATCCATCGGCGACCAACCGTCGACGAACCCCATGAGGTAGAACGGCCGGCCGAGTACCGCGGCGTCATCACACACCGCGACCGCCTCGGTGTGCGGTACGTCCGTGTCGTCGAGCGCTTCGATGATGCGCCACTCCCGCAGAATGCCCTTATCGCGGTCGGGCGGCGCGCCGGGCGGGGGCATCCGTAGGACACAGCTGTGCTCACCGCGGCGCAGCTCGTAGATGACGTTCTGGGTACCGCCGGAGAGGAACCGGGTCTGCAGCGGTTCACCCTGGCCGGGCAGTTCCGCCGCGTCCATCCAATCCGTCAGTCGCGGAACATCGATAGCCGTCTCGCTCACAGGTTGCCAACTTCGCTTTCGAGATACTGCGCGAACTTGGCCCGCGCCTTGTCCCGCTTGGCCGGTATCCACTCACTCGGCCACGTGTCGGTACTGGGTTCGTAGTCGCGCAGCACCTGCTTGGCCACCGTCGTCTTATGCACCTCCGTCGGGCCGTCGGCCAGACCCATCACGGCCGCCCCGGTGACCATCTCCAGGAACGGCATCTCGTTGGTGACGCCGAGTGCACCGTGCACTTGCATTGCGCGCCATGCGATGTCGTGCAGGACGGTCGGCATGACCACCTTGACAGCGGCGATGTCCTTGCGGACCTTCTTGTAGTCGTTGTACTTGTCGATCTCCCACGCCGTGTAGAGCACCATCAGCCGGAACTGCAACAGCTGTGCATACGAGTCGGCGATATAGCCCTGGACGAACTGCTTTTCGGAGAGTCGGCTGCCCTGCGTCTCCCGGCTCAGCGCCCGTTCGCACATCATGTCGAGTGCCTTGCGCGAGAGCCCGATCGTGCGCATTGCGTGGTGGATCCGGCCACCGCCGAGTCGGGTCTGCGCGATGACGAACGCCTGCCCTTCGCCACCGAGCAACGCGTCGGCGGGCACCCGCACGTTGTCGTAGTGGATCAGGGCGTGGGAGCCCTCGTCGTCACGCTCACCGTGCAGTCCGACGTTGCGGACGATGTTGACGCCGGGAGTGTCACTCGGCACCAGGAACATCGACATGCCCTGATACGCGCTCACCTCGGGATTGGTGACCACCATGACGATCAGAAACGCCGCTGTTCTGGCATTGGAGGAGAAGAACTTCCAGCCGTTGATCACCCAGTCGTCGCCGTCGCGCACCGCCGTCGTGTTGAACAGCGTCGGATCGGCACCGGCATGCGGTTCGGTCATCGAATAGCAGGAGAAGATCTCGCCCTCGAGCAGCGGCCGTAGGTATCTCTCCTTCTGGGCCTCGGTGCCGTAGTGGGCGATGATCTCGGCGTTGCCGGTGTCGGGGGCCTGACAACCGAACACGATCGGCGCCCACTGTGAGCGCCCCAGGATCTCGTTGAGCAACGCGAGTTTGAGTTGACCGTAACCCTGCCCGCCCAGTTCGGGTCCGAGATGGGTGGCCCATAGCCCGCGGCGGCGAACTTCCTCCTTGAGCGGGTCGATCGCCTTGCGTCGCTTGCCGTCGAGCGGCACGAACTGCTGATCGGGAAACGCCAGATCAAGCGGCTCGATCTCCTCGCGGACGAACTCGTCGGCCCAGTCGAGCACCTGCTGGTACTCGGGGTCGGTTTCGAAATCCCACGCCATCGGGTTCTCCTCTCACTCCTGTTCAGGTCTTGTCTGACCGTGACGACGGCCTTGTCGGCGGTTGCGGGCACCTCGCGTTGAACCCGGTAATCAACGCCGCGATGTCGTCGGTGACGACATCGGCGAAAGACCGGTCACCGAAACTGCCGCCGGCCCAATGCCGGACACCTTCGCTGACGTGCATACCGGCCAGATGCGACAGGTGGCCGACGTCGACATGCGCGCCGAGCTTTCCATCCTGCTGGGCACGGGCGAACAAATCCCCGAACATGTCCGCATCGACGGTTTCGTCGACCGTCTCGCCGGCCAGGATCCGGTGTTCATGCCGGTACCCCTCAAGGATCGTCTGGATGATCAACTCCGGTGGGTTACGCGCCATCGACCGTTCGAGGCTGCGCAACGCCTCGCCGATGACGGCTTCGACGTCATAGTCGTTGCGCAGCAGCGCCCGAACCTTGTTCTGCGCCGCACGCGTCGACAGCAGGCCGACCTCGAAGAGGATGTCCTCCTTGGCCGGGAAGTAAAAGTAGAACAGTCCCCTCGACACGCCCGCGGCCCGGCAGATGTCTGCGACCGTCGTCTTCGCGTACCCCTGCGTGCGCCACAACGCCATCGCCGCCTGCACGAGCGTTCGCTTCGTCTCGTGTGAACGAGCCCGTTGGTACGATGCGCGGCGTTGACCACCGTCAACCAGGGCATCGGCGCTGATCTTCGACACAGCGGCACAGTACCAGCGCAGTTGGGTGTTGCAAATAGTTGACGTTTGTCCAACTATCCCGGGATTGCGCGCACCCTCGACGGCAGACGCAGCCTGGTGACCGGCGGGGCGACCGGTATCGGCGCTGCTCGTCGCATAGGCCGCCACGATCGGAGATGTTCAGCGCCGCGAGGCGAATTCCGACGCCAGCGATGCGACGAACTCCTGAGTGCGTTGGCGCGAGGCCTGGCGCTGCGCTGCATCCTGCCCGAGTGCCACCACACGCGCGGCGAGATCGGTGACACCGACGTCTCGGTAACGGCGCAGCCGCGTCGCGACGGTTGTTTCGTCACCCGCGGCCATCGTGTCACCCACGTCCTCGGCGTCGCCGTGCTCGAGCAGGCGCACGTAGTTGGGGGAGAAGTCGGCGTGGCCCAGCACCTCACTGGCATAGGCGCGCGCATCGTCGACCTCGTCGTCGGCGCAGAGGGCGACTGGAACTCCGGCGACGACGCGAACACCCTCGCGCCCTGCGTGTTTCGCCGCGGCCGTGATACGGGGGACCACGTAGTCGCCGATCGCTCGTTCGTCGGCCATCCACAGGATGGTCCCTTCGGTCCGCTCGCCGGCGGTCCGCAGCATCGCCGGGCCGAGGGCGGCCACCAACACCGGAACGGTGAAAGCATCGGTGACGTCGACAGGACTGTGCACACGATAGGTGTCGTTGTCGACGGCCAGCGAGCCGGGACCGTCGAACGCCGCGTCGAGCACCTCGAGGTAGTCGCGCACGAGCCGTGCGGGTTTGTCATAGGGCAGGCCCAGTTGGTCGGAGACGATCCAGTGGTGTGACGGGCCGATCCCGAGAGCGAACCGGCCGCCGCAAGCGATCTGCGTGGTCAGCGCCTGCTGCGCCATGATGAGCGGATGGCGGGTCTGGATCGGCACCACAGCCGTTCCGATCTCGATGCGGTCGGTGGCAGCACCAAGCAGCGCTACCGCGGTCATCGCGTCGAGGTAGCCGGGCACCTGCGGTATCCAGAACGACGCGAAACCCTCTTCCTCCGCGGTCTTTCCGTCGTCGATCAGGCCGCTGAGCCGATCTGCTCGGGGGCGCTCCTTGTCGGAGCCGACCATCAAACCGATACGCATCCAAACCTCCGGTCACGGTACATAGCGGTCCCATTCGTACGGCACCACGGGGTGAAACGGCGCGGCGAAAAGCGGCTGGATGCCGTGCGCGCTCCAGCGAGCGCGCAGTACCGGCTGGAGCCGCTGCGCGACCTCGACCGGGTCGTCATCGAGGAAGCAGTAGGTAATCGCCTGGCCCGCAGGGGCGCTGGCCAAGCGGGCATCGACCGGCAGGGACGTCGCCGACCACGCCCCGGCCACACCGTCGACGTCCACCAGTTCGTCGAGTGCCGCACCGGCTTGCTCCAACAGCAGATAGACACCGCGGATCGGCCACCACGGCAGCACGTCGGCCCCGGCCTTGATCCGTTTCGCCGCGGTCCGCCCGGTCACGTCGTACACACCGCGTTCCACGGGCGGCAGCAACGGCAGTTTGCGGCCCGCATCGCCGAGCGCCCTGGACAGCGCCAGGAACGGTTCCATCCCGGCAACGCCGGTGAAGAAGTACGTCATTACGTGATCGATGGCGTCGTACGGCGTTTGGCCGGCGGCGCGAACGGAACGGCATTCCGGGGTGGACACCAGCCGCAGGGATGCGCGCACCGCGGACAGCCGGTGCTGTTCGGGGCGGTGGTCGAGGGTGTGCCAGCGCAGGTAGTCCGCGTCGGTGCCGTCGGGGTGATGTCTGGCCATCGAGACGAACATGGTGGTGATGTCGCCGTCGCCTTTGGCGAGCACTTCGGCGACCTCGTCCGACGGCGTGCCGGGCAGCTGCATCGACACCTCCTCTACTGCGAATCGGGTTGGTACAACTCGAGTTCGGGGTGGCGCGCCTCGATCATCCGGCGGAAGCCGTCGCGCCAGCCGACGGTGGTGTGGCCCAGCACGTCGTGCATGTGGGTGACGTCGGGCCACAGGGGCGTATGGGCCTCGGACGTGTACTCGAAAATCGGCTCCACCCCGACGAGTTCACCCATGTAGGCGCAGTACTCCTCGACGCTGACGGTCTCACTGCCCGCCCAGTTCACCGTGACCGGCGGGGTGTCGGCGACCTCCATCGCCCTGATACCCAACGCGACGTAGTCGTCTTCGTAGACCGGGTTGTAGTTGTTGGGCCGGTCCGGGTGCAACCGAATCGGCCGGCGCGCCAGAATCGCATCGAGGCGGTCGGCGGGAGCGCCGCCTTGCGGCCCGTAGGTGGAACAGATCCTGATGATCGTCAGCGGGATTTGGTACTGCCGGGCGATCCAGGTGCAGACCGCCTCGGCGGCGACCTTGGAGAAGCTGTAGTTCGCTCGCAGCGGCACGCCGGGCGGATCGGATTCGGTCAGCGGCCGCTGACCCTGATAGCCGTAGATCGATCCGGTCGAACAGAAGACGAAGCCCTTCGCAGTGCGGCAGTGGTAGAGCAGGTCGCCCGAACGCTGCGCATTGGTCTCGACGCATCGCGTCCACTCACCCCAGCCTGGGTCGACCGCGGCGTGGAAAACGTAGGTGAAATCGCCGGGCAGCGCCGAGAAGTCGCCGGTGCTGATGTCGAGTGCGACGGGGACGACACCCGCGTCGGTGAGGCGGTCCCGGTCCGCCTGTTCGCGCAGGCGCGCAGCGCCCCACACCTCGTTGTCCCGCGCCAGGGCTGCCGCTATCGGAAACGCGATCTTGCCTGTGGCCCCGGTGATGAGGACCTTCTCGCCGTCGAGCATCCCTTAAGTCTTAGCGCACGCCGCCGCAAATGTTAAGTACTTGATATGTTGGCGGGGTGCACCTCACCTTCGACGCCGAGGTGGAGGCGTTCCGCGCGGAGTTCGTCAGCTTCCTCGACGAGCATCTGCCAGCCGAGGCCGAGGCGGCCGCCGAGCGCTCGCGTTCGACCTCGCATGTGCCGCAGTGGGCACGCCGCTGGCAGCGGCTGCAGTTCGACCACGGTTGGCTCCTGCCGGGCAATCCGCCGGAGTTCGGCGGCCGCAACGCGGGCATCCTCGAACAGTTCGTCCACCGGCAGGAGTTGGCGCGCCGCCGGATCTACCACGCGTTCAACCCGCAGGGCGTTGGCATCATCGCCGCATCGCTGCTGACGTTCGGCACCGACGAGCAAAAGCGGCGGTGGGCGGTACCGATCCTGCGCGCCGACATGACCGCGTCGCTGGGCATGAGCGAACCAGGCGCGGGTTCGGACCTGGCGGGGCTGGCCACACGTGCGGTGCGCGAGGGCGATCAGTTCGTCGTCAACGGCCAGAAGGTGTGGACTTCGGGCGCACATGACGCCGACGTCATCTTGACTTTCGTGCGCACCGACCCGGATGCGCCCAAGCACAAGGGAATCAGCGCGCTGCTGATCCCGACCGACCTGCCCGGGGTGGAGCGCCGCCCGTTCGCCTCGGTGTACAACCGCGACGACCTCGATTTCAACGAGGTGTTCTTCAGCGATGTGCGTGTGCCCGCCGAAAACCTCGTCGGACCACTGCACGAAGGGTGGCGGGTGGCCAACGGCTCGCTGGGCCACGAACGCACGATGATGTGGATGGCGTTCGCGAACCGGCTCGAACAACTGTTGGCCGACTTCCGCCCGGTGGGCGGCGTGAACCGGGACCGCTATGCGACGGTCGCGATGGATTATCAGGCGCTGCGCCTACTTGGTTCTGCCGCGCTGGGACAAGCCGCGCGCGGCGAGCGTGACATCCCCGGCGTGTCGGTGCTCAAGCTGTTCGGTTCGGAGGCCGAGCAGAAGGCGCTGGGCTATGCCCTCGATGCCGCCGGCGCAGACGGCTTGCGCAGCCCGGGCCTGACTGCGCCATACAACCCGTACAGCCCAGGGCTTTTCACCGCCGACTGGTTCACTCGCTACATCAGCAGCTACGCCGGGACCATCTCCGGCGGCGCTTCGGAGATCCAGCGCAACATCATCGCCCAGCGGGTGCTGGGTCTGCCGGCGCGGTGACGCACAGCGCGCGATTTGTGGAGCCGCACCGGCGGTGAGCGCCGTGTGGTGTCTCGGGACATCGTTGACACTTATGTCTCGGGACATCGCTGACACTCATGATGCCGGTTTGGGCTCGCGGGTGCGATAGGTGCGGGTGGTCTTGTCGATGGACTGGTAGTTGCGTGTGGGATCGGCAGTGAGAGTGCGCACGAGTCGGTTGCCGCTGAAGATGGTGATGTGCTCGCCGTCGCGGATGACATCGCAGTCGTGGCCGGCCCAGCGCAGCCCGACGTTGACCTTGTAGGGCGCGACGAACACGTGTCCCGACTTCTCTCCGACGGTGCGGCGGCTGACGAACACCGGTGCGGGCAGTGGACGCTCGGCGGGGCGGGCCATGACGGTGGCGCTGAATGCCTCGGCCGGGGTGGCGCCACGTAGCGCGCGGTGCGGCCGTTGGTGGTTGTAATAGGTGCGGAACTGCTCGAGCAGGGCGTTGAGTTCCTCGACAGTAGCCGCCGGATCGCGGGCAGACAGCCACTTCTTCAGCGTCTGCCAGAACCGCTCGATCTTGCCGCAGGTCTGCGGGTGAAACGGCGTCGAGTTGATGGTCCGCACCCCGAGAGCGCGCAGATTGACCTCGAAAGCTGATTCATGCGCGTGGAACCGGCCAGTGTAGACGATTCCGTTGTCCGACAACGACATCGATGGTATCCCGCACTCGTCGATGCCTGCCAGCATCACCTCCCAGACAAGCTCGGCGTCCGCGTCACCGGCGCCCGCGCGCAAACCCACCACATACCGGGAGTGGTCGTCGAGACTGCCCGCGATGCCCACCGCGCTGCCGTCGGCCAGCGTCCATCCGGTCCAATCGGACTGCCAACACTCGTTGGGCCGATCGAAGCAAAACCGTTTGGTCGCCGACTTCGGCCGCTTCTGTGGCTGCGGGACGATCGCCCCGCGACGGGTCAAGATCTGCCACACCGTCGACACTGACGGCACCGCGATACCCTCGCGCTGCAACGACCACACGATCGACTGTGCACCGTGATCGCGGCCATCCTCGATCAACTGCTTACGCCGCAACACGATCAGGTCTTCCACCTCGACCGGGGTCTGCCCCGGCGAAGTCAGCGGACGCCGCGACCGATCCTGCAGACCCTCGATCCCACCGTCACGGAAACGCTTGCGGAACTTGTAATACGTCTGTCGACTGATCGCGCTGTCCCGGCAGAACTGCGCCACGTTGTCGACCTGGCCGGCCAACGCCGAAGCCATCCGAATGTCCATCGCCGTCACCTTCTGAGCCATGAGCCATCCTGGCCCAGGCCCTACTCAAGTGTCAGCGATGTCCCGAGACATACAACTGTCAGCGATGTCCCCGAACAGAACACGGCGGTGAGCGCCGCTAAAACTCCACAAATCGCTTCTTGCCATGCATGGGCGCGGCGATCAAATTGCCGTGAAAACCTGATCGGGACCGACGTTTTGGCGGGTTTCTCGCGTACTTTACCGCCCAAACGTCGGTTTCGGCGCGACGGCTACGGTGCCACGGAAATGGACTTGGAATCGGTGTAGCCGTCGATGCCCTCGCGGCCGAGTTCGCGCCCGTATCCGCTGCCCTTGACGCCCCCGAAGGGGGCGAACGGGTCCATCGTGTAGCCCTGGTTGACGCCGAAGGTGCCGGTGTGAATGCGGGCCGCGACGCCGAGTCCTCGTTCGGTGTCCCCAGTGAACACCGACCCCGCGAGCCCGTAGTCGGAGTCATCAGCGATCGCCACCGCGTCGTCCTCGTCGGTGTAGGAGATGACGGTCAGCACCGGACCGAAGATCTCCTCGCGAGCGATGCGCATCGAATTGGTCGCATCGGCGAACAGGGTTGGTCGCACATACCACCCGGTATCGATGCCGTCGGGCATCGGCGAACCGCCGGTGACCAGTCGGGCGCCTTCGGCCTGACCCGCTTCGATGTAGCCGCGCACGCGGTCCTGCTGCCGTTTGGCGACGAGCGGACCGATCTGGGTGGCGGGGTCGGTCGGGTCGCCCACGACCAGGGCCGTCATCTCGGCGGCCAATGCATCGGTGAACTCGTCGGCGCGGCGGGCGGGCACCAGGATGCGGGTCAGGGCATTGCAGATCTGCCCGCTGTTGCTCAGGCTGGCCGAGCGCACACCGGCGGCGACGGCGGCGGGATCGGCATCGGCCAGCACGATCGCGGCCGACTTGCCGCCGAGTTCGAGGCTGACCCGCTTGAGGTCGGTCGCACAGGCCGCGGCGACGGCCTTACCCGCCGCGGTCGAGCCGGTGAACGAGACCTTGTCCAACCCCGGGATGCTTGACCAGATACTCGCCGACAGACCCGTCGCCGGGCAGCACGCTCACCACACCGGCCGGCAGATCCGCCTCGGCGATGATCTCGGCGAGCAGCACGGCGTCGAGCGGTGACTCCGGTGCGGGTTTGAGAACGACGGCGCAGCCGGCCAGCAGCGCCGGAATCAGCTTGGTGACGATCAGGAACTGCGGCATGTTCCACGGCACGACGGCGGCGACGACGCCGATCGGCTCGCGGCGGATGTGGACGTCGGCCCCGTACATGCCGGGCCTGACCTCCTGCCATGGGTACGACTCGGCCAGGGTGCAGAACGCCGACATCATCGTCCACGGCAGTGCTACCTGCGCATGCTGCGCGAAGCTGATCGGTGCGCCGATCTCTTTCGTGATGACCTCGGCCATCTCGGCGCGTCGTGCACCGTACAGTTCGGCCAGTCGCCGGATCGTCGCGATGCGCTCGCCAGGATCCAGGTGTGGCCACGGGCCGGAGTCAAACGCCGTACGCGCGGCCGCAACCGCGTTGTCGACGTCCTCGGGACCCGCGGCGGCCACCTGTGCGACCGGTTGCTCGGTGTGCGGGGAGACGACCTCGATGAGCTGCCCTGTGCTCGGTTCCGACCACCGGCCGCCGATGAACAGCTCGTCCCGACGCACCTGCTCGACCACCTTCCATCACGACGACATCAAGGAGCAGTATCAACTACTTGTGATTGCCTGCCACAGCATATATCGTCGGTTTGTCAGGCTCCCGCCGAATGCCGAAAAGCAAAGTCAGGAGAGGCCGATGGCACGTTTTCCCAAACCGCCCGAAGGCAGTTGGACTGAGCACTACCCGGAGTTGGGAACCGAGCCGGTCTCCTATGAGGACTCGATCAGCCCGGAGTTCTACGAAAAGGAACGCAAGGCCGTCTTCAAGCGCGCCTGGCTCAATGTCGGCCGCGTGGAACAGATTCCGCGTAAAGGCAGCTACTTCACCAAGGAGATCAAGGTCGCCAAGACGTCGATCATCGTCGTGCGCACGACAAGTGGCGACGTCAAGGCGTATCACAACATCTGCCGGCACCGCGGCAACAAGTTGGTGTGGAACGACATGCCGCTCGAGGAGACCAGCGGCGTGTGCCGGCAGTTCACCTGCAAGTACCACGCATGGCGCTACGACCTGGACGGCAACCTGACCTTCGTGCAGCAGGAGGGGGAATTCTTTGACCTGGACAAGAGCCGCTACGGGCTGGTGCCCGTCCACTGCGACGTCTGGGCGGGCTTCATCTTCGTCAACTTCGCCAAGCAGCCCGAGCAATCGCTGCGGGACTTCCTGGGCCCGATGATCCTCGACCTCGAGGGCTATCCGTTCGACAAGTTGACCTCGCGGTTCTATTACCGCTCGGAGGTGAAGGCCAACTGGAAGCTCTACATGGACGCGTTCCAGGAGTTCTACCACGCTCCTGTGCTGCACGCGAACCAGTCGCCGACCGCCTATTCGAAGGCCGCCGCCGAAGCGGGTTTCGAGGCGCCGCATTACCGGATCGAGGGGCCGCACCGGCTCGTCAGCACGTCGGGTATCCGGGCCTGGGAGATGGCCGACGAGATGCGCAAACCGATCGAGGACATCTGCCAGAGCGGTCTTTTCGGCCCGTGGGACAAACCGGATCTCGGGGAGATGCCCCCCGGACTCAACCCGGCGAGATGCGATCCGTGGGGGCTGGACTCGTTCCAGCTGTTCCCCAACTTCGTGATCCTGTTCTGGGGGCAGGGCTGGTACCTGACCTACCATTACTGGCCCACGTCGCACAACACGCACATCTTCGAGGGCACGGTGTACTTCCCGAAAGCGCGGACGCCGCGTGAGCGCATCGCCCAGGAACTGGCCGCGGTGTCGTTCAAGGAGTACGGACTCCAGGACGCGAACACCCTGGAGGCGACGCAGAGCATGGTCGAGTCACAGGTCATCGACGAGTTCCTGCTGTGCGACCAGGAGGTGCTGATCCGCCACCTGCACAAGGAGACCGCTGCCTGGATCGACGAGTTCGAGCAGAAGACGGCGGGGGTGTGACGTGACGACTTCTGAGACGACGTCGGCCATGCTGCCGCCCGAGTTCTCCGACCTTGAACAGTTTTCGGACTGGTGTCTGCCGACGGAGGCGCAGCGATACGCCAAGCGGTTGGACAGTTCGATGCAGGAACTGCAGGCGTTCTACGACGCGGTCACCGCGCGGGCCGAGGAGGCCATCGCATACTGCGACAAGTTCGCGCTCGACGACCTACCCGAAGACGTGCTCAACTTGATGCATCTTCTCTATTCGATGATCCAGGCGTCGTTTCCGGTGGAGTGCTGGAAGCAACCGAAGGTACCTGACTCCGGCGCCACGACGCTGAACTGCATGTCCGAACCGGTCCCGTGAGCAGACCCACCGTCCTGCGCGCCGCGCGCTGGGCCGACGTGGACGCCGGCGAGGTGCGTTCGCCTGCCGTGGTGGTGGTCGAGGGCAATCGCATCACGGCGGTCAATCCCGCTGAGCCACCGAAGGATCCGGCTGTCGATATCGATCTCGGTGACGTCACCTTGCTGCCGGGCCTGATGGACATGGAGCTCAACCTGCTCATCGGCGGGCCCGGTGGTCCCGAGGGACTGCCCAGCCCGATGCACGGTGTGCAGGACGATCCGGCGTATCGCACGCTGCGCGGAGCGGTCAATGCCCGTACCACACTGGAGGCCGGTTTCACCTCGGTGCGCAATCTCGGGCTGATGGTCAAGACGGGCGGCTACCTGCTCGACGTGGCGCTGCAGCGCGCCATCGACCAGGGGTGGCACATCGGTCCGCGGATCCATCCGGCCGGACACGCGGTGACACCGTATGGCGGGCACCTCGATCCGACCGTGTTCCAGCGGCTCGCGCCGGGCATCATGCCGCTTTCGGTGGCCGAGGGCATCGCCAACGGTGTCGACGACGTTCGCGCCTGCGTGCGCTACCAGGTCCGGCACGGCGCCAAGCTGATCAAGGTCTCGGCGTCGGGCGGTGTGATGTCGCACAGCACCGCGCCCGGCGCCCAGCAGTACTCCGACGACGAGTTCGCCGCGATCGCCGACGAAGCGCACCGAGCCGGTGTGCGGGTGGCTGCTCATGCCGTGGGAGACAGCGCGATCCGGGCGTGCATCAAAGCGGGCATCGACTGCATCGAGCACGGCTTCCTCGCCAGCGACGAGACGATCCAGATGATGGCCGACACCGGAACGTTCCTGGTGTCGACCACCTACCTGACACAGGCCATGGCGGTCGACCGCATCGCGCCGGAACTTCGCAAGAAGGCCGAGGAGGTGTTTCCCCGGGCGCAGGCGATGCTGCCGAAGGCGATCGCAGCGGGCGTCCGCATCGCGTGCGGCACCGACGCGCCCGCAATTCCGCACGGGCAGAACGCCAAGGAACTCTGCGCACTCGTCGAACGCGGCATGACGCCGATGCAGGCGATCCGCGCGGCGACGGTGACCAGTGCCGAACTGATCGAGGTGGACGACGAATTAGGCTGTCTTGCACCGGGATACCTCGCCGACATCATCGCTGTGCCGGGCGATCCGTCCGAAAACATCGCCACCACTTCGGACGTGCGGTTCGTGATGAAGGACGGTCACGTCTACAAGCACGACGAGGTTTAGCGCGATGGCCACGGAGACAAACCCGGAACTGAGCATGGAGCTCGACGACAACATCCTGTGGCATCTCAAGCAGGCGTGGTACTTCTCGCTCACGGCGGTCAACGACGCGGTCAGCCGGCACGGGGTGAGCACGGCCCAGATCGGCGTGCTGCGCCAACTCACCAACGAGCCGGGGTTGTCGGGTGCCGAACTGGCTCGCCGCATGCTGATCACCCCGCAAGGCGTGCAACTTGCGGTCAAAGCGCTCGAACAACGCGGGCTCGTCGTGCGCAAACCCGATCCCCAGCACGCGCGAATCCTGAAGGCCTACCTGACCGATGAAGGCCGCAAGGTGGCCACGTCGGTGGTCAGCGACGCGATCGCCGCACACGAGGCGGTGTTCGGCGTGCTGACCCCGGAAGAACAGCGGACGTTGCGCGACCTACTGGCACGGGTGGTCGAGAAAGGCACCGGCCACAGACTGGCCGACGATCACATCGGGGACTGAACTCGCCGGCCCTTGCTCGTCAGCGGTTGCCGAGTCCGACCACTTGATACCAATCGCAAGTACTTGATACTCTGGGTGGCGATGCCTGAAGAAGCCGTCGAGTTCGCGTCCCTACGCATCAAGCGGGTGGTGCGCGAGACCAGTGATGCGGTGTCTTTGGTGCTCGATATCCCCGACGATTGCTCGCAGCGGTTCCGTTATCAGGCAGGCCAGTTCTTGACATTGCGGGTAGCCGTCGCCGGCGACCATCACCGGCGGTGTTACTCGATGTCGTCGTGTCCGCATAACGGCAACGATCTGCAGATCACCGTCAAACGCGATCCGGGCGGCCTGGTTTCGAACTGGCTGAACGACACCGCCCGGGCCGGCGGTGAGATCCATGCCGCACCGCCGGATGGCCGGTTTCTGCTCGGCGAGGCCGACCGCGACATCGTCGCGTTCGCCGGTGGCAGTGGCATCACACCGATCTTCTCGCTGATCGGGTCGGCTCTGGTGAGCACCGACAGGCGAATCCAGCTGTTCTACGCCAACCGATCCCGTGACTCGGTGATCTTCGGCGACGCGCTCCACGACCTCGCCGGCGCCAACCCCCAGCGGTTGACGGTCACCGAGCACTTCGACGACGAAGCCGGTGTGGTGTGCGCGACGACGGTCGCCGCGCTGATCGACTCCGACCGCGATGCCGACTACTACATCTGCGGACCCGGCCCGTTCATGGACACGGTGGAGGAGACGCTGCTGACGAACGGCGTGTCGCGGGACCGGCTGCACCTCGAGCGGTTTGCGGTGGCGCCGGCCGCCGACGATGTCGTCGAGGCCGCTGAGCAGACCGAAGAAGTGATCATCGAACTCGATCGCAAGACCACCACCGCGCCCTACCGGGCCGGCAACACGCTGCTGCAGACGGCTCGCATCGCCGGACTGCGGGCACCGTCGTCCTGTGAGACCGGTTCGTGCGGAACGTGTATGGCGCGCATCGAATCCGGCAGCGCCCGGATGCTGAACAACGATGCCCTCGATGACGACGAAGTGGCCGAAGGGTGGGTGCTGACGTGTCAGTCGCTACCGACGAGCCGCTCAGTCCACGTGGTCTACGAGTAGAGGTGATTGATGGAGACGGGTCGATGAGCCGCGTTGCGGTGGTGACCGGCGGTGCCTCGGGGATGGGGGAGGCGACCTGTCACGAGCTTGCCAGGCGTGGGCACAAGGTCGCAGTGCTCGATCTCAACGGCGAAGCGGCGCAACGGGTTGCCGAGGAGCTGCGCGCCGCGGGCGTGTCGGCACTCGGGGTGGCGGTCGACGTCAGCGACCGTCGGGCGGTCGAGGAGGCCTTCGCCAAGGTGCGCACGGAGTTGGGCCCGGTGCACATCCTGGTGACCAGCGCCGGGGCCGTCGGCTGGGCAGCCTTCACTGACATCTCGCCGCAGGCGTGGCAGCGGCTCATCGACGTCAACCTCACCGGTACGTTCCACTGCTGCCAGGTGGCCGTGCCCGACATGCTCGCCGCCGGCTGGGGCCGCATCGTGATGATCTCGTCGTCGAGCGCGCAGCGCGGTTCGCCGGGGATGGCGCACTACGCCGCGTCCAAGGGCGCGCTGCTGTCGCTGACCAGATCGCTGGCCCGCGAATACGGTCCGACGGGTATCACGGTGAACAACATCCCGCCGTCGGCCATCGAGACACCGATGCAGCATGCCGGTCAGGAGGCAGGACATCTGCCGTCGAATGAGGAGATGGCCGCGAGTGTTCCGCTGGGCCATCTCGGCACCGGTGAGGATATCGCCGCGGCCGTGGGCTTCCTCTGCTCGGAGGAGGCGGGCTTCATCACCGGTCAGACGCTGGGCGTCAACGGTGGATCGGTGATGTGATGACGCACAACGGGTTTGAACAACAGGGAGGTACACATGGCGAAGTGGCCCAAGCCGGCTGACGGAAGCTGGACCGAGCATTACCCAGAACTGGGAACCGGGCCGATCTCGTTCCGGGACTCGACCTCACCGGAGTTCTACGAACTCGAACGCCAGGCCATCTTCAAGCGGGCCTGGCTCAACGTCGCCCGTGTCGAGGAGTTGCCGCGCGTCGGCAGCTATCTCACCAAGGAGATCGACGTGGCCAAGACGTCGGTGATCGTGGTGCGGGGTAAGGACCAGCAGATCCGGGCGTTCTACAACGTCTGCCGTCACCGCGGGAACAAGTTGGTGTGGAACGACTACCCCAACGAAGAGGTCAAGGGCACGTGTCGTCAGTTCACCTGCAAGTATCACGGCTGGCGTTACGACCTCAAGGGCGATCTGACGTTCGTCCAGCAGCCGGGGGAGTTCTTCGGTCTGGACAACGCGCGATACGGGCTCAAGCCGGTGCGGTGCGACGTCTGGAACGGGTTCATCTTCATCAACTTCGACCCGGAACCGCGGTGGAGCCTGCGGGAATTCCTCGGTCCCATGATCACCGCGCTCGACGACTACCCGTTCGAGATGATGACCGAGCGTTACGAATTCGAGGCGCGCAACAACAGCAACTGGAAGATCTTCGCCGACGCGTTCCAGGAGTACTATCACGTGCCGTCGCTGCACAGCCAGCAGGTGCCCAGCGAGGTGCGCCAACCGAATGCGACGTTCGAGTGCGGGCACTTCCAGATCGACGGGCCGCATCGCCTGGTGTCCACGGCCGGTACGCGACGGTGGTTGCTCGCGCCGGAGTACATGTACCCCGTCGAACGGGTCACGCGCAGTGGGCTGGTCGGGCCGTGGCGCACCCCGGAGACGCACCAGTCGGCCGGTCTGAACCCGGGCGGGATCGAACCGTGGGGCATCACCAACTTCCAGATCTTCCCGAACCTGGAGATCCTCATCTACCACGGCTGGTATCTGCTGTACCGGTATTGGCCGACGTCGCACAACACCCATAAGTTCGAGGCGTACAACGCGTTTTACCCGGCCCGCTCCGTGCGCGAGCGTATCGAACACGAGGTCGCTTCGGTCGTGCTCAAGGAGTTCGCATTGCAGGACGCCGGGATGCTCGGCGGCACGCAGGCGGCGCTGGAGTACGGCCTGGACGAGCCGATAGTCGACAACTATCCGCTGTCCGATCAGGAGATCCTCGTGCGTCATCTGCATCATGAGGCGGTCAAGTGGGTCGAGGAGTACAAGTCCGAACGCGCACCCGTGGGGGTGTGAGCGGTGACCCGACTGCCGAGCGCCTTCGCCGAGTTCGAGCCATTCGCCGAGAAGTGGTGCCTGCCAACCGAATCAGAGCGATGGACGACGCGTCTCAAAACGCCCATGCCGGAGATACGGGAGTTCTACGATGCGTTCACCCCTCGGTTCGAGGAGGCGATCGACTACTGCGACAAGTTCCCCCTCGACGACGTGCCCGACGATGCGCTGAACCTGCTGCATCTCATCTACTCGATGATCATGGTGTCGATGGCCGTCGAGGTCTTCGGCACCCAGAAGCCCGCCGACTCCGCCGACGCCGTGATGAACCGCGTCAGCGCGCCGGTGCCGTGACGACGACAGGACGACCATGACCGTGCTGACGATCAACAAGCTCACCGCGTCGGTCGGCGCGGAGGTGACCGGTCTGGACTCCGAGGCGCTGGCGGACGACGAGGCGCTCGGCGCCGCGGTCCTCGACGCGCTGGAGGACAACGGCGTGCTGGTGTTCCCGGGCCTCGGGCTGACGCCGGAGGCGCAGGTGGCGTTCTGCCGGCGACTCGGCGACATCGATCACTCCTCGGACGGTCACCATCCGGTTGCCGGTATCTATCCCGTCACGCTCGACAAGTCGAAGAACTCTTCGGCGGCCTACCTGCGGGCCACGTTCGACTGGCACATCGACGGATGCACGCCGACCAACGACGAGTGCCCGCAGAAGGCGACGGTGCTCTCGGCCAAGCAGGTGGCCGAGACCGGCGGGGAGACGGAGTTCGCGAACTCGTATGCGGCCTACGAGGCGTTCAGCGACGAGGAGAAGGAGCGCTTCGGGCCGCTGCGGGTGGTGCATTCGCTGGAGGCCTCACAGCGTCGGGTCAATCCCGACCCGTCGCCCGAGGAGTTGGCGCGCTGGCGGTCCCGACCGACGCACGAGCACCCGCTGGTGTGGACGCACCGCAGCGGTCGCAAATCGTTGGTGCTGGGGGCGTCGGCGGATCACGTCGTCGGCATGGACGTCGAGGAGGGGCGGGCGCTGCTGGCCGACCTGCTCGACCGGGCCACGCAGCCGGGCCTGGTGTATAGGCACCGCTGGTCCGTCGGCGACACCGTGATCTGGGACAACAACGGCGTCCTGCACCGCGCGGCGCCCTACGACCCCGACTCGCCGCGCGAGATGCTGCGCACCACAGTGCTCGGCGACGAGCCGATCCAATGAGTGATTTCGGTGCGCAACCGATCGCTGTCCGATAGGTAGGGCGCCGAAACCGCGTGGTGCGCTGAGCGGGTGCACAGCGCCGCGTTGACGCGGGCGTGCCACTATGGAAATCTAATAACCGGATATGAGAATCACGTTCTCGCCACTTGAGATCGTTCGAAACGGAGGGCGCATGGCCGAGGACCTCACCACGGTCGACTTCTTCCGGGACAGGCGTCTGACCGACGACCCGTACCCGTTCTACGAGGCGCTGCGCAACAAGTGCCCGGTCAGTCGCGAGGACCACTACGGCGTGACGATGGTGACCGGCTGGCAGGAGGCCGTCGGCGTCTACAACGACGCCGAAACGTTCTCGTCGTGCATCTCGGTCACCGGCCCGTTCCCGGGCTTCCCGGTGCCGCTCGAAGGTGACGATGTGACCAACCTGATCATCGAGCACCGCGACGAGATCCCGTTCAGTGACCAGCTGCCGACGCTGGACCCGCCGACGCACACCAACCATCGCGCCCTGCTGATGCGGCTGATCACCCCGAAGCGCCTCAAGGAGAACGAGGACGCGATGTGGCAGCTCGCCGACGACATCCTCGACGAGTTCCTCGCGCCCGGGCAGGGGGAGTTCATCGGCGGGTTCGCCGGACCGTTCACGTTGCGGGTGATCGCCGACCTGCTCGGGGTGCCCGACGAAGACCGCCCCGAACTGTTGGAGCGGCTGGCCCGCGGAACGCACGGCGGCGGACTTGGCAACGCCGACAAGACCCTGACCAAGACGCCGCTGGAGTATCTCTACGAGGTGTTCGCCGAGTACGTCGAGGACCGTCGTCGTGAACCGCGTGACGACGTGCTGACCGGCTTGGCGACCGCGACATTCCCGGACGGCACCGTACCGGAGGTGGCCGACGTCGTGCGGGTGGCCACCAACGTGTTCTCGGCCGGGCAGGAGACCACGGTGCGGCTGTTGAGCACGGCGCTGAAGGTGCTCGGGGACCACCCCGACATTCAGCGCCGTCTGCGCGAGGACCGCAGCCTGCTGCCGAATTTCATCGAGGAGTGCCTACGCATCGAGAGCCCGGTCAAGGGCGACTTCCGGTTGTCGCGGGTGCCCACCACCGTCGGCGACCACCCGCTCGGCGCCGGCGCCACGGTGATGGTGATCAACGGTGCGGCCAACCGCGATCCGCGCCGCTTCGAGGATCCGGACAGCTTCGATCCGGAGCGCAAGAACGCCCGTCAGCATCTCGCATTCGGCCGCGGCATTCACAGCTGCCCGGGCGCACCGCTGGCGCGCGCCGAGACCCGCGTCGGGCTGGAGCGGTTGTTGGACCGGACCACCGACATCCGGATCAGCGAGGCCCACCACGGCCCCGCGGGTGAACGCCGCTACAACTACATCCCGACCTACATCCTGCGCGGGTTGACCGAACTGCATCTGGAATTCGACGTCGTTTCGGGTGATGCCGGATGAGGGTCACCGTCGACGAAGACCGCTGCGCAGGCCACGGCATGTGTTTGACGTTGTGCCCCGAGGTGTTCGAGCTGAACGACGACGGGTGGTCGGTAGCTAGCCCCGATGAGGTGCCCGCGGAACTCGAATCCGCTGCGCGCGAGGCGATCGCGAACTGTCCTGAACGTGCAATACGCGAAATCGACTGAAGCACCCGTCGGCGGTGCCGACAATTCAGACAAGGAGACTCGAATGGCAAAGGCGTACATCCTCATCACCGAGGACGTCAAGGATGCGGACGGAATGGTCGAGTACAGCAAGCTGGCCAGCCAGACGATGGCCCGCGCGACACTGCTGGCGTTCGACCAGAAGGCCGAGGTGATCGAGGGTACCTGGCACGGCACGCAGACGGTTCTGCTCGAGTTCGAGTCCGAGGAGGCGGCCAAGGCGTGGTACTACTCCGACGAGTACCAGGCCGCCGTGAAGCTGCGCCAGGCCGCCGCCGACTGCAATGGTGTCATCCTGCACGGGCTCTGATCTTCTCCCGCGAGTAAACCGAAACTGCGCATTTTCAACGGATTTCGGGCAGGTGTAGGTCTGCTTGGCGAGCTGAGTCAGTGAGGAACCAGCGGGCCGATGGGTTTGGTCGTGGTGGCATGCACCAGCAACTCCGCCAGATCTCGCGGCCGGCTCAGGAACGGCGAGTGCGACGTGTCGATGGTCAACTGCTCGACGCCGAGGCGACGCGTCACGGTGTCGGCGAGCCACTGTGGCATCGACTGATCCTGCATGCAACGGACGAAGCTGCGGGGCAACTCGGCGTCCCAGAACCGGGGCACCGACACCGGTGTCACGGTCGTGTCGCCGAACCGCTCGGGGCCGAGGCGCTCGAACGCCCAGCGCGCGGTGGTCTCGTCGCAGTCGTGGTAGAAGTACCGCCACGCGCCCTCGAAGTCGGCGAACCACATCGCGCCGTCGCCGTCAAACTTGAGGTAGCCCAACATCTCTCCGACATCGGCGTCGAAGCCCTCGCCGAGTTCATCCCCGTCGTCGCGCATCGCCATGGCTTCGGGATAGGTGCGGCCTTCACGGGGTAGTGCGGCTGCAAGGTAGACGATGTGGTCGACCAGTTCCGGGACGGCGTCGGCGGCCAGCGTGGCATCGAAGCCGCCGCCGGAATGGCCGACCAGCACGCTCTTGCCGGTCCGCAGCGCCGACACGATCGCGTCGCGGCGGTTGGCCAATGTCGATTCCTCGTCGACACGCGCGCCGTGGCCGGGAAGATCGACGGCGACTGCGTCGTGACCCATCGCCACCAGCTCGTCGATCGTGCGTTCCCAGCACCACGAGGCGTGAAAACCGCCGTGTACGAAGACGAACCGCATCAGCTCAGCACGCGGACCGGGGCATGGGACCATCCGGTGACGTGCTGCGGTCCTTCGGGGTACTCCTGCGAGAACAGATCGACGACGAGTCTCGCGTCATGCGTCTTCGATCGAGATCGCCTGGCGCGGGCATTGGCGCACGGCTTCTCTGACCTGCTGTTCGTTCTCCGGCGTCACTTCTTCCTGCAGGACGTGCAGATAGTCTTGGTCGTCGAGGTCGAACACCTCGGGGATGATGCCCATGCACACCCCGTTGCTCTCGCAAAGCCCGAAGTCGACGACGATCTTTCGGGTCATTTCAACACCCTCACAGGCACATGGTGATAGCCGGCGACGTTCTGCATCGTGACGCGCTGCAGGCCGTCGAAGTCGACCTCGTAGCGCGGCATGAAGTCGAGCAGGCGGTCCAGCGCGATCGCGCTCTCCATGCGCGCCAGCGCCGCACCGAGGCAGCTGTGGATGCCGTACCCGAGGCCGAGGTTCTGCGCCTGGGTGCGGTCGCGGGTGATGTCGAAGGTCTCCGCATCGTCGAACGCGCGTGGGTCGCGGTTGGCCGCGGCTCCCATGAGGAACACCGGCTTGTGCGCGGGGACGATGCCGCTGGGCAACTCGACCTCCTTGATGCTGTAGCGCACGTTGTACTGCACGGGCCCGACGTAGCGAAGCAGCTCCTCGACCGCGGCGGGGATCAGGCTGCGGTCGTCGAGCAGCATCTGCCACTGCTCGGGGTGCTGGGCGAAGACCACGACCGCACTGCCCACCAACTTTGTGACCGTCTCTGCGCCGGCACCGCCGAGAAGTGTTGCGAAACCAGTGATCTCGATGTCGTCGAGTTTGCGCAGATTGCCATCGTCGTCGGGAATCTCCGCGGCGATGAGGCGGCTGATCATGTCGTCCTGCGGATTCTGCCGCCGCTCCTGAACCAGGCTGTAGTAATACATGCCCGAGTCGATGTTGGCCTGCATGTTCTTTTCGGACAGTTCGATCTGTCCGGGCTGGCGCTCCAGGCTGGTGTCGATCCAGTGCCGGACCTGCTGGCGGAAGTCCTCTGGCACCCCGGCCATGCGGGTGATCACCTCGACGGGGAAGGGGCCGGAGAAGTCCTGGACCACGTCGAAGTTGTCCGGGTCGGCCTTGGCCAGGTACTGCTCGACGAGTTCGGTGACGGTCTCGCGCTGCGACTGAATGGCCCGCGGCGTGAACGCCTTGTTCAGCAAGCTGCGCATGTGCCGGTGGTCCGGCGGGTCCATGAAGATGATGGACTTCTGCGGAACGTCTTTCGACCGCACCATGGCTAGGTCGCAGCCGTAGGCCGACGAGAACGACTCGTGATCCTTGAACCCGGCGGCCACATCCGCGTGCCGGGTCAGCGCATAGAAGTCCTCGTCCTCGTCGTAGTAGATCGGGGCTTCGTCGCGCATCCGCTGGTAAATCTCGTACGGATTGTCGAAGTACTCCTGCGACACCGGGTTGAACACCAATTTGGGCTTGGTCATGGTCTCCTCTTTCGCGGCGGGCTGACGACCGCTTCCGTTACGCGAGGCCGCAATATTGTAACGCCCCTAGTATGCCTCACCGGAAGTCTCCTGGTAAGGGGAATCGCCGCTGTTTATGGGCTGATTCCGGCATCGATGACGTCGTCGAGAAGCCCGAGGTCGCCGCCCAGTTCGGCGGCGGTCCGGCGCACCACCGCAACGTCCTTGCCGATGAACTCGCCGACGTCTGCGACGAAGCCCTGCACCGAGCCGCGCGCGGCGATGAGCTCGCCGACCCGGCTCGCGCCGCTGCCGTGCATCACCGAGGTCAGCAGCTTCGCTTCCTCGACGCCGAGCCGAGCGCCGAGGTCGACCGCGGTGCGCAGCAGGCCGATCTGCGCGGCGAACAGGCTGTTGTTGACCAGCTTCACCGCCTGCCCCGCCCCGAGGGGGCCGACGTGCAGGATCGGTTCGCCGTAACAGGCGAGGACGGGCCGAACCTTGTCGACGGCCTGCTCGGTTCCGCCGACGAACAGCGTCACCGTGCCCGCCGCGATGTTGTGGGGTCCGCCGCTGACCGGGGCGTCGACGATGCCGAGGTCGGGGAACTTCGCCGCGAGGTCGCGCGCGGTGGCCGGGCTTCCGGTGGTGTGCAGAATCAGGGCCGAGCCGGGGCGCATCGCTGCTGCCACCCCGTCGTCCACACACACCTGCTGGACCTGTTCGTCGGTGAATACGCAGACGACGACGACCTCGGCGCCCTCGGCGACGTCGGCCGCGCGGGGGACCGGCTGCGCACCGAGGTCTCCGATCGCGGCGCAGCGCTCGTCGGTCCTGCCGAGGACCCGTACGTCGTGACCGTGTTCGAGGAGGCGGCGCACCATCGGCGCGCCCATGCGCCCGGCCCCGACGAACCCGATGCGCGTCACCGTGGGTAGTCCATGTTGTTCAGCGCCGTGTCGGCGACGGTGAACACCGTTCCCTCCGGTATGGATCCCGCTGCGGCGATGCTGGCGGCGTGTCGAACGTCCTTCTGCAGCAGTGCGCCCGCGATCGGCGCGAGCCCCTCGACCGTGCCGCCGAAGATCGCGATGCTACCGAGGGCCTTGCTGGTGGCCGAGCCGCCGTTGAGCACCTCGGCGAGACGAACGCGCGGAATACCGAGCGACTCACCGAGATCGAGTGTGCTCAGCGCGGCGCCGAGATTCGCGGTGAACAACAAGTTGTTGAGGATCTTGGTGACCTGGCCGCTACCGAGTGGGCCGAGATGCACGATCGGGTCGGCGTATGTCGCGAACACCGGCCGGCAGCGCTCGAGAACGTCCTCCGCGCCGCCGACCATGACCAGCAGCTTGCCTTCCTCGACCGCGGGGCCGCCGCCGCTGACCGGCGCGTCGATGACCGAGACACCTTGTTTGGCAGCGACTTCGGCGATCTCCCCGCAGGTGTCGGGGTGGATCGTGCTGTGGATCGCGATCACGCCGCCCGAGGCGAGGCCGGCGAGCACCCCGTTATCGCCGTTGAGCACTTCGCGGACGTCGTCGTCCCCGACGACGCACAGGCACACCAGGTCGCTCGCGGCGGCCAACTCTGCGGGTGTGCCTGCGGTCTTGGCGGCTGTGCCGGCGTACGGTTCGAGACTGGCCGCGCGGCGTGCCCACAGCGTGGTCTCGAACCCGCCTTCGACGATCCGGCGTGCCATGGGGCCGCCCTGACTGCCCAGGCCGATGAATCCGACGCGCATCAATCCGCCTCCGCTTTCTGCTCAGTGTCTTTTCGGCTCCCGACGCATTCCTCGGCGAACGACAAGACCTTCTGGTGATACTCCGCCGCAGCGATTGACAGCGACAGGTTGTGACCCGCCCCGGCTTGCTCGTTGAGTTCGAAACGCGGCGCGGCGGTGAACAACGCGGCGATGTCGGCCAGCGCCTCGGGGTCCGTTCGCCACACCCGCTCGTGCTCGGCGACGGTGAACTGCACCGGGACCTCGACTTGTGCAGCCAGTGCCGGAAACTCCTGTCGCGGCCAGGTTTTCGTCACCTCGGCCTCGTAAGGGGCGCCCGTGGACGAGTTCGTGACGCCGGAGAGCACCTCGGGCGGATACAGGTCGGCGGGCTGCCACAGCAGGTCACGAAGTCCTACCGGCCGCCGAGTGGCTGTCGTCGTCTTGATGATGTCGGCGGCGGCGTCGGCGTAGCGCAACCCGGTGCCCGCCAGGCTGAGGCCGAGAACGCCTGCCCGAGCGGCGTTGTCGCTGACGGCCATCCGCACCGCCAGTTCACAACCCGCGGAGTGGCCGAGCAGGAACAACCCTGCGCCGCGCGGCTTCTGGCCGAGAGCCTTCGCTACGGCCCCGAACGCAAAAGCCACCCGTCGGCCGGGTTGGTGCATGGCATCGGGGTACGGCGCCGAACTGCCGTAGCCGGGACGGTCCAACGCCACCACGGTGAAACCCGCGGCGGTCCCGGTGCGCAGCAGCGACAGCTCTGGGTGCCCGGGGCAGTCGAAATACGCTGCGGTGCTTGCACCTCCGTGTAAGGCGACGATGACCGCAGCCGGATCCTCGGCTTCGGCGATGAGCCCCGACATCGGCACGCCGTCGACGAGGACGACGCGGGGGCGCGGATCAAGGGTCATGCGTCGGTCCGCATCAGGATTGCGCCGCTGGGGGTCAGGCCGCCGCTGCTGACCACCGCGACGCGGGCGTCTTTGACCTGACGCGGGCCGGCATCGCCGCGCAACTGGGTCACCGCTTCGTGGATCAGGCCCATACCGTGTGTGCGGCCGTGAGACAACTGCCCGCCGTGGGTGTTCAATGGGATCACCCCGTCACGGGCGATGGCCTTGCCGCCGTCGAGGAAGTCCTTCGCCTCGCCGATGCCGCAGAAGCCGAGGGCCTCCAGCCACGACAGGCAGTTGAACGAGAAGCCGTCGTACAGTTGGGCGACGTCGACGTCCTCGGGCCGCAGCGATGTTCGGGTCCACAGGTGGGCCGCCTGGCCGAGGACCTGGGGCTCGTGGGTCAGCGTGCTCTGGTCCCAGTCGGTGCGTTCGACGATCTGGGTGCCGACGGCCTCGAACAGCACCGGTTTGCGCGGCATGTCCCTGGCGGCCTCGACGGCGGAGACGACGACCGCGACGGCGCCGTCGCACGGTACGTCACAGTCGTACAAACCGAACGGAGTGGTGATCATCCGGGCGTTGAGGTAGTCGTCCATGGTCATCGGGTCGCGGTAAATCGCGGTCGGGTTGAGCGTTGCGTTCGCCCGCTGGTTCAGCGCGATCCAGCCGAGCGTCTCGCGCGTGGTGCCGTAGCGGTCGAAGTGGCGCTGCGCGTTGAGCGCCAGGGTGTGCGCGGCCGACATCGCACCGAACGGCATCTGCCAACTCGACGTTCGGGCGCCGCCGGGCGGGGCGGCCTTGCCTTCCTTCATCAACTGTTGGAACGTCGCCTCCCACAAGGTGCGGAAACACAGCACGTGACGAGCCATGCCCGTGGCGACCGCCATCATCGCGGCGATGACCGAGCCGCCGGGGCCGAAGGTGTCCATGCCGCCGTTGATCCACGCCGGGCGAAGACCCAGGGCGCCCTCGAGCGCCGCGACGCCACCTTCGCCCATGCCCGCGATGTCCAACCCAGGGTACGTGGACAGCCCGTCGATGTCGTCGAACGTGAGGCCCGCGTCGGCGACGGCGGACTCGCACGCCTCGACGGTCAGCGACAGTGGTGGCACCATGAGTCGGCGACCGAGTCGCGACGCGCCGATGCCGGTGATCGCCGAGCGCTCCTCGAACCGCTGGGTGGTCAGCGGCGGGCTCACGTGCCGGCCGAAGTCCTGCGGCGCGATCTCGTCCTCGGGCAGCGGTCCGGTCTGCCCGTCGGTGCTGGGCCGGAAGACCGGCAGCCAGACGTCTTCGATCTTCTCGAACTGGACTTCGACGAGCTGGCCGAGCTCGAGGTCGTCGGGGTCGCAGTCGACGATGTTGGTGGTCAACCGAACTCGCGGATCTTCGACGACGGCCACCTGCGCCACTACGTAAGGCGGTGCCAGGTCCGGAAACCCGAACCGATGGTTCACCGTGAACGCCGACAGCGTGGCCTTGCCCGACACGTCGCGCACACCCATGTTGTGGCCCCGGCAGTACCGGCACACCGGTTGCGGCGGATGGATCAGCGCGGCGCAATCCAGACACTCTTGGATGCGCAGGACGCCGTCGGCGCCGGCGGTCCAATAGAACTCGTTCAGTACCGTCAGTTCGGGAAGCGGTCTGCTCACCGAACGAATCCCGAAATTGCCTCGCTGTCATCGGTTTTGGGGTCCGGCTCGGGCGCCTCGTGTGCCTCATGATGTATCGCGGTGTCATCCGAGGGCCGGTGTTCGCCCAGGTAGACGATCGCGTGCACGGGACAGTCCATCAGAGCGCGCATCACCGCGTCCCGGTCCTCCTCCGGCACCGTTCCGTCGCCGATCAGCGAAGCGTAACCCCAGTCGTCCAGCGAGAAATATCCCGGTGCGTGCTTGGCGCAGATCCCGAAGCCGTCGCACACGGTCCGGTCGAGCCGAATCCGCAAGCCGTCAGTCATGATCGAGCCACCGCCTCCACTTCGTAGGGCCGCACGGCGTCGAACGCGTCGGTGCGACAGGCCAAGCAGTCATTGGCGAGATGGCGAGCCACCACCTGCGGGAACTGCCGCAACAGGCTCGCGGCGATATTGGTGGCGCCGTCGAGGGTGCCGCAGGCGCCACGGCCACGCAGCACCACCGACCACCGCTCCAGACGCGTAACGTCCTCGTCGGTCGCCACGCCGTCGCGCAGCGCCGAGGTGACCGCGGACATCGCGGCAGTGCCGTTGAAGCAGGATCCGCACTGGCCGGCGTTCTCCCGGTCGAAGTACGACATCACCGACGCCGCGACGGCGACCGGGCAGTCGTCGGTGAGGATTGAGATCGCCCCACAGCCGAGGCCGCTGCCGAGGCGGCGAATCGATTCGTGGTCGAGCGTCGCATCGAGGATGTCGGTGTTGAGCAGGCCGGCGAAATAGCCGCCCATCAGCACGCCCGTGACCTCGTCGTTGGTCAGGCCGTGCAGTCGCAGCAGGTCGGAAAACGCTGCGCCGTGCGGGACTTCGTACAACGCGGCGGGCCGTCCGGCGCCGGTGATGGAAGCCAGGAAGGTGCCCGGTGACATCGGTGTGCCGACCGACCGGAACTCTCTGGCGCCGTGTTCGTGAATGTAGGGCAGATTGGCCAAGGTTTCGACATTGCTGACCATCGTCGGCAACCCGGTCACGCCCTCCTCGTAGGGACGCGGCGGCTTGTCGGTCGGCTTCGCCGGTCCGCCGTTGATGCGCCGGACCGCGGCGGTCTCCTCTCCCGCGACGTAGCCCGGTTCGACTGTGACGACCGTGATCTCGGTCGCACCGAATGTCTCCCGGGGCAACTCGCCGAGCGCAGCGGCTATTGCTTCGGCAGCTTTCTGGTCGGAGACGTAGACAAAGCCGCGCGAGGCGCCGGCGACGGCGGTGGCCAGCCGCAGCCCGTCGAGGACGAGGTGGGGCCGGTTGCGCAGCAGCCAGCGGTCTTTGACCGATGCGGGTTCGCCCTCTTCGCCGTTCGCGACGACAACGGTCTCGGAGCCGCGATGGTGGGCGGCGTGCACGGTGCGCAGCTTGGTGCCGATCGGGAACGCTGCGCCACCGCGGCCCAGCAGGCCGGACAGATCGATCTGCTGCAGTAGCGCATCGACGTCGGTCAGCGGCCGGTATCCGCCCGCACCGGCGTACTCGACGTAGTCCTCGGGGCCGGCTCCCGGCGGCCGCAGCAGCCGCGGCGCGCAGTCCGGCCAGGCGCCGACGGTGAGTTCGGTGGCTGTAGTGGTCATGGCTGGTCCTTCCGGCCCGCGGATAGGCTGACGGACATGAGGACTGCGGTCGTGCGCGTCGGTGTCGACAAAGCGGGCGAGCTCGCCCCCGCCCAACTCGATGACGGCCTGGCGCGGCTACGGGAGCTGGCGGCCGCGGACGGTATCGAGGTGGTGGCGAACAACCTTGGCGCGCTGCCGCCGCAACGCCGTGAGGTCGAATTGTTGATCACCGGCGACGATCCCGCCGAACTCGATCGTGTCGCGGTCGAGCTGTGCGCTCGAGCATTCGGGGCGTTCGGCGCGATACCGGTGCCGGGAGTGATGACGTTCATCAGTCGTGGCACCGACGACGATGCGCACGGTGTGCTGGCCGGACTCGGGCTCTCGGGAGAGATCGAGCGCGTACCGGGTGAGGAGGGGTGGGATGTGGTGTACGTGACGCTGCCCGAGGCTGATCTCGAACGTGTGCCTGAAAGCCGGGTCCACACCGCGCTCGAGTCGTCGCTGAACTGCGAAGTACATATACGTACGAAGTAGCGCATTGCGTCGCTCGCGGTTGCCGACGGGCCACTCATCAACTGTCCAGGAACTTCAGGATCGCAGGAGCTGCCTGCACCCATGTGTCGAACATGTTGAAGCGCTTGACTTTTCCGGAGGCCCGCTCCTCGCCTGCGCGTTCCCAGGCGTCCTCGGGCCAGGGCGGGTCGATCAGCTGTGACCCTTTGATCAGGCAGCTGACCTCCAGCGATGTCCGTTTTGGATGGTCGAGGTCGTTCTCGCCGCCGCGGATGATCAGCGTGGGCACCTTGATGTTGTCGAACAGTTCGTCCTCGACCCCCGGGATCGTCTGGCCGGGTTTCGGCACGAACGCGTTGAGCCAGCGCAGCATCAGCTTGAGGAACGCGTCGGGGTCCTGGCTTAGGATCCGGTCGCGGTTGGCGGGGTTCTCCGCGATCCGCTGCTTCCATTCGTCAACGGCGGCAACGGCCTTCATGCCCGCGCCGCGGACGGCCAGGATGCTGGGCACGATGTAGTAGGAGCCCAGCACGAAGGATCCGTACACGCCGCCGACGATGTTCCACACCACCAGCTTTCGTACGATCTCCGGGTACAGCATGGCGGTCAGCATCGAGTCGCGGGCGCCGCCGGACCCGCCGGCGATGATGCACGGCCCGATGTCGAGTCCGGTGATCAGCGCGTGCAGGGTTTCGGCCCGCATGTGCGATTCGCTCTGCCCGTAGAACTGCACATCGGACTTGCCACAGTTCGGGCGGTCCCACAGCAGCACCCGGTATCCGCCCTTGACGAGTTCCTCTGCGAGCGGCCGAAGACCCTCGATGTCCTTGCTGAACCGGCCGCCGGGCGTCAGCGCGATGAAATCACCTTCGCTGCCGAGGATCTCGTAGACGACGTTGCCGCGGTTGATGGTGATTGTCTTCTCGCCCGGGTTGAGTTTGGGGCCGGCGGTTCCGGTTGCGGTCACGCTGAACCTCCGCGAACGTGCGCAAACTGCTTTTTTTCGGCGGTGTGTCGTGTGCAAACACGCACACTCGCGCAAGTAGGGGTCATGCCTGGACCAGCACGTCGTTGCCGACCACCCGCACGGGATAAGTCCGGATGCTCCACTCGGGCTTGACCGCGGTGGTTCCGGTCGCCAACTCGAAACCCCATTGGTGCCACGGACAGTAGATGAACTCCAGGTCGCGCACCATCACCGCGTCGCCGGGCACGCTGTCGTCGACCACCGTGCGGCCCCGGGTCCGCCCGGAGCAGAGGGGACCACCCTCGTGCGGACAGTAGTTCGCGATCGCGTAGAACGTGCCGTTGACGTTGTACACACCAACGCCGTGGCGGCCGATCGGTACCAGTTTGTGCTTGCCAGGCGGGATCTCGTCGACCGTGGCCACAACGTGTTCGCGCCCCTGGGCCAATCTCTTCGGGACGGTCGGGGGCGCCTTCTCCTGCTCGCTCAATTCAGAACACCCGCACTTGGCCCTCGAGGGCCGGAACCGTCTCGGGAAGGTGATAGGTCGCGATGCCGTTGCGGAACATCACCGCTTCGCGCGCGTGCTCGGGCAGGTGCTTGACCAGCCAGCGCGGGTCATCGAACGTCCAGTGCGGATAGTCCGACGAGAACAGCAGGATCTTCTCGCACTCCATCCACTCGAACGCGCGCGTCAACTCGGTCTTGTCCTCGGGATAGTCCAGCGGCTGCGTGGTGAACTTGATGTGGTCCTTGACGTACTCGGAGGGTTTGCGCTTGATGTCCACCCACGACTTGCGCGCCTCGTAGATGGCGTCCATCCGCCACATCAGCGGAAGAATCCAGGTGAAAGCGTGTTCCACCAACACGATTCGCAATGTCGGGAACCGGTCGAAGAGGCCGTCGAAGATCATGCTCATCACCTGGTTCGCGGCCAGCAGCGAGTAGGTGACCATGAAATCGTGGTTGTAGCTGGGGAATCCGACCGGCGGGATCGGGAGTTCCTCGTGGTGGCTGCGCGACAGGTGGCAGCTCACCGTGATGTCGTGCTTGGTCGCGGCTTCCCAGATCGGGTTGTACTTCGGATCACCCCACGCCGGGCGGGGTTCGGCCTTGATCAGGATCTGAGCCATATGGGGATGGCCGGCCCAGCGCTCGATCTCGCGGGCGGAGTCCTCGGGCGTCTCGATCGCTACGCAGATCGATCCGCGCCATCGCTCATGCCAGTTGTTCTTGCCGTCCAGCCAGTGGTTGGCCTGCCAGTCGTTGAGCGCGACGCTCATCGCGTGGTTGACCTCGGGGAAGCGCGCGGGGTAGGCCGCGGGTTCCAGGATCGCGATGTCGGCGCCCGCCTCCATGATCAGCTGCTTGAACGCCAGATCGGGGTCGCTGCCGGCGAACTCGCCGTCGGCGGGGAACGTGTCGACCCGCATCGCGTACGCGTGCGCGTAGTCCGGTGCGTCGTAGTAAATCTGGTCGCCGATCCGACGCGGCAGGAAGTACTTGCTGCGCCACGGCTCCGGGATGTACTGGGCGAGTACGCCGCTCTTCGGCACCGGGTGCACGTCGGAGTCGACGCAGCGCACCGCGACGCGCTCGGCGGCCGGCTTCCGCTCTGTCACTGTCACCGTCATCGTGGCTTCCTGCCTTCCCGCAACTTCTGCAGCCCTATCACTGTGCGCCAACTCCTGCCCCGACGTCTATGCCGTAGAGTTCGGCGGCATTTCGCCAGCACAGCTTGTCGCGCTGTTCGTCGGAGTAGGCGGTCGGCACCGCCAGATCGTTGAGCTGCCAATGCGGATAGCTCGACCCGTACATCACCATGTCGTCCTTGCCGGTGAAGCTCAGCCATTCACCGGCGTACTCCGTGTCGCCGGGGCCGTCCATCGCACCCTGTACGAAGTACGTGTGCCCGGGCAGGTAGTCGCTGGGCATGCGAGGCGCCCACGGGGTCTGTTCCAGATGGGGGCGCCCGAAACAGTCCATCCGCCAGATGAACGGAGTCAGCAGGTCGGCCGCGCCGTCGGCCCAGACGAATTTCAGCGTGGGCATCCTTTCGAATACCCCTTCGACGATGAGATTCATCAGGTGGTACAGGTAGTTCAGCGCCATGAAGCTGACGTAGTTCTCGTAGGTCCTGGGCACGCCGGACGGCGTCGGCGCGTACTGGACGCCCGCGCCGACCTCGATGTGCACGGCGACCGGCAAATTCGCCTCGTTGGCGGCCTCCCACAGCGGCCAGTACTGCGGCTTGCCGTACAGCTCGCGAGACTGCAGCGGAACACCGATCTGCACCACCCGGGGATGGTCGGCATACTTGGCGATCTCGCGCAGCGCACCGGTGATGTCGTCAGGGTTGACCCGAATGGTGCCGCGGAACCGGTCGGCATAGGAGTTGTCGTCCAGCCAGCGCGTGACCATCAGTTCGTTGTGGGCGGCCGCGATCGCGGTGCCCAGATGCCGGTCCGGCATGATGCCGCGCGTCATGGGGTGCAGGATCGCGACGTCGACGCCGCGCTTGGTGAACAACTGCGCGCCGACGAACTCCGGGTCCGATCCGGGATAGCGGCGGTCGTCGTCGGCGCCCGGTGCGTATTCGCCGCCGGGAGCGCCGTACCAGTCCATCTCGTAGTCGGGGAACCCGCGGCTCTTGAACGGCTCGCGAAGGAAGCTGCGGAAGTCCTTGTTCGACTTGCTGAAGATGTGCACGCTGGCGTCAATGACGGGGATCCGTGTCCCGTTCGGGTCCTGCATCACCAAGGTTGTCCTCCGATGTCATCCGGCCGTCGGCAGGCGCAGGATAGCGCCGTGCGAGCGCCGAACAACCTCCAGTGTAAAGCGTTGTTCTTCAATCGCAAGAATCTAGTTCTCAACGAAACGCTTACTTTTGCGCAGGTCAGGGTGTGCGCTGGTCAACCGCCCAACGGGCGGGTAGCGAAACGAGGTAGTCAAATCGCGAGAATGAGTTGAAGGGATTGGAGAATGTTATTCTCGCTCGAACGCGCGGCAGATTTCTGAGGTCTCGGGAGGCTTGGTGTTACTGGAGTTCGACGCCGATCAGCGACTCTGGCAGGAGACCGTGCGCGACGCGGTGGCCAAGCAGTGCCCGGCGTCGCTGGTTCGCGGCATCGCCGAGAACGGGGTCGACCCGACGCCGCTGTGGACGACCTACGTCGACGCCGGTTGGACCGAGTTGGCCGACCCGGAAAACGCGGTGGAATTGGCGATCGTGCTGGAGGAATTGGGGCGGGCCACCGACCCGACACCCTTTCTGGCGACGTTGACGCAGTTCGCCCCGCTGGCTGGTGACCGGTTCGATCCCCGACAGGCGGGAACGGCGGTTTACGACGGCGTGACCGCGTACCGGGTCGACAACGGCTGGGTGCTCAACGGCACCGCCCGGCACGTCCTCGACGGTGACCGAGCCGAGCGGTTCGCGGTCGTTACGAAGGCCGGTGTTTTCGTCGTCGACGCCGACGAGGTCACCCCGAGGCGCAGCCCTGTCTTCGACCCGGTGCTGCACGTCGCCGAGGTGTCGTTCGTCGACGTGCGGGTGCCCGACACGGTGCGGGTCGGCGTGGACGCCGAACGCGCCCACCACGTCGCGTTGACCGGTATGGCCATCACCACGGTCGGCGCCTGCCAGCGCATCCTCGATCTGGTCCTCGAACACGCCAAGCAGCGTCAGCAGTTCGGCGTCGCGATCGGTTCGTTTCAGGCGGTGCAACACAAGGCCGTCGACATGCACGTCGCGACCGAACGTGCCCGGGCCCTGGCGTACTTCGCGGCGCTGACGATCGCGGCCGACGATCCGCGCCGGCGACTCGCGGCCGCGATGGCCAAGGCGTCCGCGGGCGAGGCGCAGGCAGTGGTGTTCCGGCACGGCCTGCAACTGTTCGGCGCCATGGGCTTCACGTGGGAGAACGACCTTCAGTTCGCGCTGAAGCGGGCGAAGGCGGGCGAGTTGCTGCTCGGCGGCGCCGCCGAGCATCGCGCGGTGATCGCGCGGGAATACGGGAGCACCGGTGCAGCTGACTTTTGATTCCGACGTCGAGCAGTTCCGCGCCGAGTTCGCGGCTTTCCTCGACGAGCACCTGCCGCCCGAGTCGCAGACGTTGGAGCGGCCGAAGTCGGTGTCGCACATGCCGCAGTGGGCGCGCGACTGGCAACGCCTGCTGTTCGACAACGGTTGGCTGCTGCCGGCGCAACCGCCGGAGTTCGGCGGCCGCAACGCGACGGTGGTGCAGCAGTTCGTGCATCTTGACGAGCTGTGCCGTCGACGCATCTATCACAGCTTCAATCCGCAGGGCGTCAACATCGTTGCCGCGTCGTTGATTTCGTTCGGTTCCGAGGAGCAGAAGCATCGCTGGGCGGTGCCGGTGCTGAGGGCCGAGCTGACCGCTTCGTTGGGCATGAGCGAACCGAGCGCCGGCTCCGACCTCGCCTCATTGCGCACCAGAGCCGAGTTTGTCTCGGGCGTAGACGGCGACCATTTCGTCGTCAACGGCCAGAAGGTGTGGACCTCGGGCGCGCACGACGCCGACTTCCTGTTGACCTTCGTGCGCACCGACCCCGATGCGCCGAAGCACAAGGGCATCAGCGCGCTGATCATCCCGACCGACACCCCGGGCGTGGTCTGCCGTCCTTTCGCAGACATGACCGGTCAGGACAACCTCGATTTCAACGAGGTCTTCTTCACCGACGCTCGCGTCCCCGCCGAGAACCTCGTCGGACCGCTCAACGGCGGGTGGGGCGTCGCCAACGGCTCGCTCGGGCACGAGCGCACGATGATGTGGCTGGGATTCGCCGACCGAATCGACAACATGATCGCCGACTTCCGGCCGCGCACCGAACTGCAGCACGACCAGTACGCCACCACGATCATGGACTACCAGGCGCTGCGGGCGATGGGCTCGGCCGCGCTGGCCCGTGCCGCGCGTGGCGAGATGGACACGGCCTCGGTGTCGGTGCTCAAGCTGTTCGGTTCGGAAGCCGAACGCCAGGCGATGGAGAACGCGCTGGCCGCTGCGGGTGCTGACGGGCTGGTGCATCCGTCCACCTCGGGACCGTACGAGCACATGAACCTCGACCACTATTTCGCGAGTTGGTTCGAGCGGTATGCGCGCAGCTTCGGCGGCACCATCGCGGGCGGCACCTCGGAGATCCAGCGCAACATCATCGCCACGCAGGTGCTCGGGCTGCCGCGGCGCTGACATGGCCGACGCGCTCACCGTCGACCGGGACCGGCCCGGCACCGTCGTCCTGCAACTCAACCGGCCCAAGCAACTCAACGCGATCAACGGGGCCATGCGCGACGAACTCGCGCAGGCCTTCGCCGAGATCGCCGCCGATACGTCGGTCAACGTCGTCGTGCTGACCGGCGCCGGACGCGGGTTCTGCTCCGGCATCGACGTGCGCAATTTCGGGCCGGAGACGGTGGCGGACTCGGCCCCGGCGATCGACCGCATGCGCTTCCAGGAGGCGATGGCCGCACTGCCGCAGGCGATCCGGGCCTTGCCGCAACCGGTCATCGCCGCGGTGAACGGGCCGTGCGTGGGCGCCGGGCTCGCGTTGTGCCTGGCATCCGATATCCGGATCTGTTCCACCGCGGCGACATTCGGCAACGCCGCGATCCTGCTGGGGCTCTCGGGCGCCGAGATGGGTATGAGCTACCACCTGCCCAGGATCGTCGGTACCAGTGTCGCGGCGGACTGGATGCTGACCGGCCGCACGGTCAGCGCCGACGAAGCCGACCGCCGCGGCCTGGTCAGTGAGGTCGTGGGCCCGGACCGGCTGACCGCGCGGGCGCTCGAGATCGCGTCGGGCATCGCCGACCTCTCGCCACTGGGGGTCCAATTGACCAAGCGTGCCCTGCAGGCCAACACCGACGCGCCGCTGGACGCCGCGCTCGAATTGGAGAACCGCAACCAGGTGCTCAGCCACGCCACCGATGAGGCGTCGCGGCGGCGGCGCAAGTGGTCGGAGAGCTGAAGCCCGGACGGAAGGACGAACTGTGGCCTGGGATTTCTCGACCGACCCCGAGTGGGCCGAGCAGTTGGCGTGGGTGGAGGAGTTCGTCCGCAAGGAGTGTGAGCCCATCGACTACATCGTCAAGGAGTCGCACGACCTCACCGATCCGGTTCGCCGAGCGCTGATTCCGCCGCTGCAGGAGATTGTCAAGGAGCGCGGGCTATGGGCCACCCATCTGGGCGCGCACCTCGGCGGGCCCGGCTACGGCCAGGTCAAGCTGGCGCTGCTCAACGAGATCCTCGGCCGGTCCGAATGCGCGCCGATCGTGTTCGGCTCGCAGGCGCCGGATTCGGGCAACAGCGAGATTCTCGCGCACTACGGCACACCCGAACTCAAGGCGCGATATCTGGAGCCGCTGCTGGACAACCGGATCGTGTCGTGCTTCTCGATGACCGAGCCGCACGGCGGCGCCGACCCGAAAGTGTTCACCACCACCGCCACCAGCGACGGAAACCAATGGGTCATCAACGGCGAGAAGTGGTATTCGTCGTTCGCATCGATGGCGTCGTTCATCATCGTGATGGCGATGACCGACCCCGATGCGCCGCCGTATCAGCGTTATTCGATGTTCGTGGTTCCCGGCGACACACCGGGGATCAACGTGCTGCGCGATGTCGGGTTGGGTTACCAACCGCTCGGTGGCGGCGGGCGTGAGGGATACGTCCGCTATGAGAACGTCCGCGTACCGGCCGACCACATGCTGGGGCCCCGCGGTGGGGCGTTCGTCGTGGCCCAGACCAGGCTCGGTGGCGGACGCATCCACCACGCCATGCGCACTGTGGGTCTGGTGCGGCGCATCTTCGACATGCTCACCGAACGGGCGGTGTCGCGCTATACCCAGGGTTCGGTGTTGGCCGACAAGCAGATGGTGCAGGAGATGATCGCCGACTCGTGGATGGAGATCGAGGCGTTCCGGCTGCTGACCTTGCAGACCGCGTGGAAGATAGACCAGTACAACGACTACAAGGCGGTGCGCGCGGACATCTCCGCCGTCAAGGCCATGATGCAGAAGGTGTTGCACGACGTGTCAGCGCGGACGTTGCAGTTGCACGGCTCGCTGGGCACCTCTCACGAGATGCCGTTCGTGCAGTACCTGACCGAGTCGTTTGTGCTCGGGCTGGCCGACGGGCCAACGGAAGTGCACAAGGTGACGCTGGCGCGCCTGCTGCTCAAAGATGTCAAGCCGGCGCCGGACGCGTTTCCCTCCGAGCACCTGCTGCGGCTCAAACAAGCCGCCGAAGCCAAGTTCGCCGACAAACTCGCGGGTATTCCGCGGGGCTGAGGTCAGGAGGTCCGCAATGTCGTGTGCCGGCAAGGTCGCCTTGGTGACGGGCAGCAGCCGGGGCCTCGGCAAGGCGATCGCGCAGCGGCTGGCCGGTGAGGGCGCGACGGTCGCGCTGACCGCCCGCACACTCGAGCCCGACCCGAAATACCAAGGCTCGCTGCGTCAGACGCTCGAGGAGATCGAGGCCGCGGGAGGTTCGGCGGTCGCGGTGGCCGCCGATCTGTCGAACAGTGAGGACCGCGACCGCCTCTTCGCCGAGCTGGTCGAGCGGGTCGGTGCGCCCGACATCCTGGTCAACAACGCCGCGGTGACGTTTCTGCGCCCGCTCGACGGATTCCCCGAGCGCCGGGTGCGGTTGATGATGGAGATGCATGTCCTGGCGCCGCTGCACCTCACCCAGTTGGCGATACCGGCGATGCGTGAACGCGGGCGCGGGTGGGTGCTGAACGTGACCTCGGTCGGCGGTGACCTGCCCGAGGGGCCGCCGTTCTCGGACTTCGACCGTAGCGCCGGCTTCGGCGTCTACGGGACGGTCAAGGCGGCGCTGAACCGGCTGACGAAAAGCCTTGCCGCCGAACTCTACGACGACGGAATCGCCGTCAACGCCGCCGCGCCGTCGAATCCGGTGGCCACCCCCGGCGCCGGCGCCCTCGATCTGGCCAAGATCGACACCGAGGACATCGCGTTGATCACCGAGACCGCGTTCGTGCTGTGTACCGGTGATCCGAAGACGCTGACCGGCCGCATCGCCCACACCCAGCCGTTCCTGCGCGAGATAGGCCGGCTGCGTTGAGAGTTCAGCCCGCCGCGTACCTGCGCACCACTCTGCCGCTGGACCTGTCCGTGCTGGATCACCTCGACAGCGGCAGGTACCACTCGATCTGGCTGCCCGACCACATGGTCAGCTTCTGGCCCGACTCGATCTGGACGCCCGAGTTCACCGATCTCGCAACCGTTTCGCCGTCACCGCACCGACACCTGGACGGCATGGCGGTCGCCGCGGCCGCCGCCGTGCTGACGACCAACGTGCCGCTGGTGACCAGCGTCGTCGACACCGTGCGGCGCCACCCGTCGCTGCTCGCACAGAGCGCACTGACCATCGACCACCTCGCGCGGGGCCGGTTCATCCTCGGCCTCGGCAGCGGCGAGACCGAGAACACGGTGCCGTACGGCTTCGACTTCAGCGCGCCGGTCAGCCGGTTCGAGGAAGCGCTGCAAGTGATCCGGCTGCTGTGGGAAAGCAACGGCCCGGTCGATTTCGACGGCCGGTTCTACCGGTTGCGCCACGCGCGCCTCGACACCGAAGCCTACGAGGGGCGCCTTCCGTCGATCTGGATCGGCGGAAGCGGTCCGCGCACGCTCGACATCGTCGGTCGCCATGCCGACGGGTGGTGGCCGACCGGCGCGTGGTCACCGGAGGACTATGCCGAAAAGCTCTCCGCCGTGCGGCAATCGGCCGAGCGCGCCGGCCGCGACCCGGCAGCGATCACGCCGTGCTTCATCCAGGTCTGCGTGATCGGCGACGACGACGCCGCACTCGCCGAAATCCTGGCCGCGCCGCTGGTCAAGTCCTTCCTCCTGCAGGTGTCGGCGGAAATGTTGCACGGCATGGGCTTCGAGCATCCGATGGGGGAGGATTGGCGCGGATACCAGGACATCGACCCCGCCGTGCTCACCCGTGAGCGGATCGTCGACTTCCTCGACCGTGTCCAGCCCGAGATGCTGCTGGCGGTGGTGCCTCACGGCACCCCGCAACAGGTCGCTCGCGTCGTCAAGGAGTATGTCGACGCCGGCCTGCGGGTGCCCAAGATCCTCGACTACGGCGCCATGGCCGGGCTGCAGTACACGGCCGCGTCGGCGCGGCACGTCCGCGAGGCTGAGGACGAACTGATGCGGCTGAGCGGAGACATCCGGTGACCGGGCAGTTGGACCCCGCGAAGATGCTCGCCCGTGCCGAGTCGGTGACGGGCTTGCACGACTACGGCGACCCGTCCCTGCCGGGGCGGTTCGCGTTGACGGTGGACCATCTCAACCGCCTCGGGATGGACGCCGACGGCAGGCGGGCCGCCACCGAGGTGTGCCACTGGTTGCTCACCTCGCGACTGGAGTTCTTCGAGGATCGCCGTCGCTACCCGGTGGCAGCGGAGGTCGTGGAGCGGCCGATGTTCGTCACCGGTGAACCCCGCTCGGGCACCACGCTGATGCACGCGCTGATGTCGGTCGACCCGGACGCTCGCGCGCTGCGGTTCTGGGAGGTGATGTACCCCTCGCCACCGCCAGGCATCGTCGAGGGTGGCTACCCCCGGCGCGCACAGGCGGATGTCGATGGGCGCCGGGCCCGCGCCGACGCCGACTGGCGCGAGATCAACACCAAGCTGCCGAAATGGCTGCACAGCCATCCCTATAACGACATGTTGGGAGATGGGCTGCCCGAAGACGAACGGACCTGGGCCTTCGACTTCCGGGTACTCACTCCCACCGCGTGGTGGCGGGTGCCGATGCAGACCGTCGTGGGTGGACTTCCGACCGACGCGGCGGCGCAGTACCGCATCCACAAGGCGATGCTGCAGCAGTTCCAGCACCAACGGCCGCGTAAGCAGTGGGTGCTCAAGGGTTTTCACGGGTTCCGGTTGAAGGAGTTCTTCGACGCGTACCCCGATGCCACCCTGCTGTGGCTGCACCGGGACCCGGTACAGGTTGCCGCGTCGCGCACGATGATGATGGCCGACATCGGTGAGGGCATCGTCGGACCGGTCGATCTGCACGCCGCGGCCAAGATGCACCTGGCGCTGACCCGCGAAAGCATCGCCAACACCATGACCAATCCGCTGGTCGACGATCCTCGGATTCTGCACGTGCGCTACACCGACTTCGTCGCCGACCAGGTCGGCACCGTGCGTCGCTACTACGAGTTCCGCGGTCGGCGGTTGAGCGCCGAAGCCGAGGCCGCCATGCGCGCCTACCTTGCCGACAACCCGGGCGACCGGCACGGCAAGTTCCGCTATTCGACCACACTGCTCACCGACATCGGCGAGGACCTCGACGCGCTTCACGACGAATTCCGGCCCTTCCGAGAGCGTTTCGGCGTACCGATAGAGAACCGAGGCTGAGGTGACCGACCAGCGGCTGTCGGTGCACAGCGTGACGTTCTACGGTGAGCCGTTGACTGAACTGGCATCGCACTGGCGTGCGCTCGGTGTGCGGCGGCTCAGCCTGATCGACTCGCAACTGGCCGAACCGGACCTGCCGGAGTTGGTTGCGGGCGAGGGGTATTCGGTCGAGACGGTGTATCACCTGTTCTCCTCGCCGGATTCGCTGCTGCGGGTGATCGACGCGGCCCACACGGTCGGCGCGCGGGTGATCTACATGCTGACCGGGGGACGTGGCGACCTCACCTGGGAACGCGCCGCCGACCGGTTCGGCGAGGCGGTGACGCCGTGCGCACAGGTGGCCCGACAGGCAGGGGTGGCGCTGGCGATCGAGAATGCCTCGAGCCTGTACGCCGACCTGCACATCGCACACAGCCTGCGCGACACGATCGCGCTCGCCGAGGCGACCGGGCTCGGTGTCTGCATCGACCTCTTCCACTGCTGGGCCGAGGCGGATCTGGCCGCACTCGTGCAACGGGCGCTGCCGCGGACCGAGGTGATCCAGTTGAGCGATTACGTGCTGGGGGACCGCGCATTGCCCGCGCGTGCGGTGCCCGGCGACGGGACCATTCCGATCGCGCCGTTCCTCTCTTCGGTGCTGACCTCGGGTTATCCGCACGGTTTCGACCTGGAGTTGATCGGGCCGCGCATCGAACGGGAGGGCCGCTTGACGGCCGCACGCCGGGCGTGCGCCGTGGTATCGACGATGCTGGAAGAGCACGACGGCTAGGGGAACCGAATGGCGTTCGGAGACGGCGCGGATGACGCGGGGCTGAAATCGGCGTGGGACGACTTCTGCGATCGACTCAAGGACGCCGGCGAGCGGGTCTTCAAGGATCACAACGCCGCCTCGGGACGCCAGCGGGTGGACGGTTTCCGGTTCCTGACGCAGAACCTCGGGCAGGCGTTCGACCTCGCGCTGGAGACCCGCAACACCCGGTATCCCCAAGTCCACACCTTCTGCCACCCGACCAGGAAGCTCGGCGGCGACTGTGCGGACTTCCTGTACCAGCAGGCCTGGATCGACGGGGCGTCGACGTATCGGATCACCGGCGATCGCGGCACCGCCTCGTTCCTCAACATCACGGTGCAGGGCCCGCGGCGGGACGGTCCGGGCGTACTGCGTGAACCGTTCGGTGACGTGCCCGAGGCCAATCTGACTGGCGCCCAACTGGAGACGGCCGCCGATGGAAGTTTCGAGGTCTATGTCGGCGGGTCGCAGCGGGGACCGAACTGGCTGCCCACTACGCCCGGATCCCGCAAACTGTTCATCCGCCAGGGATTCGACCGCTGGTCGGAACTTCCGGCCCGGATGCGCATCGAGCGCATTGACATGACCGAGCCCCGGCCGCTGCCGACACCTGCCGAAATGGTCGAGGCGATCGAATGGGCGGGCGACTTCCTCACCGGGATCATGGCCGACTGGCCCGAATATCCGTTTGCCCACGGCGGTGTCGACGCCGACCACCCCAACCAATTCCCCGACATGACGGCGACCGGTGACGACGCCAAACGCGGTCGCGCGGCAGTGAACATGCACTGGCGGCTGGCGCCCGACGAGGCGTTGATCGTGGAATTCGACGCCCACGACGGGCTGTGGATGCTGACCAACATGGGCGCCTTCTTCACCAGCATGGACTACCTGTACCGGCCGGTGAGCTACACGCCTAGCCGCACCGCGGTCGACTCGGACGGTAGGGTGCGCCTGGTGCTGGCGCACGACGACCCCGGCTGCCACAACTGGCTGGACACGCAGGGATTCGAGCGCGGCAACCTGACATACCGGCACATGCTCGACGGCGAACCCGCGACGCTGCACACCCGGTTGGTCAAGCGCGCCGACCTGGCCGACGCGCTGCCGCCGGACACCGCGACCGTGACGCCCGCCGAGCGCATCGCACAGATGTGGGCACGGTTCCGGGGGATTCGGCAGCGCCATGACCAGTGAGGCCGTTACCGTTCGCGCATGACGGCTGACGTCGCGCTGTGGCCCGCCCATCGGCTGGCCGAGGGTATCCGTCGTCGTGAATTCTCCAGCCGCGAGCTGCTCGACCTCTATCTGGACCGCATCGCACGCCTGAACCCGTCGCTGAACGCGGTCGTGACGCTCGACCCTGACGGCGCTCGTCGCGCAGCGGATGCCGCGGATGCTGCAGTCGCGCGGAACGAGGTGGTCGGGCCTCTGCACGGGATACCGATGACCGTCAAGGACACCTTCGATACCGCGGGCATGCGGACTACGTGCGGGGTGCCGGCGTGGGACCGTGTGCCCGAGCGCGACGCCGACGCGGTACGCAGGCTGCGCGACGCCGGCGCGATCATCTTCGGCAAGACGAATGTGCCTGCGATGGCCGCCGACTGGCAGACGTTCAACTCGATCTTCGGAGTGACGAACAATCCGTGGGACACGTCGCGGTCCACCGGAGGCTCGTCGGGCGGGGCGGCGGCCGCGCTAGCCGCTGGTCTGACCGCCCTGGAGCTTGGCAGTGACATCGCCGGGTCGATTCGGTTGCCGTCGAACTGGTGTGGTGTGTGTGGACACAAGCCCACCTGGGGTATCGTGCCGCAGCTCGGCCATCTACCGCCGCCTCCGGGCGCGCTGTCGATCCCCGACCTCGCCGTGACGGGGCCGTTGGCACGCAATGTGACGGATCTTCAGTTGGCCCTGGACATCCTGGCGGGTCCGGCGGCGAATGATGCGATCGGGTGGCGCCTCGAGCTGCCGCCGGCGCGCGCATCGACGCTGACCAAGCTGCGGGTGGCCACCTGGCTCGACGATCCGGCCTATCCTCTAGAGCGCGAGGTCGCGGTGGTGCTCGGTTCGGCGGTGACGGCGCTGGCGGATGCCGGCGCGAACCTGGTGGACGCTGCGGTGCCGGTGAGCCTGCCTGAGGTGGTAGGGCTGCACATGGAGTTGCTGTACCCGTTGATGGACGCGTTGTCGGACTTACGCCACCGAGACTGGTTGCGGGCCAACGAGCGGCGCGAGATGATGCGAACCCAGATGCGGAACTACTTCCGTCAAGTCGATGCGTTGCTCATGCCCGTGGCCATGGTGCCCGCCATTGCGCACGATCACCTCGAGCCGATGGCCGACCGGGTGCTGGCGCTCGCCGGTGGAACCCGTTCGTACCTGGACCTTTTCGGCTGGGTCGGCCTGCCGACCGTCGCGTACCTTCCTGCCACGGCCGTGCCGGTCGGCCGCACCGCGAACGGCCTGCCCGTCGGCATACAGATCGTCGGACCGCATCTCGAGGACCGCACCACCTTGGCCGTCGCCCGCGAGATCGAACGGGAACTAGGCGGATTCGTGCCGCCTCCCGAACACTGACTCGGTTACAGCCGCTGCAGCTTGAACGTCCAGAACTGCATTCCCGGCGGGCCGTTGAAACACCCGACGTCATAGTGCGACTCGATGGTGCCGACCAGCGACACCTCGTCCCACGAGTAGGTCTCCCGGGTCGGAAGTACCTGGCCCGGGCAGCGCAGACCGTCGGGCACGTCGACGGTCATCGTGTAACGACCGTCGACCAGTTTGGCCTGGCCCTCGTAGTAGGCATAGAACTTCAGCCGCGGCCGCGCACTGACATAGACGCAGTCGAGTGGTCTGTCCGGGAGGCAGGCGGTGATGTACCACACCCACGAGGCGCGGTCGTAACGGTTCGTGAGCAGGTCGTAGTTACCCAGCGTCATCATCGCGTTGGCGGGCGCCGGCGTCACCATGCCCGCAGCGATCAGGAGCGCCGCCGCTGCGACGACGGCCTTCAAGCGCTTCAACGTCGTTCCTCCATGTCCCCGCCCCGATGCTCATCAAATCACCTCGGCGAAGCACTCACGTGGCTATCAGGCGATGACGGCCGCTTCTTTGCGCTCGGTGATCGGCCGGGCCAGTTCCTGTTGGTTGCAGATGCGCTGCAGCTTCTCCAAAGTCTCGTCGAGGCCGGGACCTAACGGCTTGCTGGGAGTGAACGTGGCGGGCAGGTTACGCATGCCCTGGATCACCCCGATCGTGTCGTAATGGATGGTGCCTTCGGGATCGCACACGTAGTCGGGCATCCGGTCCAGCACGGCGGTCAGCATCGACTTGAATACCGTCCGCGCCACGTTGGACCCAACGCAACGGTGCACACCGATGCCGAAACTGAAGTGCCGGTTGCCCTTGCGATCGAGAATGACGTCGTTCGGCTTCTCGAACACCGACGGATCACGGTTGGCCATGGCCCACGAGAGCCAGAGTCGCTCGAATCGCTTGAACTGTTGGCCCTCCACCTCGACATCCTCGGCGAAGGTCCGGCCGTCGCCGGGCGCCGGAGTGAAGAAACGCAGGAACTCCTCGGTGGCGGGCTGCAACAGGGTGTCACGCTCTCGGCTGAGCCGTTCCCGTTCATCGGGGTGCTCGCCGAGCCATTCCAGTGCGTGCGCGGTCAGCGCGGTGGTGGTGTCGAAACCGCCACCGATGACCAGGCCCAGGTTGCCGAGGATCTCGATGTCGGGTGCGGGCTCGCCGTCGATCCGCAACTGCAGCAGCGCGTTCACCAGCCCGGGCCGCGGATTCTCCCGGATCTCCATCATGTTGTTGATGATGTCGATGCCCATTTCGCGGTGCTGCTCGTTGATCTTCTCGCGTTCGGGTGAGTGCTCCGGCGTGTACACCGAGGCGTGCGTGGGCTCGCTGTAGACGTTCCACTTCTTGAGTTCGATGCCCATCATCGCCAGCGTGAACACCGCGGGAACCACATTCGCGAGGTGTTCGACGAAATCGATGCGTCCCGACTCGATGTGCTCATCGAGTGCGGCGCGGGTGATCTCGTCGACGAACGGTTCCCAGCGTTTGATCGCCGCGGGCGACAGGTAGGGGTTCAGCGCGCCGCGGTAGGCGCTGTGCTCGGGTTCGTCCATCTCCAGGATGCCGCCGCGAACGACGGTGGCGCGGCTGGCCTTCGGGATCGTGATGCCTTGGAAGGGCGTTTCGCCGGTGATGTCGTGATGGTTCGACACGGCGGGGCAGCGGGCCAGCTCGAACACCTCTTTGCTACCAGCGGCGACCCAGTGCCCGTTGTAGGTGTCGGTCCACGCCAGCGGGCACCTGGTGTGCATCTCCTCGGTGATCTTCTCGAACTGCAGCCGGTACTCCGGGGTGTGCCGGTCGAAGTGGTACCGGTTTCTCTTGCGGTCTGTCTCGAGATCGCTGTCGGCTGTTCGCGCGAGCGGCTCACCGCTGTCGATGGTCACTGCGTGTCTCCTATTGCATTTCGGTGGCCTACGCGGCCCGTCTCATTCGATGATGATGGCCTGTTCCGGGCATGAGTGCGCAGCCTCTCTCACCAGGTCCTCCTGGTCGGCGGGCACCACTTCGTTCACTGGTGACGAGTGGCCGTCGACGTCGTCGAGGACGAACGAATCGGGTGCGATCATCGCGCACAGGGTGTGCCCCTGGCAGCGTGATTGGTCCACCGAAACCTTCACCGTCGCAACTCCTTCCGCCTAGTTGTGGTAGTCGTACCACTTGAGGTAGCCACCCGCGTCGACGCGCAACTGCGCACCGGTGACGAAGCGAGCCTCGTCGGAGGCCAACCAGAGCACCGCATTGCTGATGTCCTCGGGCTCGACCCACGGCACCTTCATGGCCTGCTGTACGTAGAACACCGGCTCGGCGTCCTTGAGCTCCGGCTTCTCGAGGTCGGGCCGGAACGAGCGGTACATCGGCTCGCTCTGCAGCATGTTGGTGTTGCAGTTGGTGGGATGCACGACGTTGGCCCGGATGCCGCGCGGCGCGAGCTCGGTGGCGAGGTCGTGCACGTAGGCCGACAGCGCCCGCTTTGAGTGCACGTAGGCCATGCCGCCGGGGTCGTTGCCCGGGTCGTTCTTCTGGTGGGTGTCCATCAGCGCCGCGGTGGACCCGGTCGCGATGATCGACGCACCCTCCTTGAGGTGCAGCAGCGACACCTGGATCGCGTTGATCGTTCCGATCAGGTTGGTGTTGATGACGTCGATCCAAGCCTGAAGGGGCGGTTGGCCTTTCATCCCCGCGACGCCGGCCTGCGCGACGACGATGTCGAGCCCGCCGAGTTGGGCGATACCGTCTTCGAGCGCGGCCCTCAGCTGGGAGGCCTCGCGCACGTCCGCTTTCGCGGTGACCACGCGCTGGCCGGTCTTCTCGATGAACGCCGCGGTCTCTTCGAGATCTTCGGACGTGGCCATCGGGTAGCCGATGGTGTCGATGTTCTCGCAGAGGTCGACTGCGATGATGTCGGCGCCCTCCTCAGCCAGCCGTACCGCATGGCTCCGTCCCTGCCCGCGCGCCGCGCCGGTGACGAATGCGACCTTTCCCTGTACGCGTCCCACTGAAGATCCTTTCCTTATCACTTGTCGCCACTACGTGTTTCGGCCGCCGTTGACGCCCAAGATCTGTCCGGTGATGTACCCGGCCTCCTCGGAGACGAGGAACGCGCAGGCGGCAGCGATGTCTTCGGGCTTGCCGATGCGGCGCACCGGTGTCGTGTCGATGTTCTGTTGCACCACCAGATAGCCGCGTTCCTCGGACTTACGAAGCATCGGGGTGTCGATGAAGCCCGGCGGCACCGCGTTGACCGTGATGCCGCTGGGTCCGTACTCCAGGGCAAGGGACTTGGTGAGCCCATTGACCGCTGACTTGGCCGCCACATAGGGCGCCATATACGGCTGCCCGGAATGGGTGCTGGACGACGAGATGTTCACGATCCGACCCCAGCCGGCCTCGATCATGTCGGGCAGCACAGCCTGGATGCAGTGGAAGACTCCGTTGAGGTTGACGTCGATGACCCGCTGCCAGTCGTCGAACTTCAAATCCGCGAACCGCTTGAACTTCTCGAGCCCGGCGGCGTTCACGAGAACGGTGACCGGACCCAGTTGCGCGCGGATGGCGTTGAGCGCCTCGTCGACCTGAGCGCGGTCGGTCACGTCGGCGGTGTAGGCGAAGTCGGCGTCCGAGGAGTTGATGTCGAGGGTGGCGACGTGCATACCGTCGGCGCGCAAACGGTGCGCGACGGCCTGACCGATCCCGGAACCGCCTCCGGTCACGACGGCGTTCTTCATGCCTCCGCCTGGCCCTCGGTCATCTTGCTCAACCTGCCCTTCGGGCGGGCGATACCCGCACGCGTGCGCGACGCCATCAAGAATCGTCCTTTCGATTATGAGAACCGTACTCTCGCCTGTTGCAACTCCGCAAGACACGGGAGGCCGGCGATTCGCAATGGTGAGACGTCAGAAGCCCGATTGTCGCACGGTTATCCGCAGGCAGGGGGCGATCCCGATCATTGCCTTGAGTTCTCTCTGTGCGAATGTATGATTCGCCGGTGATGAGAATGAAGTTTCCATCACAGACGACAAAATCGCATTGCCACTGAGGAGGATGATGCGGGAAGCGACCACCTTCTCGGGCCGACAGACTTCAGCCGGAACCATCGGCGTCGATCGCCGGTTGCTGATCGACGGACAACTGCTCGAGACCTCCCGGACGTTTCCTTCCGTCAACCCCGCCACCGGCGAGGTGCTCGGCTACGCGCCGGACGCCACGGTCGACGACGCCGAGGCCGCCGTGGCCGCGGCGCGCCGCGCGTTCGACGAGACCGACTGGTCGACCAACACCGGCCTGCGCATCAGGTGTCTCGAGCAGTTCCACCGGGCGCTGGTCGAGCACCGCAACGAGCTTGCCGCGTTGACTGTCGCCGAGGTCGGCGCCACCGAAGCGCTCTGCCAGGGCGCGCAGCTGGACAGCCCGATAGAGATCGTGCGGTATTACGCCGAGCTGCTCAAGAGCTACCCGATGACCGAGGACCTCGGCAACATCGAGAGCCGCGGCATGCAGCACCACCGCTGGGTGGAGAAGGAAGCCGCAGGAGTGGTGGCGGCGATCATCGCCTACAACTACCCCAATCAGCTCGCGCTCGCGAAGCTGGCGCCCGCACTGGCCGCCGGCTGCACCCTGATCCTGAAATCGGCGCCGGACACCCCGCTGATCACGCTCGCGCTGGGCGAGCTGATCGCCAACCACACCGACATCCCCGCGGGGGTGGTGAATGTGCTCAGCGGGGCCGACCCCGAGGTCGGCGCCGCGCTGACCACGAGCCCTCAGGTGGACATGGTGACGTTCACCGGTTCGACGCCGACCGGGCGCCGGATCATGGCGGCGGCCAGCGAAACCCTGAAGAAGGTCTTCCTGGAACTGGGCGGCAAGTCGGCGGCGATCGTGCTCGACGACGCCGACTTCACCACCGCCGCGCTGTTCAGCGCGTTCAGCATGGTCACCCACGCCGGACAGGGCTGCGCGCTGACATCGCGGCTGCTGGTGCCCCGCAAGCACCACGACGAGATCGTCGAGCTGGTCAGAAACAACTTCGGTCTGGTGCGCTACGGCGATCCGGCCGCGGAAGGCACCTACATGGGGCCGCTGATCAGCAAGAAGCAGCGCGACAAGGTCGACGGGATGGTCCAGCGCGCGATCGAGGCCGGCGCGACACTGGTGACCGGCGGCGAGAAGGTCGACCCCGGCTACTTCTATACGCCGACGCTGCTGACCGATGTCGATCCGGACAGCGAGATCGCGCAGGAGGAGGTGTTCGGGCCCGTGCTCGTGGTGATCGCCTATGACGATGACGACGATGCGGTCCGGATCGCCAACAACTCCATCTACGGACTGTCGGGGGCCGTGTTCGGCAGTCAGGAGCGCGCGCTGGCGCTTGCGCGACGCATCCGCACGGGCACGTTCTCCATCAACGGCGGCAACTATTTCAGTCCTGACAGTCCGTTCGGCGGATACAAGCAGTCCGGCATCGGGCGCGAGATGGGCACGGCCGGCCTCGAGGAGTTCCTGGAGTCGAAGACGTTCGCAACGGTCGTGGGTTGAGGCGATGAGCGCTTGCGCCGAGTGGGGTCCACGCCGATGAGCGCTTGCGCGAAGAGGAGAAAGCGCCGACAGGCAGGGGAGAGACGAACATGAGCAGGCCGCTTGACGGTATCCGGGTCCTCGAAGTTGCGATGTACGGGTTCGTCCCGTCGGCGGGCGCGGTGCTGCGGGAGTGGGGCGCCGACGTCGTCAAGGTCGAGCACGCGGTGACCGGGGATCCACAGCGCGGGCTGCGGCAGACCGGGCTGCTGCGCGTCGAAGGCGACCCCAACCCCAACATCGAGCACGCCAACCGGGGCAAGCGCAGCATCGGCCTGGACATGTCGGTGCCCGAAGGAAACGAGGTGCTGAGGGAACTCGCCCGCCGCGCAGACGTCTTCCTGACCAGTTTCCTGCCGGGGCACCGGCAGCGGTTCGGTATCGACGTCGACGACATCCGGGCGGTGAACCCCGCCATCATCTACGCCAGGGGCAGCGCGCTCGGCCCCCGCGGCGAGGAATCGGTCAAGGGCGGTTACGACATGACCGCGTTCTGGTGCCGGGCGGGCACCGCGGCGACGATCACGCCGCCCGGTACGGCGGGCATGGTCGGACCGCCGGGGCCGGCCTACGGCGACACGATCTCGGGCACGAATCTGGCCGGCGGGATCGCCGCGGCACTGCTGAAGCGTGAGCGCACCGGCGAGCCGTCGGTGGTCGACGTCTCCCTGCTCGGTAGCGGGCTGTGGTCGCTCGGGCACACGGTCGCACTGACCAAACACCTGGGACAGCGCATGGAGGCTTTCCCGCCGGGGGTGCACGGGTCGCCGATCAACCCGCTCGTCGGGCTGTACCCGACCGCCGACGACCGCTACATCTCATTCGTGATGATGCAGCCCACCAAGTTCTGGGCCGACGTCTGTAAGCACATGGGTCTCGACGAACTCGCCGACGATCCGCGCTTCGCCACCGTGGAATCGATCGCGGAGAACACCGAGGCGGCGGCGGAAATTCTCTCCGAGACGATGTCGAAGCGTCCGCTCGCGGAGTGGAGCGAGCGGTTCGCGACGCTGCTCGGGCCATGGGCTCCGGTGCAGGACACCCTGCAGGCCGTGGAGGACGCGCAGATCCGGGCCAACGAGTACCTGGTACAGGCGGGGGAGCTCGAACTGGTCGCCAACCCGGTCCAGTTTGATGTCAGCGCGCCCCAAACCGGCCCCGCGCCCGGATTCGCCGAGCAAACTGACGAAATATTGCTGGAACTCGGCTTGGATTGGGATCGCATCATCGAGCTCAAGACGGCCGGCGCCGTCACCTAGTCGAAAGACAGTCCATGCCTTACGTCGCCTCGATCGGCACATACCTGCCGTGTTGGGGCGCGCCTCGACTACGCGTGCCCGGCGACGACGAGGACGCAATCACCCTGGCCGTCGAGGCGGGGCGGGCGGCGCTGATCCCCAGCGGGGCCGTTGAGCGGGTGGTGTTGGTCAGCCGTGATCTGCCGTTGCTGGACAGCAGCAACGCGGCGGTGCTGCTGGCTGGGCTCGGTCTCGACCCGGAGCTCGAGGTCGACGAACGCCTCGGCGGTGCGCCCGCGACGCTCGACGCGATCAGTTCGGCGCGTCCGCGGACGCTGATCATCGGCACCGATGTGAACCCGGCCGGGGCGGCCGCGATTCTCACCGCGGAGCGCGGACTGCAGGTGCGTACCGCGGCCCGCGTGGCGCGCAGCCTGCCGGTGCGCACGCGTAAGGCGACCGGGGATGTACACGATTACGGCGACCCTCGGCTCCTGCACGAACGCGGGCTCATCGCCTCGCTGGAAGCGGCCTGGCTCGACACCCCAGTCGCGGTTGCGGGCGTCGACCCGGCATGGGCGGCCGAGCTGACGATCGGAAGTTCACCCCCGCTTCCCACCACCGGCGCGAGTGCCAGCTTGTTCGCGTTGGCCGGCATGTCCGAACGGCACTCGACGGGCCCGCTGGTCGCCGTCGAACAGGCGAGCCTGTCGGGGATGACGGTCATCGGCGGTGTCGCCGAGTTGCACCGGCGCGAGCCGCCCGCGCGTCCCCAGCCCGAGGGAACGGTCGTCGCTGAGGCCGAGATTCCGATTTCGCTCGCCGCCTATGAGCGGGCCTTCGAAGCGAAGGTGCGCTGGGAGGCTGGAAGACACCCCGACTCCGAAGAGCTGGACTTCCCGCCCCGCTACCGGTTGGCCGACAGCGGCGCCCTGTCGACCGGTTACGAATTGATTCCGTTGCCGCGCACCGGAACCGTCTATACCGAGACGACCGTGCACATCCCGGTACCCGGCCTGCGGTCGCCCTACTCGCTGGTGATCGTAGAACTCGACGGAGTCGGCGTGCGGGCGCTGGTGAAGGTGACGGGCGCTGAACCGGGATCGGTCCACATCGGTACCCGCGGCCGGTTGGCGCTGCGCCGCGTGGCCATGCGGTCCGGGGTCCCCGACTACGGCTACATGTTCGAGCCGGAATCGGCGGCGGCATGAGACGAGTCGCGATCGTCGGCGCCGGAATGACCGCGTTCGGTGAGCATTTCGCACTTGGGCTCAAGGATCTGCTGCCGATGGCGTTCGCCGACTGCGCGGCCGGCGTCGACAAGGGCCTGAAGAAGTCGGACCTGCAGGCCGCCTGGTTCGGCGCGATGGGCACCGCCGACGGTTTCCCGTCAGGCATCTTGGCCGACATGCTCGGGCTGCCCGAGCTGCCGGTGACCCGCATCGAAAATTCCTGCGCCACAGGCAACGACGCGATCCGCAACGCACTGTTCGGTGTCGCCTCCGGGGCGTTCGACGTCGCGCTGGTCATGGGCGCCGACAAACTTCGCGACACCACGTCACGAGACATGCTGTGGGAGTGGGAGGCGATGGCCCGGGACATGGCCTGGGACTACCCACTCGGCGTGGTCTCGCCCGCCGGATTCGCGTTGCACGTCCGTCGTTACCTGCACGAGTCGCCGGCGACCGAAGAGCACCTCGCCATGGTCGCCGTGAAAAACCACCGGCACGGCGCTAACAATCCCAAGGCGCGGCTGCGATTCGAGATCACGATGGAACAGGCGCTGCAAGCGCCGATCGTCGTCACCCCGTTCCGGCTTTACGACTGCGCCCCGCAGAGCGATGGCGCCGCCGCCCTGGTGCTCGCCGCGGAAGACGTCGTGGACCGATTCACGAACCGGCCGGTGTGGATTCGTGGAGTGGGACTGGGCCTCGACTCCGTGATGCATCAACACAAAGCGGACATGACCACGATGCCCGCGACGGTGCGGGCCGCCAAGCAGGCGTTTGAGATGGCCAGTCTTGTTCCTGGCGATGTTCATGTGGCAGAAGTTCACGATTTCTTCACGGGGATCGAATTGATCAGCTATGAAGATCTCGGATTCGCCGAGAGGTTCGGGGGCCACAAACTCGTCGAAGCGGAAGTGACGACCATCGGCGGAGGGTTGCCCGTGAACCCGAGCGGAGGGCTGAAGGCCAAGGGGCATCCGCCCGGCGCGACCGGCGTCGCGCAGTGCGTCGAGTTGTTCGCACAGCTTCGCGGCGAAGCCGTGAACCAGGTGGACGGTGCGCGGATCGGCCTTGCCCATAACATTGGCGGGCCAACCGCGGTGGCGGCGGTGACCATCCTGGAAGGAGACGGCAATGGCGCAAGGTAGCGGGCCGGAGCGGTGGTCTGCGGGTCTGCCGCCGTTGCGGAATTTGGCGGGTCCGATGCAGGCCGTCGGGGCGTTGTTCGCGATGTCGGCGGATGCGGTGCGGTTTGTGTTTCGTCGGCCGTTTCAGTGGCGTGAGTTTTTGGAGCAGTGCTGGTTCATTGCGCGGGTGTCGTTGGCGCCGACATTGTTGGTCGCGATTCCGTTCACGGTGTTGGTCAGTTTCACGCTCAACATCTTGTTGCGGGAGTTGGGGGCTGCCGATCTGAGCGGTGCGGGTGCGGCGTTCGGTGCGGTGACGCAGGTGGGTCCGATCGTGACGGTGTTGATCGTGGCCGGGGCGGGGGCCACGGCGATGTGTGCTGATCTGGGGTCGCGCACGATCCGCGAGGAGATCGACGCGATGGAGGTGCTGGGCATCAACCCGGTGCAGCGGTTGGTGACGCCTCGGATGCTGGCCTCAGGGCTGGTGGCGTTGTTGCTCAACAGCTTGGTGGTGATCATCGGGATCCTGGGTGGTTACACGTTTTCGGTGTTCATTCAGGATGTGAACCCGGGCGCGTTCGCGGCGGGGATCACGCTGTTGACGGGGGTGCCCGAGGTGATCATCTCGTGCGTGAAGGCGGCGCTGTTCGGGTTGATCGCCGGGCTGGTGGCCTGTTTTCGGGGGTTGACGATCACCGGGGGTGGAGCCAAGGCGGTGGGTAACGCGGTCAACGAGACGGTGGTGTATGCGTTCATGGCGTTGTTCGTGATCAACGTGGTCGTCACGGCCATCGGTATCCGGATGACGACGGGCTAGGGCGGGTTGGTCGATGGGCACAGTTCAAATTCTTCGCAGCACGTATCCGCGCCTGACCCACGGTATGCGCCGGCCGGTGGACTTTTTGGGTCGTATCGGCGATCACATGCTGTTCTATGTGCGCGCCTTGGCCGGGGTGCCGCATGCGGCGGTGCACTTCCGCAAGGAGATCGTGCGGTTGATCGCCGAGATCTCCATGGGGGCGGGCACGCTGGCGATGATCGGCGGCACGGTGGCGATCGTCGGTTTCTTGACGCTGGCCGCTGGTGGCACGTTGGCGGTGCAGGGGTATTCGTCGTTGGGCGATATCGGTATCGAGGCGTTGACGGGGTTTTTGGCGGCGTTCATCAATGTGCGCATCGCCGCACCGGTGGTGGCCGGGATCGGGTTGGCGGCCACGTTTGGCGCCGGGGTGACCGCGCAGTTGGGTGCGATGCGGATCAACGAGGAGATCGATGCGTTGGAGTCGATGGCGATTCGGCCGGTGGAGTATCTGGTCTCCACGCGCATCGTGGCGGGCATGGTGGCGATCACGCCGTTGTATTCGATCGCGGTGATCTTGTCGTTTGTGGCCAGCCAGTTCACCACGGTGGTGTTGTTCGGCCAGTCCGGGGGGCTGTATGACCATTACTTCGACACCTTCTTGAATCCGATCGACTTGTTGTGGTCGTTTCTTCAGGCGGTGCTGATGGCGATCACAATCTTGTTGATCCACACCTACTTCGGCTACTTCGCCTCGGGCGGGCCCTCCGGTGTGGGTGTGGCGGTCGGCAACGCGGTGCGCACCTCACTGGTGGTCGTCGTGTCGGTCACCCTGCTGGTATCGCTGTCCATCTACGGTTCCAACGGCAACTTCAACCTGTCGGGATAAGGTCGCGCCGATGAAGAGCAGTGTCGTTCGCCCCCTGACGGGCCTGGGCTTGATCGTGGCCATCGGCCTGATCATCGCTCTGGCCGTCAGCCTGTTTCGGGGCGACTGGGCCGATACCGTTCCGGTGACTGTGATTTCGGATCGCGCCGGCCTGGTGATGAACCCCGAGGCCAAGGTCAAGATGCGCGGGGTCCAGGTGGGTCAGGTCGAGAAGATCGAGGAGCGACCGGACGGCACCGCGGCGCTTCATCTGGCGATGGATCGGTCCGCCCTGAAGCTGATTCCCGGCAATGTGGACGTCGACATCACCTCGACGACAGTTTTCGGCGCGAAGTTCGTCCAGATGAACGCACCGAAAGACCCGTCGGCAGAACGCCTGCGCTCGGGCCAGGTCATCCAGAGCCAGCACGTCACCGTCGAGATCAACACCGTTTTCCAGCAACTGGTTGCGGTGCTGGACAAGATCGACCCTGCGAAACTCAACCAGACGCTCGGCGCGATCGCGTCCGCCTTCAACGGCCGCGGTGAGCAGTTCGGCCAGACCCTCGAGGACTTCAACGCGCTGCTGGCGAAAATCGAACCGAGCCTGCCGAATCTCGCGCATGACATCGAGGTCGCGGTGCCGACGTTTGCCGCCTACGGCGAGGCGGCGCCGGATCTGATGTCGACGATCCAAAGCACGACGCAGGTCAGCAACTCGATCGTCGACCAGCAGCACAATCTCGACGAGTTCTTGCTCAGCGCAATCGGATTGGCCGACATCGGCAACGAGGTGATCGGCGGGAACCGGCGGGCGCTCACCGACGTCACACACGTACTGGTGCCCACCCTCGACATGCTCGAGAGTTACAAGGAGTCGCTGTGGTGCGGCATCGGCGGCCTGGTGCCGTTCTCGAAATCCGGGCCGCAATACTCTGGGATCATCGTCAGTGCCGGTCTGACAATGGGCGTGGAACGCTACCGTTATCCGGGCGACCTGCCGAAGGTCGCCGCAACGAGCGGTGGCAAAGACTTCTGCGAGGCACTGGGCCTTCCGGAGATGAAGCCGGAATTCGTGCCGCCGATGATCGTCGGTGACGTCGGCAGCGACCCGAACCGCTATGGGAATGCCGGCATCCTGCTGAACTCCGAGGGCCTCAAGAACTGGTTGTTCGGCCCTCTCGACGGACCACCGCGCAACTCCTCGCAGATTGGGATGCCGGGATGACGCGCTCAACGGGCACGCTGATCAAGTTCAGCATCTTCGGGTTGGTGATGGCGGTGCTGACCGCCTTCCTGTTCGTCGTGTTCAGCGAGTCGAGAACCGGTTCGACGGACGGATATTCGGCCGTCTTCGTCGACGCGTCGCGGCTGAAGGCCGGCGACAGCGTTCGGATCGCGGGCATCCGGGTCGGCACGGTCAAGGACGTGTCGCTGCAGGCGGACAGGAAGGTACTGGTCAAATTCGATGCGGACCGCAACACCAGGTTGACGACCGGCACCAAAGCCGCGATCCGCTATCTCAACCTGGTCGGTGACCGCTACCTGGAACTGATCGACACCCCCGACTCCGCGAGGATCCTGCCGGTCGGCGCCCAGATCCCGGCGGACCGGACAGCGCCCGCACTCGACCTCGACTTGTTGCTCGGCGGCCTGAAACCGGTTATTCAGGGCCTCAATCCGGAGGACGTCAACGGTCTCACCAGCTCGCTGATCCAGATCCTGCAGGGACAGGGCGGCACCCTGGAATCGCTGCTGTCGAAGTCGTCATCGTTCACCAACGCGCTCGCCGACAACAGCCAGGTCGTCGAGCAGTTGATCGAGAGCTTGCGCGCAACGCTCGACACGCTGTCCAAAGACGGTGACGAGTTCTCCGGCGCCGTCGACAAGCTCAGCCAGCTCATCGAGGGGCTGTCCGCCGACCGCGACCCGATCGGCACCGCGATCGAGTCCCTGGACAACGGGACGACGTCGCTGGCAGACCTCCTCAGCCGGGGGCGGGCACCGCTGAACAATACCGTTGATCAGCTGGCCCGGCTGGCCCCGTTGGTCGACACCGACCTGGAACGTCTCGACGCGACGATTCAGCGGCTCCCCGAGATCTACCGCAAGTTGGCGCGCGTCGGCTCCTACGGGGCGTTCTTCCCGTACTACATCTGCGGTGTCTCCTTCCGGGCAAGCGACCTCGAGGGCCGCACCGTGGTATTCCCGTGGATCCGGCAAGAAACGGGAAGGTGCGTGGACGAGTAATGCTCAAGTACCGCGGAGCGCAGCTGATGAGGGCAGGCTTCATCGGCGTCGTCCTCATCATCCTTGTCATCACGATCGGCCTGCAGCCCGAACGCCTCGTCTCGTGGGCGACCGCGCTGCGGTATGAGGCCTTGTTCACCGAGGCCGGCGGCGTCACCGTCGGTAACGACGTCACCGTGTCCGGTATCAAGGTGGGCTCGGTCTCGTCGGTCGAACTCGTCAATGGCGATGCGCTGGTCGGCTTCACGATCAACGGCAAGTATGCGCTCGGCTCGGACACCACCGCGCATATCCGAACCGGCACGCTGCTCGGTGAGCGCGTGCTGGCACTCGAGTCCGACGGCAGCGGGACCTTGGACCGCAGCCAACCGATCCCGACGTCGCGAACGACGTCGCCGTACTCGCTGACCGATGCGATCAGTGACCTGACCACCAACACGGCGGAGACGGACACAGGCACGCTCAACCAGTCGCTGGACACGCTGGCGGCCACACTCGATCAGGTTGCGCCGCAACTGGGTCCGACCTTCGACGGGCTGTCCCGGTTGTCCGAGTCGCTCAACAACCGCAACGAGAGTCTCGCCGAACTGCTCAGGACCGCCGGTGATGTCACCGGAATCTTCGCGGAGCGCAGCCGACAGGTCAACGAGCTGATTCTCAACTCCAACGATCTGCTGGCCGTGCTCAACGAGCGCCGCTACGCGATCACCAGCCTGCTGCGCGCCACATCGGCGGTGTCCCAGGAGCTGACCGGTCTGGTCGCCGACAACGAGAAGGAGCTGGCACCGGCGTTAGAGCACCTGAACACGGTCGTCGCGATGCTGGAGAAGAACCGCGACAACCTCGCGAAGATGTTGCCCGGCGCGGCCAAGTACTACCTCACGCAGGGCGAGATCGTGGCCAACGGCGCCTACTACAACGCACTGGTGCCCAACCTGGTGTTCGGCCAGATCCTGCAGCCGTTCCTCGACTACGCGTTCGGTTTCCGGCGCGGCATGGACGCCGGCCAACCGCCGGACCAGGCCGGCCCGCGAGCCGAACTCCCCTTCCCCCGCAACGGAATTCCTCAGCCAGGAGACCTTCCCGATGATGGCAACCCGTAAGCGCCTGATGGCCGGCACGGCGATATTGCTGGCCATCGGTTTAGTCGCCGGCGCGGCGTTCCTGGTGCGCCAGATGTTCTTCGGGCCGACCACCATCACCGCCTATTTCCCGACGGCGACGGCGATCTATCCCGGCGACGAGGTACGGGTGTCCGGCGTGCAGGTCGGCACGATCGAGTCCATCACGCCCGAAGGCACCCAGACGAAAATGACCCTCCAGGTCGACCGGGGCGTGCCGATCCCGGCCGATGCCAAAGCCGTGATCGTCGCACAGAACCTCGTCGCTGCCCGGTATGTGCAACTCACCCCGGCCTATCGCAACGGCGACGGGTTGACAATGCGCGACGGCGCGGTCATCCCCAGCGACCGGACCGCCGTCCCCGTGGAGTGGGATGAGGTCAAGACCCAGTTGATGCGCCTGTCAACGGAACTGGGTCCGCAGAAGGGGGTGTCAGACACCTCGGTATCCCGGTTCATCGACAGCGCGGCGAACGCGATGGGCGGCAACGGCGACAAACTACGCCAGACCCTGGCCCAACTGTCAGGTGTCGCAAGGATTTTCGCCGAAGGCAGCGGGAATATCGTCGACATCATCAAGAATCTACAGACGTTCGTCTCCGCGCTGCGTGACAGCAAGCAGCAGATTGTGATGTTCGAGAACCGGTTGGCGACCTTGACCAGCGTCCTCGACGACAGCAGGTCGGATCTGGACGCGGCGCTGTCCAACCTGTCGGTGGCCATCGGGGAGGTGCAGCGCTTCGTCGCGGGGAGCCGGGCCCAGACCAGTGAGCAGATCGGGCGGCTGGCCGATCTCACGCAGATTTTGGTGGACCACCGATTGGCGTTCGAGAACGTGCTGCACATCACGCCGAACGCGATCGCGAACTTCCAGAACATCTACTACCCGAACGGCGGTTCGGTGACCGGCGCATTCTCGCTGGTCAACTTCAACAACCCGATCCAGATGATCTGCGGCATGGTCGGCGCGGTCGCGAACGTCACCGCACCCGAGACCGCGAAGTTGTGCGCGCAGTACCTGGGCCCTGCGCTGCGTCTGCTGAACGTCAACAACATTCCGTTGCCGATCAACGCGTATCTGCGCCCGGCGGTCAACCCGGACAGAATCATCTACGCGGATCCCAAGCTTGCGCCGGGCGGTACAGGGCCGGGCGACCCGCCCGAGCCGCCGCCGACGGTGTCCGCCTACACCGGCGCCGGTGATGTGCCGCCGCCCCCGGGCTGGGGACCCAAGCCTCCCGGGCCCCCTGGGTTGTACACAACCGACGACGATGCGCCCGCAACTCCGTCGCCGGCGCTGTTCCCCGGCGCGCCGATTCCCAGCCCGCCCAACATCTTGAGCAACATCCCCGCCCAACCGCGGACCCTGGAGGGCATGCTGCTCCCGCCATCGCCCGCCCCGGGCGCTCCGCCACCGGTGGCGCCCGACGCACCTCTGTTGCCTGCGGAAGGGACGCCGCCATCATGATCCGCGGTCACGTGAAGCGATGGGTGGTGGCGGCGTGCGCCCTGGCCCTGCTACCGACCGGCTGCTCATTTCAGGGCGTGAACTCGCTGCCGCTGCCCGGGGCGGTCGGTCGTGGCCCGGGCGCTGAGACGTACCACGTCCAGGTCGCGAATGTCGCGACGTTGGAGGCGAACTCGCCGGTGCTCATCGACGACGTGGTGGTCGGTAGCGTCCGCAAGATGACGGTCGACGACTGGCATGCCGACGTCGAAATCTCGGTCAAGCCCGATGTGGCGGTGCCCGCCAACGCGGTGGCTACGGTGGGCCAGACGAGCCTGCTGGGCTCGATGCACCTCGCCCTCAACCCGCCACTGGGCGAGAAGCCGGAGGGGCGACTCGCACCCGGAGCCACGATCCCGCTGAACGACTCGTCGACCTATCCGTCCACCGAGCGCACCTTGTCCTCGCTGGCGACCGTGGTCAACGGCGGCGGACTCGGCCAAATCGGCGACGTCATCCACAACTTCAACACCGCGCTGAACGGTCGGGAACCTCAGATTCGCGAACTGCTCACCCGACTGGACAACTTCGTGGGAGTTCTTGACGCTCAACGTGACAACGTCATCGCGTCGATTCAGCAACTCAACCGCGTCGCGGGCACGTTCGCCGGTCAGCGCGACACCATCGATCGCGCGCTCAAGGAAATCCCCCCGGCGTTGGACGTGCTGATCAAGGAACGGCCACGGCTGACGACCGCGCTGGAGAAGCTCGGCCAGTTCGGTGACACTGCCGCCGGTCTGGTCAACGACGCCGGCGACGATCTGGTGAAAGATCTCGAGAACCTCGGTCCGGTGCTCGGCGCGCTTGCCGACATCGGACCCGACCTGAACCTCGCACTGCTGTGGGCGACCGCGTTCCCCTACGGACCGACCTTTGCCGACCGGATCACCCGCGGTGACTACATCAACCTCTACGCCATCTTCGATCTCACCTACCCGAGGCTCAAGAAAACGCTGCTGCTCGGCACCAGGTGGGGCGACGAGAACGCCAGGCTGATCCCGGCCCCCGGGGATCCGTACTACCTCAATTACTCCTACAGCCCGATGTCGCTCGGGGTCGCGCCGCCGCCGACCACGCCACCTCCGGCCGACGGTGCACCACCTCCGACCGGCGCGGTTTCGACCGCCGCGGCGACGGGGCCGTTGCTGCCGGTCGCGCCGCCGCCACCGTCCGCGCCGTGGCTGCCGCAGAGGGTGACGACCACGTCCTCGCAGATTTTCGCGGGGCCGTACGGGGCGGATGTGCCGGCACCACCTGCCTCGGCCGCACCGCAGGCTGAACCGCAACCGACACCGGGAGGGGGTGGCTGATGCTGACCCGCTTCGTACGAAACCAACTCATCATCTTCACGATTGCCTCGATCGTGGGTGTGACGGTGATGTTGTTCGTCTACATGCAGGTGCCGACGCTGCTCGGCCTGGGTCGGCTGACCGTGAAGATGGAGTTGCCGGCCGCCGGTGGGCTCTACCGCTTCGGCAACGTCACCTATCGCGGCGTGCAGATCGGCAAGGTCACCGATGTCACGTTGACCGAGCACGGGGCCGAGGCCACGTTGTCGCTCGACACCTCGCCGAAGATCCCTGCGGATTTACAAGCCGAGGTGCGCAGCGTCTCGGCCGTCGGTGAGCAGTACGTCGACCTGCGCCCGCGCACCGACTCCGGTCCGTATCTGCAAAACGGCTCCCGAATTCCAGTCGCCGACACGATAATTCCGCAAGAGATCGGTCCGGTGCTGGAGGGGTTGAACCGGCTCGTCGGCAGCATCCCGGGAGATCGGATCGCCGATCTGCTCGACGAGTCGTTCAAGGCATTCAACGGGGCGGGCCCAGACTTCCAGTCGCTGCTGGACTCCGCGGCAAAGGTGAGCGCCGAAGCCAACGCCGTCTCCGACCAGACTCGCGGCTTGATCGATGACAGTGGGCCGCTGCTGGATTCGCAGGCCGAAACCGCTGACTCGATTCGGACCTGGGCGAAAAGCCTTGCGGGCGTGACGGGTCAGCTGCAGCAGAACGACCCGCAGATCAGGA